>CAZFJR010000089.1:3598-12311 GCA_964519235.1 uncultured Salinivenus sp. | reverse complement strand
GTTCATTCGGCACCGGCGCCGAGTACACCGATCGGATGGTGCCGTCCGAGATGCGTAGGAGACCCTTCGTGGACGTGCCGACCCAGGCGCCCCCGGCTGCGTCCGTTCGTAGAGAACGGACGACGCCCCCCGTGTGGCGGTACCGGGCCGTCGTGTCCGGCCCCACGCCCAACACCTCTGCAGGGGTGGCAACCCAGAGGCGACCACCGGTCCCCACGTCGAGTGCCTGCACGCTCCCTCTCGGACGCACCTCCGGACGCCGAAACCGGCCGTCGCGATAGAGAAGCAAATCGCTTCCGGTAGACACCCATACCGAACCCGACGGGCCGGGAGCCACGTGGGAGTACACTCCAACGGTGCTGACGGTGTCGGGAAGCGGCACGCGCTGGACGCCGTCCGAGATGGACCGGTACAGCCCCGAGGGCCCGATCATCCACACCCGACCGGTCGGGGCCTCCCCGAAGGCGCGGATGTGAGACGGCCCCTCAATCTGCCGAAACTCGTCGCCCTCCCGAACGGAGACGCCCGTCGGAGTGCCGATCCACAGACGTCCTTCCCGATCTTCCATGAGTGCATGAATCTTATTGCCCGCCAGCCCCTCGGTCTCCGCCCCGTCATAGGTCGTAAAGCCGGCGCCGTCGAAGGCGGCCAGCCCTTCCGCCGTGCCGATCCACAACCTCCCGTCCCGCGACTGCTCGAGGGCCCATACCATGTTCAGCGGAAGCCCGTCCTCCACGGTCCACGACTTCGGGACGTATTCAGAGGTCCGGCTGTACAGATCAACGGAGTCGGTCGGCGACCCGGGACTCTCGTCTCGGACAGGGGTGAGGAGGTCGGTTGAGCGCGTGGAGAAGTCTCCATCGTGGAGCGTGGACCAGCGGTCGAGCCCCGGGTCGGCGTTTGCACCGCCGCCCCACACTCCCACAGCAAGAACGAGCAAAAGGAGCGTTTGGCGCATCCTACTGGTGGAGAACTGGGCGAAAGGAGAACGACCCCACGTTCCCTAGACACATCCAATCTGCGCTTCTAACGTCGGAGGCGACCTGGAGCGCCTGAGGTCCCCGGAACAGACAAGTGGTCGGCAGACTCTAGTGTCTCATTTTACGAGGGATTTATAGCAAAAAGGAGAACCTTCCAGACGCACGCAAACCGTAGAAGGGGCGTTCTGGATTTTCCTCTGTTGGTGTCCGGAGGGACCCGCTGTCCCGGGGGTTTGCCCATTCTACCATTTTCCTTACGACGGCGCGTACCCGAGCAGTCGGAGCGCATTGCCCACCACGACGAGCGTTGACCCCTCGTGCAGCACCACGGCGGGGCCGATGTGGAGCCCGAGGAGGGTGGCGGGAACGAGCACCGCGACCATGCCAAGGGCGATCCACAGGTTTTGGGTGATGATGCGGCGCGTCTGTCGGCCGAGGCCCACGGCGAAGGGGAGCTGCGAGAGATCGTCGGCCATGAGGGCCACGTCGGCCGTCTCCAGGGCGGCATCCGATCCCGCGGCCCCCATCGCGATGCCCACGGTAGCGGTGGCCATGGCGGGCGCGTCGTTCACCCCGTCGCCCACCATCGCCACGTCTTCGTCTTCGCGGAGCGCCCGCACCGCGGCGACCTTGTCGTCGGGCAGGAGGTCGCCGCGCGCCTCGTCGAGGCCGAGCCGCCGGGCCACCGCGTCCACCACGCGCTGATTGTCGCCCGAGATCATGACCATGCGCCGGACGCCGACGCGACGGAGGTGCGCAAGCACGTCGGCGGCGCCTGGGCGGGGCGTGTCTGCGAGGCCGAGGACGCCCAGGTAGGTGCCGTTGCGCCGGACCGCCATCGTGGTGCGCCCCTCCGCCTCCAGCGCCTCGGCTGCGTCGCGGAGGGCGTCGGGAAGCGGCGGGCCGTCGCTCTCGTCGAAGAGGGCGGCCGTGCCGACGCACACCGGATCGTTGCCGACGGTGGCCCGGAGCCCGCGGCCCGGAATGTTCTTCAGGGCGTGGGCCTCCGCGAGCGGCTCTCCGTTGAGGCGCGCCCGGGCGGCGCGGACGACGGCCTCGGCGAGCGGGTGGTCGCTGTGCTGCTCCACCGCTGCGGCCACGCGCAGGACCTCCGCCTCCGGGGTATCGCCGTGCGGCTGCACGTCCGTCACCGTGGGCGCCCCCTCCGTGAGGGTGCCCGTCTTGTCGAACGCCACCGCCCCCAGCCGCCCGAGCCGTTCGAGCGGGCCGCCGCCCTTCACCAGCACGCCGCCGCGCCCGGCGCGGGCCAGGGCGCTGAGGACGGCGCTCGGGGTGGCGATGGCGAGCGCACACGGGCTGGCGGCCACGAGCACCGCCATCGCGCGGTAGAAGCTATCGGCAAACGTCTCGTCGAGGGGCACCCACGCAAATAGCAGGAGCACGACCAGCCCCAGGACGGCCGGGACGAAGTAGCGCTCGAAGCGATTGGTAAAGCGCTCGGTGGGGGCTTTTTCGGCGTCTGCCTCCGTGATTGTCTGTACGACCTGCGAGATCGTCGTCTCGTCGGCCCGCCGCGTCACGCGCATTTCCAGCGCACCGCTGCCGTTGATCGTGCCCGCAAACAGGCGGTGGGCGGGGCCGAGGTCGTCGGGCGTCTGCAGGGCCGCCTCGGGGTTGTCCACCGGCGCCTTGTCGACAGGCACGCTCTCGCCCGTCACTGGGGCCTGGTCGACGGCGCTCTCGCCCTTCGTCACGACCCCGTCGGCGGGGATGCGCGCGTTCGGGGGAACGACGACCGTTGCGCCCACCGCGAGTTCGTCGACGGGCACCTCCTGCTCCGTGCCGTCGCGGCGGACGCGGGCGGTGTCGGGCGCCAGGTCGGCGAGCGACTCGATGGCGTGGCGCGCCCGGTGCAGGGCGTGGTGCTCCAGCGCATGACCCAGCGAGAAGAGAAACAGCAGAAACGCCCCCTCCAGCCACTTCCCGAGCGCCGCCGCCCCTGCCGCCGCGACGAGCATCAGAAAATCGACCTCGAACCCGCCCGCCCGGATTGTCTCGATGGCCTCCCGCACGGTGTAGGCGCCGCCAAAGACGTAGCCCCCGACGTACAGACCCAGCGAGACGTCCCCCGGCACCGCCCCCACGAAGGAGAGGCCCCACCCGGCGGCCACACACACGCCGGCCAGAAGGGCAAAAATCAGTTCCGTCTTGCCTCCGAACTCCCCGCCGTGGCTGTGGTCGGACATACGAGCGTCAGAAAGGCACCGCGCGCCGCAGGACGTGCGCCGTGCGGGCCGATATTAATTCATGAGTACATGAGCAAGTGCTCATATGAGTCTTACAGAATCCGGGTTCCGTCTGTGTGCAACAGGGAGCAGCGGCGGCCCGCCTCCGCCGTGGGGCGTCAGGCAGGCCCTGCCACCTGCTCAACGGCCTGCAGGACGTCCTCGGGCGCCCAGTCGTTGCCCCGCCAGAAACGCCGCACGCGCCCCTCCGGCCCGATCAAAGCCGTGGTGAGGTTGTGGGTGATTTCGTCGCTGCCGGCCTGCTGCGTATAGACGCCGAACAGCTCCGTGGCGCGCTGCACCTGCATCGAGTCGCCCGTTGCGAACGTCCAGGTGTCGAGGCGATCGGTGTAGCGCGCAGCGTACTCCCGGAGGACCTTGGGGGTGTCGTAGGCGGGATCGAAGCTAATTGACAGCAGCTGCACGTCTTGCCCATACCGCTCGCGAAGGTCCGGCTGCAGCGCCGCGAAATGCTTCGACATCAGCGGGCAGTAGGTAGGCAGCGGGCAGCGGGTATAGATGAACGTGAGGACGAGGGGCTGTCCGCGGTAGTCGCCGATTCGGACCGGGGCCCCGGCCTGATTCGTGAGCGTGAGGTCGGCGGGCACCCGATCGCCGCGCTGCAGCAGTGGAGCGCCGCCCGCGTCCGCCGATTGGATCGGGGTGGTGGTCCGGGCGGGGTGGCGGGCCACTGCCGTATCGGGCAGTTCGCGGAGCGCGATAATGCTGACGCTGTCGTCGGAGACAGCCATGCGGAACTGAATCGCGTCGTCCGGGGCCAGCGTCGTCGTCATGCTGGAGTCCGCCACCGGCAGGGGCATAATCATCGGCGGCATGTAGCCCGGAATCTTCTCGTGCTCCACCACGAGGGTGCGCCCCCCGTCCTGGATGCCGGCCACGCGTCCGTTGACCGTGTACGTCTGCGTGCCGAAGAGGTAGAGGAGCAGGGCGCCGGCGGCGAGGAGGAACGCGAGGAAACCCCCGCCGAGAACAGCGAGTCGGTGGTTGCGCATGGGAGGCGAAAGCAATGATTAGGCGCGGCCGGCCATGTCTTCGAGGCGGGCGATGCGCTCCTCCGTGGGCGGGTGGGTGGAGAAGAGCCGCTTCAGTCCGCTCAGGCCACCACTAAACGGGTTCACAATGAACATGTGGGAAGTGGCCTGGTTCGCAGGCATGGACTGGTGCTGGGCGGCGCGCTCCATGCTGCGGAGGGCGCTGGCGAGGCCCAGCGGATTCTTCGCAATCTCCGCCCCGTCGCGGTCCGCGGCGTACTCGCGGCTGCGCGAGATGGCCATCTGAATGAGCATGGCCGCCATGGGGGCGAGGATCATCATGAGGAGCGACGTGACGAAGCCCTGGTCGCGGTCGAAGAAGATGCCGAACCGGGCCAGCAGCGTAATCGCCGCCGCCAGCGTGGCCGCCACGGTGGACGTGAGCATGTCGCGGTTTTTGATGTGCGCCAGTTCGTGGGCGATGACGCCCGCCAGCTCGTCCCGGTCCAGCGCCCGCACGATGCCCTCCGTCACCGCCACCACGGCATTGTCGGGGTTGCGGCCGGTGGCAAAGGCGTTGGGCTGATCCTGCGGAATGATGCAGACCTTTGGCATCGGCAGGTCGGCGCGCCGGCGCAGGCGATCGACGAGGTCGTAGAGCTCCGGCGCCTCGGCGCGGCTGACCTCTTCGGCCCCGTACATGCGCAGCACGATGGAGCTGCTGTACCAGTAGCTGACGCCGTTCATCCCCACGGCGATGAGGAAGGCGAGCATCATGCCGCCCGTGCCCCCGAGCGCCTGCCCGATGAGGGCAAAGAGCACGAGCATGACCGCCATGAGCGCGGTGGTGCGAAAGGTGTTCATGGGTGGAATCGGGTGTCGGACCGTGGAATGCAAACCAAAATTCGTGGCTTCATACGTGCAAGAGATGTGCCGCGGTCCCTCCGCCTGACGGGGTGGCAGACTTTTTCCAAAGTGATGCGGGGGGACTGATGCGTGATTCGTGAACCGTGAGGATCCCGCGCAAGAGAGGCGCCTCACGCGTTATGACTCACGTTCCACGAGCGGATTGGCTACATGGGGGCTCTCCCTCGTTCTGGAACGTCCCGCTACCCCAACATTCCCGTCACCACCATCACGTCGTAGAGCGCGTGCGTCCACGCGGCGACCCCAAAGCCACGCCCCAGGAAGAGCGCGTTGAGGGCGAGGCCGAAGAGGAAGCGGAAGGTAAACGAGGGGAGCGCAAACGGATCGCCGAGCGGCCCCACGTAATGCGCGCCGCTAAACAGCACCGCCCCCGCCAGCGCAGCGAGGAGATACGCCTGCGTGGGGGACGTCATCAGCCCCCGGAACAGAAGCGCCAGCCCGCCCACGAGCAGCACGCGGAAGACCAGCTCCTCGTAGAGCCCGGCCCCGATGGACAGGGCGAGCTGCGTCCACAGCGCCCCCTCGGGCGGCGGCACCGCGGCAAACAGCAGCCCCACGGCCGACGAAACAAGAATGGCCACGCCCACGGCGTACACGGCACTCTCCCCCACGAGGCCTACGAAGTAACGACTTCGCAGCGGAATGCTACGGTGCCGATCCAGCAGGTATGCGGCGAGTCCCCCGCCCGCCACGAGGAGCGCGAGGCCGATCCCGCCGGACGCCCCCGTCATTGTCAGTAGGTCCTTGATCCACACCCCCGCGCCCACCCGCACTGGCCGCGTGGCATCGAGGTTGACGAGCACGATCATCGTCTCGTACAGCACGAAAAGCGGCAGGGCGCTCCAGAAGCCGTAGGTCGCCGAGCGCGTGGCCCGGTGGTAGGCGTGCCAGCCGGTTTCGGGACGAGGCATGGACGACAGGAAAAAGATCGACGGGCCGAAGTCATGAAAGGAAACGCATGATGCGTGAAGAGTGATGCGTGACTTGGCCCCTCACGCCGCGGATCACGCCTCACGTGTCACGCCTCACGTGTCACGCATCATTCCGGTCGCCCCCCAATCCATACCGTCCGCACCGCCACCGTCGGCGTCGTGTCGGGGTCGATGCCAAGTTGCTCGGCCACGGCCGCCGACACGTCCAGCAGCACGCCCTCGTCGAGCGGGCCGCGGTCGATGACGCGGGCGAAGGTGTGGCGGTCGGCGTCGGGGCGCGAGAGGAGCAGGACGGCACCGTAGGGGAGCGACGGGTGACTCACCCCGAGGGCCTCGGGGTCGTACGGCGCACCGCTCGTCGTGAGACGACCCGCAAAGGCGTCGGGATAGACGGCCACGGCGCCGGTCGAGTCCGGTGCGGCCCAGTCGCCGGGCGGGGGCACGGTGGGGGCCTCTCGGCCCGGGAGGCGGAGGCGCTGGCCGGGCTGCACCGTGGTCGTGTCGAGGGCATTGGCGGCCCGCAGCGCCCGCACGCTCACGCCGTACTGCCCCGCGATGCTGTAGAGGGTTTCGTCGGGCTGCACGGTGTGGCCCGGCGGGGCAAAGCGCCGGGGCAGGCGGAGCGTCTGCCCGGGCGAGACCGAGGTGGTGCTGTCGTTCAGGGCGTAGAGCGTATCGGCGGGGGTGCCGAGGCGCAGGGCGAGGTGTACAAACGAGTCGCCCGCCTCTGCCGTGTATCGGCCGTAGAGGGGCGGCGGGCCGGTGGGAACCGGGGGAGTCGTGGCGGTATCTGCCGTGGCGGGGGCATCTGTTGCGGCGGGCTCCATCGTGGTGGTGTCCGCCGTTGTCGTGTCTGTCGAGACAGTGTGTGGCGCGGCAGCGGTGGCGTCGGCCGCCTCGCCTGCGGCGTCCGCCGGGCGCTCTGCCTGCGGCGGGCGCACCCGAAGCGCCTGCCCCCTCTGAATGGCCGTTCCCTCCAGATCATTCCACCGCTGCAGGGCCGTCACCGACACCCCAAACCGCTGCGCGATGCTGTACAGCGTGTCGCCGGACTGCACCGTGTACACGGAGTCGGCGGGCGCCTGCTGGGCCGCGCTGGGGCGCGGAAGGGCGGCCGTCGCGAGCACGACGAAAAGGAAGATCGCGGTGCGCATGGCGCCATCGGAACGATCACGAAACTCCACGATCACGAGAACCCAACACCTTCGGCCTTCAGCTTCGCGTCCTGGAGCTCCGAGAGCGCCTTCTGCTCTCGCTGCTCCCGGGCCACGTCAATGCCCTGGGCGTACGTCTCGATTGCAGCGTCGGTGCGATCGAGCCGCTCGTAGAGCTTGCCGAGGTGGTAGTACGTCCCCACATAGTCGGGATCTGTTTCCACCAGCTCCTCAAACAGCGCCAGCGCCCGGCTCGTGTGGTCGTGCTTCAGGTGCTCCTGCGCGAGGGCGTACCGCGTAAACGCATCGTCCGGGTCGTCCTCATAGAAGGATTTGAGCTGCTCCAGTCGGTCGGTGCTCATGGGTCAAGACGGTCAGATTGAGTGTGCCCGATGTCGGATCCTCTATCGAAGTGCGGCAAGAAAGACGACGTGATGCGTGAACACGTGGTGCGTGAGAGATGTCTTTGACGAGTCCATGTGCTGCGTTTCACGGATCACGTCTCACGCCTCATTCCTCACCACGACCCGCCGGCTCCGCCCCCGCCAAAGCTGCCGCCGCCGAAGCCTCCACCGCCCATTCCACCGCCCATTCCACCGCCGCCTCCGACCCCGCCCGATCCTCCGCCCCCACCGCCCCAGATGATGATCGGGAGGTCGCCGTGCTGCCGCTTCGTCTTTTTGCTGCCCGTCTTCGGGCCCTGGCCCCGCTTCCAGAACGCACTGCCCACGAAGTACAACAGAATCAGAACGATGTAGATGAGCGTGGTGGAGATGCCATCGTCGGACGAGGCGGCCGGGGCCTCCTCCGCGGCCGTGTACTCTCCCAGGGTGGCCTGGATGATGGCGTCGGTGCCGCGGTCGAGTCCGGCATAGAACTGCCCCTGCCGGAAGGCGGGCGTCATGACGCGCTCCACGATGCGGTTGGCGATGGCGTCAGGGAGGGCGCCCTCCACGCCGTACCCCGTGGCGATGAACATCTTGCGGTCGTCCCGCGAAACGAGCACCACGACGCCGTTGTCTTTGCCCTCCTGTCCCACGCCCCAGGCCCGCCCCAGCGAGATGGCGTAGTCGTCGACCGGGGCGCCGCCGAGAGACCGGAGCGTGACCACCACGACGGCGGTCGAGGAGGTGTCTTCGTAGGCGGCCAGCTTGCGGGCCAGCGCGCGCTCCTCCCCGCCCGAGAGCAGGTCGCCCTGGTCAAGCACCGGGCCGCTCGGCTTCGGCGGAAACTCGTAGCGCTGTGCCACGGCCGACGACGCCCAGACGGACCCACAAAGCCCGACCGCGGCGAGAAGAAGCAGAATGAGGCGGGAACGAAACGGCACGGGCCGACGCAGACCGGAAAAGAGAGTGCGAATGGAGGAAGACGGCAACACGACACGACGGAATGCATGACTCAGCTGTCGACCCTCCTCCTGCGCCCTTACGCTTCACGCATCACGCTTCACGCATCACTCACTGCCAAAGTTCACATCGGGGG
>CAZFJR010000089.1:0-3498 GCA_964519235.1 uncultured Salinivenus sp. | reverse complement strand
ACGCTTCACGCATCACGCTTCACGCATCACTCACTGCCAAAGTTCACATCGGGGGCCTGCTCGGCTCCCTGCTCCGCCTCGAACGACGCCTTCTGGTCAAAGCCCATGAGGCTGGCAAAGAGCACCGTGGGAAACGAGCGCACCTGGGTGTTGTACTGGCGCACGGCGTTGTTGTAGTCGCGCCGCGCCACCGTAATGCGGTTTTCGGTGCCCTCCAGCTGTGCCTGCAGGTCGCTAAACGACTGCGTCGCCTGCAGTTGCGGATAGTTCTCGGAGACTGCAAGCAGCCGCCCCAGCGACTGGCCGAGGGCCGACTGTGCCTGCTGGTATTGCTGCAGCTGCTGGGGATTTTCGAGGTCCTCGGGGGTAACCTGAATGGACGTCGCCTTGGCCCGCGCCTCCGTGACGGCCGTGAGGGTCTCCTGCTCAAAATCGGCGGCCCCCTTCACCGTCTCTACGAGGTTCGGGATGAGGTCGGCCCGCCGCTGGTACGTGGCCTGCACATTGGCCCAGGCCTGCTGCACCTGCTCGTCGCTCTGAACGAGGCTGTTGTACGAACTCGTGGCTCCGCAGCCAACGACGCCCAGGACGAGCGCAAGAACGACGAGGGTGATGGCACCTTTGCTTCGCATGAGCGCAGAGTCGGGGTTGGGAGAGTCGGGGTTGGGAGAGTCGGACAGGGAGCCTCTTGGCGGAGTAGTCTCACTCCGCCCTACGGCTGAAGGCGTCGGGAGTTGCGGCAGCTCCGGCCCGTAGCCCCTTGTGGCGCCTCCCAACACCTCCGCGCCGGCTGTTAAGATTGCCTGCAGCCCGCCGATATTCAGAACGACCGAGCCCTTCCCGTTTTGTACAACGACCTCGGCGCCGGGCCCACTGCCCCTGTCCGGAACGCACAGGGCCCGTCCGCCCGCGGCCTCCGCGATCCCCTCGATGATTTCCTTCCCTCCCCTCTCGGCACTGTCCCGCGCGGATGCTCCCGGCACCTCGGCGGAAGCGCAAACACAGCTTCAGTTCCATCGTCTACTCACGCTTCTGGGCGCGCTGCTGCTTCTCGCCCTCCATCCCGTTTCCCTCCTGCCGGGCCCTTCTCTCCCACTCTGGGCTCGCCTGGGCACCGCGGGGCTCCTCATCGGGCTGTGGGGCGCGTCGCATGGCTCGGGCTGGGTCCGGCGTCACTACGTGACGACACTGCGTGGGCTGTTCTACCTCTCGATGGGAAGCGTTGCCGCTGCGGCCGCGCTGCACCACTTTGCCGACGCCCACGGCACGTTCCTGCTGCTTGCGTATGCGCTCCTGCTGCTGGCGGTGTGGGCCGGAGCGCAGTCCATCAGGCCGGTGCTCCGGTTTGGGGGCTTCGGGCTCCTGGCTCCGCTCGTGGCGGCGGGGATGACGGCCGTGCCCCTGGGCCGCACACTGGTGGCCCTGGCTGGCCTGGGAACAGTGGCGGCCGTGGAGGGCACCCTCATTCTGGCGTCACGCCGCAACCGAAGCCGGGCGGAGAAGCGCGCCGAACGGCTCCGTACAATTACTGAAAACGTATCGGACGGCATCTACCGGTCCGTTCCCGGGCGCGGCATCGTCTACGCCAATCGCGCCTTCGCCGAGATGTTTGGGTACGAGTGCGTGGAGGACGTCCTTGAGCTTGACCCGGCCCGCCTCTACCGCCACCCGGACGAGCGCGCACGGCGCCGGCAGGCCCTCGACACGCACGGCTCGTTTGACGCCCAGGAGGTCGAATTTCAACGACAAGATGGCACCTCGTTCATCGGCCTGCTGAGTGGAACCGTCGTGCGTGACCCCGACGGAACGGTGCGGTGCTATGATGGCGCCATTACCGACATCACGGCGCAGAAGGAGGCTGCGCAAGACCTCCGGGCGGAACGCGATCGATTCGAGACGCTCTTCGAGAGCCTCCCCACACCCGTGGCCCGCTGCACTGTCGAGGACGGCCGGGCCCTGGTTGCCGATGTCAACCCAGCGTTCGAATCCGTGTTCGGGCTGGAGGCCGCCGCCGCACGGGGCCGTGCGCTTGCGTCTCTGTTCGAGAGCCCCTCCGGAGACGACGCCCCCGAGCACAACGGGCCCGACGCCCCGGACGCGCAGGTCACACGCGCCGAGGTGCGGCGTGATACCGCGAACGGGAGGCACGATTTTCGGCTCCAAGTGGCCAGTCGTACGCGGGCGGACGGGACCGCCGAGGTGTACGCCATCTATACCGACATCACAGAGCAGAAAGAGGCCGAACGCACCCTGCGAGACGAACAGGCAGTCCTGCGCCGCATGTACCGCATCACGGCCGACCGCGATGCTTCGTTCGAGTCGAAGGTCCGCCGTCTGCTCGACTTGGGATGCGAATACCTAGACCTCCCGTACGGCTTTCTGACCCGCATCTCGGACGGGGAGCAGACCGTCGTGCACGCGACCGGGTCCCACACCCTCCTCCAGCGCGGCGCCCGCTGCCCCCTTTCGGAGGCCTACTGCCGGAAAACCCTTACGCAAGAACGCCCGCTTGCAGTGCAGAACGCCCTTGCGGAGGACTGGGCGGACGATCCGGCCTACAACCGCTTCGGGCTCGGCAGCTACATCGGGGCGCAAGTTTGGGTCGGCACAGAACGCTACGGTACGTTCTGCTTCGCGGACGACGCGGCCCGGGCGGAGCCGTTCAGCGACCGTGAGAAGACGTTCTTGGAGCTGCTAACCCTGTGGGCTCGCTACGACCTTGAGCAGCGCCGCGACAAAACACGTCTGGAGCGCCAAAACAGCCGGCTCGACCGCTTCGCGAGCGTTCTCTCGCACGACCTCCGCAATCCGCTTAACACGGCGATGATGACCCTTGACCTGGCCCGCGAGGCGGACGATCCGCGGCGCCCCCTGGAGGACATCGGGAACGCCCTGGACCGGATGCGCGGCATTATCCAAGACGTACTTGCCCTGACCCGCGACGGCGACATCCCCTCCGATGCCCGGACGCCGGTGTGCCTGTCGTCGGTCGTCGAGGCGAGTTGGAGCCACGTCGATACCGTCCGCGCCACTCTGCGGAACGAGGCCGGCGGAACGGTGCGCGCAGACGAGACACGGCTGCGGCGACTGCTCGAAAACCTCTTCCGCAACGCCGTGGAGCACGGCGGCAGCGAGGTCGTGGTGCGGACTGGCCTCGTCTCGAATGGGTTTTTTGTGGCGGACGACGGGCCGGGCATTCCGGAAGAGAAGCGCGAGGCCGTGTTCGACGATGGCTACTCCTCGCGCAGGGAGGGAACGGGGCTTGGCCTCAGCATCGTGGAAACGGTGGCAAAGGCCCACGGCTGGTCCCTCTCCGTCACGGACAGCCGAACGGGCGGGGCCCGCTTTGAGATTGCAGGCATGGACCTTAGTTAGACGGCGGCCGCGTCCTCTGGGTAACTCCCTCGCCCCCTCTCGGGAGCGCGGCTGAGGCTCTGCAGCGCGACCGGAGGCGCTGCGCCGCACTCTCTCTCCAGCGAGAGGCCTCAGTCCAGCGAG
>CAZFJR010000088.1:0-12339 GCA_964519235.1 uncultured Salinivenus sp. | reverse complement strand
GTATGGAGCGCCGCCGCCCAGGAGTACGTCCCAATGCGACAGGTCGTCTCCACGGTGGCGATGGACTTCGAGAACGACGTCGTTCGTCGCTACAACCGGGCGCGCACGCTCAGTGTCTTCGCCGATCCCATCACCGGCACTGCGCAGTCGGTCTTCCAAGACGTCCGCCCGCAGGTGGAGCAGCTCTCCCTGCCCCGCGGCTACGAGATTGAGTGGGGCGGGCAGTACGAAAGCTCCAACGAGGCGCGCGGGTCGCTCTTCTCCTCGCTGCCCATCTTCTTCGTGCTGATGGTGCTCATCACCGTCGCCCTCTTCAACGCCGTCCGCCAGCCCATCATCATCTGGCTCACCGTGCCGCTGGTGCTCATTGGCGTGGTGGCGGGGCTGCTGCTTACGGGCGCCGCGTTCGGCTTCACGGCCCTGCTTGGGTTCCTCAGCCTCTCGGGCCTGCTCATCAAAAATGCCGTGGTGGTGATCGACGAGATCGAGATCTGGCGCGAAAGCCAGCCGCTCTACCTCTCAATCATCAACGCCAGTGTGGTCCGCTTCCGGCCGGTGCTGATGGCCTCGCTGACCACCGCCCTCGGCATGATCCCCCTCTTCTTCGACGCCTTCTTCAAGGCCATGGCGGTGACCATCACCTTCGGCCTCATCTTCGGGACCGTGCTCACGATGATCGTCGTGCCCGTGCTCTACGCCATCTTCTTCCGTCTGCCCGCCCGGTAGTGCGCCCGCGGGGCCCATCGGCGAATCCGGCACCGGCCAGTGCGCTGGGTCCAATGGGAAGCGGCGCCCCTCCCCGTTCATGCTGCGGGCCGGGACTGATTGCCGGGGCCTCCCTGGTTGCGGGGCCTCCCTGGTTGCCGAGGCCCCGTCCCGGGCAGCCCGGCTGACGCCCACGGGAACGGCGCCGGGAACAGCGCCGCAAGACGCGGCGGTGTAGGGCGGGGCCCGCCCGGGTTTGCGAACTCTCCCGATGCCTCCCGCACAACGCCTTCCGATGCGTCCGTTTCGCAAAAGCGCTTCCGGTGTGAAAGTCCAGTGGCCTCCCCCACGCAGGGGGAACCGAAGGCCCTTCGCCCTTTTTATGTGTGCGGAATGATCATTCACTCACGACTGTAACGATCAGATTTGATGATCATTTGCGTGCCGGCCGACGAAGCGTCGGCACCGCCGTGGCGGCTTCAACGCCGGGACGGCGAACAAAAAAACGCAGGCGGCGCTGCGACCGACGGCACCACCCTATCCGTCGCAGCTCCCCTGCGCTGCACAATCCACATCATTACACTCCTTTCTGTAGATTATGCAAACCGTAACCTCGAAACTCACTGCCTCAATCGCAACCCTTCTTCTGCTGGCCGGCCTCGCGCTTCCCGCCGCCAGCCAGGCCCAATCGCCCGTCGACATTGGCGTGCGGGGCGGCCTGACGCAGGCCACCTTCTACGGGGACGACGTCGCCTCTAACGACTTCCGCCCGGGCTTTACCGGCGGGGTGTTCGTGAACTATCAGGTCAACGACGCCTTCGCCATCCAGCCGGAGGTGCTCTACTCGGTGCGCGGCGCCAAGAACCACTTCAACGAAGCCGGAACCGTGCAGGACGTGCGCGTCCGCCAGGACGTGATCGAGATTCCGGTGCTCCTGAAGCTCAGCGCTCCGCTCTCGCCGATCACCCCGCGGGTCTACGTCGGCCCGGCCCTCGGCATCATTACCAACAATGAGATCGACGGCGCAGACCGGGATGACAGCTTTGCGGACGTGGACTTCAGCGGCGTTGTAGGCGGCGAGATTGCCTACGCCGTGGACAAGGGCCCGCTCAGCGAAATCGCGGTCGACGGGCGCTACAACCTCGGATTCGTGAACCTCGGGGAGCGAGGTCCCAATTTTGAGGACGTCTCGACCAGCGCCTTCACCGGAACGCTGAGCCTGCGCTTCGACCTCTAGTGCCAGCCACGCAGTAGCACAAAGAGTCGCCAACCAATTCAGCCCGACGGCTGAGTCCGAGTTGGCCATACGAGCGCGATGGGCCGTCTCCTTCGGGGGCGGCCCATTTTTGTTGCGGGCTTTTTGTTGTGGGGTCTGTTGCAGGGCGCGCCTCCTGCCACGCCCAGACGCTCGGGCGGACCGACCGCGGAGTGGGACTCGTCTTCCGCGCTTCGCTGCGGCCGTTTAGGCCTGCGCAACGAGTCGTCAGACGAGATGAGTCGCCAGAGACGGGGCAGCCGGACGGTCCGGAGTCGGGGGGCGGACGTCAGCGAACCACGGTCAATGTTCGGGTTCTTGTCCGCCCGTCCGTGGTGAGCCGCAGAAAGTACGGGCCGCTCGGGAGCGCGGCGGCGTTGAGGCGAACCGTCTGGCGCCCTCTGGCCGGGGGATCCCCTTGGTACAGGGTGGCAACGCGCTTCCCCAGTGCGTTGTAGAGATGGAGAGCGGTTTGCTCTGCCTCCCGGGCCGAAAAGGAAATCCGCACCGGGCCGGACGCGGGATTGGGCGCCGGCGCGCTCAGTGTCACGGCCGCCTGCGGCTGCACGACCAGGCGCACGGGTTCAGTCACGTGGGGAGTGCCGTCGAAGTCCACCTGCTGCAGCCGAAAGCGATGGGGGCCGGGCCCAAGTGCCACTGGCACGGCGAATCGGTAGCGGCGGGGCTCGGAGGCGGTGCCGCCCGGTGCCCTGCTCTGAACGAAGCCGAGCCGGTTCCATCGCTGCGCCCCCGGCGGCTGGTGCTGGACGCGGAAGCCAGCATTTTCGACCTCGCGGGCCGTCCGCCAGCGGATGTCGGCGCCTCGCTCGGTCCGCACGGCCGTCAAATTCGTTAGCGTGACGGGGAGGGGCTCTGCGTTGCTGGCCAGCACGACTTCGCCGAACGCGTTGGGCGTAGCCTCGACGGCGGCTCCCTCCTCGCCGGGAGAGGTGGGCACGGCCTGGAAGGTGCCGCTTCCAGGGGGCGAGCGGCGGTACACCTGCACGGCCGCAGGATCGTCGGCCCCGGCCACCGCGCTCATGCGCACCTGCAGGGTGGGATCGGTGAACGCCAGCGCACCCGTGTCGACCTCGAACCGATCGGTGCTCACGTTCGCCTCCGCGATTCCGTCCGTGCCCGATGGTCTGTTCGGAAATTTCTTTACCACGACCGTGCCGGCCGCTTCTACGCTGGCAAACCCCACCTGAGTGCCGGTCTCTGGAAAGTCGAACCGCCCGGCCCCCGTTACCCGCTGGGCCCGAACCGTGACGGGCCGCTGCTCGCCGCTGTAGTCGAGCGTCACGGAGAGCCGCTCGAGGCTCAGGGCAGGAAGGGTGTAGGCCCCGCTTCCACTCATCGACACGCTCACCACATCCCCGCCTGTGGCCTCATCTGCCAGGGTGCCCGTTACGCCTGCCGGGAGCCCCCAGTGGAGCGTGACCTCCGTAGCGCCCTCCCCAGCCTGAATCTGAATCTCGTGCTGTCTCGTCCCGGTGGTGGACGCGGCGCCGGGCCGGTAGTCCCTAAGGAGGCCCTTGTCCCGACCGTTCGCAGAGACGAGGAGGCGTGCATCGAAAATGGTGCTGGGCGGCAGGGGCGGCTGCTCCACTTCTCCGAAGGGCCCATCCACCCCGCCCGTGGCCCCTGGATCAAGTCCGAGCATCAAGGCCTGCGAGGCGCCTGCATCGGTGCGGACCGTGACCGGAAAGGAGACGTTGGGCGCCGTCTGTGCACGAGCCGGGGCGCAGACACTCAGCACCACCGCCGCACAGACCAACACAGCGCGAAGGAGACTGCTGCGCCGGCGCCCGAGGGCGAAAGGCAGAGTCGGGACGTGGCACGCGAGCATGGGAGAGCGTGCAGAAGCAGTCGCGAGAACAGAGAACCCAGGGCGTTTTTTGAAAAAGGGGCTTCGACTTGCAAGGGTGCTCAACCAACAGGTGCTCAACCAACAGAACGTGTCTACCGGACGATCACCAGGCGTTGCACCTGGGTGTGGCCCTGCGACGCAGCCCGCACGAAGTAGACGCCGCTGGAGAGCCGCCGAAGCTGTGCGCCCTGGAGGCGAACGGTCGTCATTTCCCCCGGCGTGGGCCGGCCGCGATACAGCGTTGCGACCTGCTGGCCCAGAATGTTGTACAGCGTCACCGTGGCGGCCCCTGCCTCACGCACCCCGATTTGGAACTGTGCCTTCGTCCGGACAGGGTTGGGCGCGGGCGGCGTGAGACGCAGCGGCGCCCTCATGCGCACGGTGAGGGACGTGGGGAGGGAGAGGCGTGCGGTCCCGTCTACGTCCACCTGACGGAGCTGGAACGTGTGGGCGCCCGGGGCTACGTCACTCATCGTGTAGCGGTACCGCTGCGGCGCAGTGGTCGTGCCGCCCGTGGCCTGGCTTTCGACGAACGCAACGGTCTCGAAACCGTCGGCGCCGGGGCCGCTGTGCTGCACCTCAAATCCTGCGTTGTTGGTTTCCGAAGCCGTCCGCCACTGGAGCAAGGCACCGTCGCCCTGGGGGCGGGCGGCAAAGTCCACCAACTCCACGGGAAGCGGATTGTCGGCGTCGTTGCTGGCCAGGCGAAACGTGCCGAAGTCCGTCACGCCTTCGGCCACGAGCGCAGAGTCGGCCGCGGCGAACGATGTCTCCAGGACCTCCTCAATCTCTCCATCCCCCTCCGCGTCTCGCAGCACCGACACCGCCTGCGGAGCCCCCACGCCCGTTATGCTCGTGTCCTGCAGCGAGAAGGCCACAGAGGCGGACGCAAAGTCTACGTCGTCGGTCTCGATGACCCAGCGGTAGGGGCTCACCGTGTCAAAAGAGTCTGCGGGCACGAAGGCAGGGGTGGCGGCGGTGTCGGCCCCTGGGAAGAAGCGCGCCTCCACGGCCCCGCCCGCCGTCACGTTTTGCAGGCGTGTCGATGCCCCTGTGCTGCCAAGCGACAGGGCTGCCGAGTCGGACGCAGCGACAAAGGAGCGCGCCACCTCGACCGGTTGCGGGGCCCCCGGACTTCGGGCTTCTACCACGACGGCGAACGTATCGCGCACCGTCGCGCCCAGGGCATCGGTGGCCGTCAGGGTTACCTGGGCCGTGCCCGGCGCCTGCGGCTTCAGGAGCACCGCCGCGGGGCTCTGCCCGAGCACCTGGAGGACGCTGGCGTCTGAGGTCGAGGCGGAGAAGGTGAGGCCCGTGCCGTCCGGGTCCTCAAAGACGGCCCCTTCAAGGTTGAGAAGCTGCAGCGGCGGGCCGGGCGCCAGCACGGTGTCGTTCGCAACCGGCGTTTCTACGACGGGCGGGTCGTTCACGGGCGTGATGTCGACCGTCACGGTCGCCTGGTCCGACTGCCCCCGCGGATCGGTCGCTTCGTAGACAAAGGCAACACTGTCGGTGGCGTTGGGCGCCGGGGTGTACGCAAACGCCCCGCTTGGCGCCAGGGAGAGGCTGCCAGTCGCCGGCCCCGAGACGAGCGCAGCTGCGAGCGAATCGCCCCCGTCGGTGTCGTTGGCCAGCACGCCCGGCGGAGCCACGGTCAGCGCAGAGTCTTCCCGCGTGCTGAAGACATCGTCTTGCGCCGTGGGCGGGCCGTAGTTCAGCGCGACGGTGAGAGAGGTGGCACTCAGGTCGGAGAGGGTATACGTGTCGGTGCCGGCCATGGGCACGTCCACGAGGTCGCCGCCCGTTGCCGCGTCCCGGAGGCGCCCCAAGACGCTGTCCGGCAGGGCCCAGGAGAACGTGACGGTGTCCGCGCTTTCGCCAGGCTGCACGTCGACCTGGTAGACCTTCGTGCCCGTGAAGGTTGCATCCGCGGACCGGATGTCCGTACGGACGCCCTGTCCCACCGAGGCTGCGACGTCGTCGCCAATCCAACGGGCATCAAAAACCGAAGAGGGCGGCGGGGGCGGCTGCTCTTGTTCGCCCAGAACCGGGTCGATGCCGGGAGTCGCGTCGGGGTCCACGCCCATCGTAAGCTGTTCGGTGAGGGTGTCGGCCGTAACCGTGAAGGGGAAGGCCGTTTCGGGGGCCTGGCCGGGCTGCACCTCGAGGGTGGCCGTGGTGGTGTCGGCGCCTCCACGCCCGTCGGCGGCGGCATAAGAAAAGCTGTCGCTCCCCGAGACGCCCGAGGGTAGGGCGTAGGAAAAGCTGCCGTCGGGGTCGAGCGAGAGAGTGCCACTGTCCGGTCCATTTACCAGGGTCGCCGCGAGCGAGTCGCCCTCCGCATCCGTATCGTTCACCAAGACCCCGCCCGCCGCCGGCACCTGGAGCACGCGGCCGGAGACCGTCGAATAGGCATCCGGGGCCGCCGTGGGCGGCGTGTTGGGCGGGCCGTACATTAGGGTCACGTCCAGCTCCGTCACGTTCAGGTTCGCCAGCGTGTAGGCCCCGTCGCCCGTCATGGGCTCGTCGACCAGGCTGCCGCCCGTCGCCACATCCTGAAGCTGCCCCGTCACCCCGTCCGGAAGGGCCCACGCCACGGTCACCGACGTTGCGTCCTCGCCGGGCTGCACAGCGAGGCGGTGCTGCCGCGTAGCCGCCACGTCCGCCGATCCGGGCCGGATGTCGGTTCGTACGCCCTGCCCAAAAGGCCCTCCGGGCACGCCCTCATCGATCAGGCGGGTGTCGAAGACCGAAGACGGCGGCGGGGGCGGCTGCTCCGTCTCGCCAAAGGCGGCGTCAATCCCAGGGGTGGCGGCGGGATCGATGCCCAGCGTTAGGGTGTCGCCCGCACCGGCGCCGGTGCCGCCCGTGTTGGGCGCAATCGTGAGGGGAACGGAGACGGCCGGCTCTTGGCCCGAGGACGGCGCCACCGCGATGGCGACCGAGGCCAGGTCGGTGCCGCCATTGCCGTCGCTGGCCTCGTACGTGAAACTGTCGGTGCCCGTGAAGCCTGCGTCCGGCGCATACGTCAGCGCTCCGTCGGCCTCCAGCGACAGCGTGCCGCTGGACGGCCCCGTCTCCACCGACGCCGTGAGCGAGTCGCCATCTGGGTCGGTGTCGTTGGCCAATACGCCAGCTACAGCCTCCACGACCAGCGTGGAGTCTTCCAGCGTGCTGAAGCTGTCGTCCGCTGCGCTAGGCGGGGGGTTTGCGGCGCCTGTGTAGTTGAGCGTGACGTAGAGCTTGTCGAGGTTCAGATTGGTCAGGGCGTACGTTCCCGCCCCCGTCATCGACGCGTTCACGAGGTCGCCCCCTGTGATCACGTCCGTCAGCGTGCCCGACACGCCGTCCGGCAATTCCCAGGTCACCGTTGCCTGGGTGGCCCCGCTGTCGGGCTGGATCTGAATCTCGTGCTCTTTCGTTCCTGTAAAGCCGGCGCTGCCGGGCCGAATGTCGTTGGTCAGTCCCTGCCCAAATCCGCTCGCGGGAATGTCGTCGTCCACCAGGCGCGCATCAAAAATCCCACCTGGCGGAAGCGGGGGCTGCTCGGTTTCGCCGAGGGTCCCGTCGATCCCGTCCGTGGCGTCCGGATCGAGCCCGAGGATCAAGGCCTGCGTCCCCCCGGCGTCGGTGCTGACGGTGATCGGGACGGAGAGCGCGGGGGGGTTCTGTCCGTACGTGTCGTGGGGAATGGCGGATACGGCAAGGAGAACCATCGCGAGTCCGGCTCCCCAGAAACGACGCCAGGAATCGGAAAGACACCTCATGCCAGATGTGGGCTAGCAGCAGAGAAGAAAGGCGCGGTGGACGCTCGTCGGCCGAAAGGGCCCCGATACAGCAATGCAGATGAAGGGCCCCCTCCCGAAACGAGGAGGGGAAGACCTTCACCTACGTGCTGATGGTGATCTTGAACACGGGAACGGGACGAGAACCAGGCCCTGTCCGCCCGCCTCGTGTCCCGTCCGTGTCTGGTGGGGTTACCGGACCACGACCAGCCGGCGGGTCTTGGTGAAGCTTCCCGCTCGCATGCGGTAGAAGTAGGTCCCGCTGGAAAGCTCGGCGGCGTTGAGCTGCACGCTGTGATCGCCGGCCTGCTTTTTCTCATTCACGAGCGTCACCACCCGCCGACCCAGCATGTCGTAGACCTCAACGGTCACCTCCGACCGCTCGGGCAGGGCGTACTCGATGGTGGCCTGCCCGGAAACCGGGTTCGGGTAGCTGTTCTCCAGTGCGAATTCGTCGGGGAGCGACTCGGGCCCCACCCGCACCGTGCCGCCGGTGCCTTGAAGCGTCACCGACGGCTGTTCGGCGCTCAGCGTCCGCACCTCGGCGGCCGCGCCCTGTCCCTGCTTCACCTGCAGGCGGAGCGTGGCGCCCGCGTTTCCGAGGCGCATTGTGAGCGGGTAGGCCGCGCCCTGGAGGTCGAGGGCTTCGAGGGCGCCCTCCGCATTCGCCGCGAAGGAGGCCACGGAGCGTCCGCTGGCGAAGCGTACGTCGAAGATGCCCGACGGCGGCTTCGGTGGAAGCACGCTCCGGCCGAGCATTGCCTCGCCGAGCCCCGTGCCCACCTGCAGGGTCTGACTACGGCCCTCGGCGTCGCTAATAATCAGGGCCGTGGTTTCAGGCGCCTGCCCGGCGTCGTTTGTCGACATCTTGGCGGCGAGGGTCGGTGAGGAGGGCGCACTGCCCGACAGGTCGAGCGTGCCGGCGTCGCTGGCCCGCACCCAGTAGGCCTGCCCCGGCGCCAGCGTTTCGGCCACCGTGTATCCGTTGGCGGGGTCGAAGCCGTAGAAGGCGGATTCGAGGAGGCCAGACGGGTCGGCACTGATTGCACTGACATCCACCGAGTCCGCGTACGGGCCCACCACGTTCCACCCGGCGTCCACGTCGGCAGTCGGCGGGGTGGGCACGGTGCCCGTTACGGTGTGGGTGCCTGCGCTGCAGTTAAACCAGTACCCTTCGCCCATCAGCATGGCTTCTCCCACTGCCAGCGGGTTGTAACCTTCTCCCGGCACGTAGGCAAAGCCGCTCTCGCAGGGGTCCATCATGGCACCGAAGGACATGTCGGCCGTCTGGACCGGCATGGACTTGAAGTTCCAGCCCTCCGTGAGCGTGAACGTGTGGCCGTCGGCCTGCCCGAGGCGAACCTGCAGGGCCGTGACCGCGGAATTCTCGATGGAAGCCGACCCGGTGGCCTTCATGTCCACCGAAACCACGTCGCCCCCGGTGGCCGCATCCACGAGCTCTACGGGACGGCTCGTTGCGCCGACGAGCGCGTCGTTGTCCCAGGTCATCGAGACCGGGTAGTTGCCCGTTTGGAGGTCGATGCGCCAGATGGCCGGCGCGTTCTGTGCGGCCGGCGTCGGCTCGCTGTCCGGGCGGATGTCGACGAGCGTTCCCTCGCCGAGCGAGACGCCCTCCAGATCCGTGCCCGTAAACCGGACGTCGGTCGTGGGCGTAGGCGGGACGGGCGGCTGCTCTGCCTCCCCACAGGCCGGGTCGAGGCCGGCGGTGGCGGCGGGGCCCTGCCCGAGCGTGAGCGTATCACCGAGCGCAGCGTCGTCCGTCGTGACGATGTCGAGCGACCAGGCCAGCGGGCAGTCGCCGGGGCTGTCGCCGCCCACGGTCAGGGCCGCGGGCACTTCCACGTTGGGCGCGTTGAGGTCGTTGGTCGTGAGTGCCAGGCCCTTCACGTACTCTCCCGCGTCAATGCCCTCGGCGCTTACGCCCACCGACACCTCCGCACTTTCTCCGCCGCCGAGGCTGCCGGACGCGGGGCTCACGTCGGTGATGAAGTCCGGCGTCGCGGCAATGGCGATCGACAGGCTGTCCTCCGGGTACGGCGCGTTGAACGCCACCTGCAGGCCGTCCTCCCCCGCCGGGCTCTCAATCCCGAGCGTCGCGGAGTCGTTGTCGTTCTCGTCGATGTCGAGCAGGTTGTACCGGATCGTTCCGTCCTGGCTTAGCACCACCTGGAAGGTCATCGGCACGTCGCCGGAGAAGGCTGTGACCTCATCGTACTGGACAATAAACTGGCCCGCTCCCTCGTCGTGGTACGTGTAGATCGTGCCGGCCGTGGGATCGAGATCGTCCCAGAAGGCCGCGAGCACGCCGTTCGGCGCCTCGGCCGTCGGAATCTCGGCGTTGCCGAAGTAGTTGTCCGACGGGCTGTCGAAGTGCAGGAAGCCGTTGTTGTCCACGCGGACGGCGGTCTTGGCCTCGCCATAGAACTCAAACTCAAACGGCAGGGCCACCTCCGGCGAGGGGTTTGCGCCGAAGTCGTCGCTAATGTCCAGCGGCGTGCCCACGTCGCTAATGTCGTTGAACTGAAAGGCAGGGCCGCCCGGCTCGTTGCTGTCGATCCAGCTGTAGCCGAAGTCGTCGGGCCCGCCTGCGCCGGTACGCACCGGGTGCCCAATGCCGGCGTGCGGGTCGCTGCCCTTCTCGTAGCCGGCGTCGCCGATCACGCTGGATGTGGCATTGCGCTCCACGCCCGCCTGATCCAGCAGCGCCTGGGCCGCAAAGTCCGGGAAGGAGAACTCGAGCGTGCTGCCGGCCGCTCCCTCATTGCTGACCGTAAGGGGCAGCGTGGTGGACTCGCCGGAAGCGAGCGTCGTGGCGAGCGTGTCCGGCGCGTACGCCAGCTCTGGTGCCTCCAGGCCCTCACCTTCCAGGTAGACGCTGGTGGTCGGGGCGTTCTCGGCGTTGCTGGAGATGCTTACCGCGCCGCTGACGGCGCCAGCACTGCCCGGCGCAAAGACGACCGGCACCTCCACGCTTCCCTCGAAGGGGATGGTGAAGGGCGTATCGATCGGCTCGGCCGGCGTAAACGTTTCTTCGGGGAAGCTCAACTCGCTGATCTCCAGCGGCTCGCCCCCGGTGTTCTCGATGACGAACGAGGCAGTGGTGTCGGCGCCCACGAGCACGCTTCCAAAGTCAACGCTGTCCGGCTCGACGGCAATTGCCGGCGGACCTGCGGAGACCTCCAGCGTCGCGTCGACCGACGGGGTGGTGTCTGGGTCGTTGCTGTTGAAGACGATGGACGCGGTGTATACGTCCGGGGCCAGGCCCGTGGCGTTGAAGCTGGCCGTCAGGTCCTGGCTGGCGCCCGCAGCGAGGGTGTCCGCGCTCGGGGAGACGGCGACGAACTGCGCCCCGCCTTCTGCCCGAAGCAGCCAGTTGGCCGGAAAGCCGGCCGCTTCCAGGTTGTCCGGCCCCACGTCGTTGGCCGCCAGGTCGTCCACGTTGAAGCCCCCCGGCGTGGAATTTCCCACAATCCAGGACGCGCCTTGCGCCGTGCTGCTCTCGTCCATCGGCATTGGAAAGGTGTCGGCCTCATGCTCCTGGTAGAGGGCCGCGATGAAGAAGGTGCCCTCTACGCTCGTTGGCGGAATGGCCTCCGAGGTAAACTGGTCGGTGTGCGGGGCCTGCACGGTCGTGCTCACCTGCTCCAGCAGAACCGCATCGGACGGGTCGCCGTCGTCGTTCGGGTCCTCGTAGATCAGAAAGTGGGCCGGCTTGTCCGTCGGCAGGCCGCTGGCGTTGCTCGATCCCCAGGCGGACGCAATCTCGGTGATGGTGCCCGCCCCTTCGACCACCTCGAAGGCATTGAGCCACATCACGTCGCCGCCATCGGTGAGGCCCAGGGCATTTTCGCTGGTGCCGTCGTCAACCTGGTAGGTGGTGGCCGTGGGGCCCACCTCGGCGGTCGAGCCGTCGTAGGCAGAGCCAGCCGTGCTCAGTCCGCTCGCGTCGCCGCTCGGGGCCACTGCACCGGCCGCCACGTCCGCCGGGGCGGTGTTTTCGCCCCCGGCGCCAATGACGGCATCGAAGGTGAGCGGGCTGCTTCCGGTGTTGGACACCGTCAGCGTAGTGGCCGACGAATCGCCCGGCGCAAGGGAGTCGGAGAGGGCAAGCGGGCTCACCTCAATGTTGGGCGCCAGCACCCCGGTGCCCTGGGCAAGGAGCGAGGCGGTCGCGGCGTTCTCCGCGTTGCTGCTGACCTCAATGTCGCCCCCGAGGCTGCCTTCGCCGGACGGCGTGAAGACGACCTCCACGTCGCGAGTCTCGCCGAACGGCACCGTAATGGGCCCGAAGCCGGCCGAGTCGACCGGGGCAAACGCCTCCGGGTAGGACACGCTCGAGACTTCCAGGGGCCCGCCCCCGGCGTTGTCGATCGTAAAGGTGGCCGTGGCGGAGTCGCCCACCAGCACGTCGCCAAACCCGAGCGTGTCCGGCTCCAGCGCAATGGCCGGCGGACCGCTGGTGACGCTCAGGCTCGTGGGGACCGTGTTGTTCACGGCCTCCGGGTCGTTGGTGGTAAAGGCAAGCGCCTTTTCGTAAGCGCCCGGCTCAATGTCCTCCGAGGTGAGAGCGACGGACACATCGTCGCTTTCCCCACCGCCGAGGCTGCCGGACGCGGGGCTCACGTCGGTGATGAAGTCCGGCGTCGCCGCAATGGCGATCGACAGGCTGTCCTCCGGGTACGGCGCGTTGAACGCCACCTGCA
>CAZFJR010000087.1:3800-12429 GCA_964519235.1 uncultured Salinivenus sp. | reverse complement strand
AGCGCCGCACCGAGATCGACTACACCGGCGGCGACGACATCATCATCGAGGACCTCATCGAGCGGGAGCGGGTGGTGGTCACCATCACGCACCAGGGCTTGACGAAGCGCACGCCCATTGACACGTACCGCACGCAGGGCCGCGGCGGCGTGGGCATGCGCGGCACGGGCAAGCGGGAGGACGACTTCATCGAGCACCTCTACGTGTGCCACTCGCACGACGTGCTCCTCGTCTTCACGGACAAGGGCCAGTGCTTCTGGCTCCGCCCCTTCGAGATTCCGGAGGGGAGCCGCACGGCCAAGGGCCGCTCCATCCGCCAGCTCATCAACATCGACCCCGACGACCGCGTGCGGGCCGTCATCAGCGTGAGGAAGGAAAACTTCGAGGACGAGGAGTTTCTCAACAACCACCACGTCCTCGCGGCCACCCGGCAGGGCATGGTGAAGAAGACGAGCCTCGACGCCTACAGCCGCCCGCGCTCCAACGGCATCATTGGCATCAAGATTGACGAGGGCGACGAGCTGCTGGAGGCCACGCTTACCAACGGCGACCACACCGTGGTAGTGGCCTCCTCCGGCGGACGGGCGGTCCATTTCAACGAGAGCGACGCCCGCCCCATGGGCCGCAACACCCGGGGCGTCCGCGGCATGACGCTGCCCGACGACCAAGAAATGGTGGGCATGATCAGTGTGCCCCCTGAGGAGCACGACACACTGGATGTGCTGGCCATCGCCGAGCACGGCTACGGCAAGCGCACGGCGCTCGCGGACTACCGCGTGCAGAGCCGCGGTGGAAAGGGCCTCATCACCCTCAACCACACCGACCGTACCGGCGACCTGGTCGCCATCCGCGGCGTGTACGGCGACGAGGACCTCATGATCATCACCGAAAACGGCATTATGATTCGCACGCGGGTCGCGGAAATTAGCACCATGGGCCGCAACACGCAGGGCGTCCGCGTGATCGACCTCAGGGACGGCGACAACATTGCGGACGTCACCCGCGTGGCCGATACCGACGAGCCGGAGGCGGAGGACGAGGCCGACGATACCACCGCCGCGACGAACGGCGAAATGGACGACGACGCGGCCTCCGACGCCGTGGAGAACACGGACGGGGCATGAGAAGAGGTCTGTGACGCGTGAGACGGCACCTTGATCGCATGCACGCCTCACGCGTCTCGTCCGTGTGCCGTCACTGGACGACGACCAGCTTCCGGGTCTGCGCGAACTGGTCTCCCTGCACCCGAAGGAAGTACGTGCCGCTGGCCCAGCGGCGCGCGTTCACCCTCAGCGACACCGACTCCTGAGCGCGAAGCGTCCGCCGCTCTCTGTAGACGCGCTGTCCGAGGACGTCGTACACCCCCACCGTTACGGTCTGGCCGTCGCGAGCCGTCAGGTCGAGCGTGGCACTGCCCTGCACGGGATTTGGGGACGGCCCCAGCACAAACACCTCTCCCTCGAAGGGAATCTGCACCTCCTGGGGCGCCGCCGCCACCAGATTCCCAGACGGATCCTCCGCCACCACACGATACTGATAGCGACCGGGCGCCTGCCGCGTCGCCACGTAGCGGGTCTGCGTTTCCGTTCCGAGCGTCTGGAACGCCCCCGCGTCCCCCGATCGCCGCTCCACGCGATACGTCACCGCCCCCGTCCCCGGCGGCTCGGCCCAGGACAACGCAACGGTTCCGCGACCCTGCTTATCGCGCGACTCAATCTTCGCGGTGGGATCCTGCACGGTAACTGTGTCCCGCACCGGCTCTGGGATCTGGCCCTCCGTCCCGTCTGCCCGAGTCCAGCGGAGGCGGAACGCGAATGCACCGATCCCGAGCTCCTCGAAGGCAACAGTGGGGCTGCTCAGCGTGTCCGCATCGATGCGGCGAACCACCTCGAAAGGCCCGTCGAAGTACCGCCGCTCCACAACGTACTCCTCCACCATCGCATCGTCGTCGACCCGCCACGCGAGGCGAAGCCCCCCGTCTGTCTCCGCAGAGCGGCTTTCCAGGGCGTACACGTTGGGAAAGTATCGGTCGCACTCCGGCCCCAGCGTCCAGCCAAGATCCCGAAACTGGCCGCACACGACCGGGCCCGGCCGGCGGTGCGTCTCGGCCGTGCCAATCCGCGGCGTCATGAGGGCATTGTCCGACGACGGCACGTAGGTCCGCTCGTCGAGATGGGCAATGCTAGAGCCCGGCTGGAACGTAGACGGAGCGTAGACCTTCGGAGGCACCGGCCCGTCGCTCTCCCGCGCGCCGCGCACCGACTGCAGGGCGTCGAACACGAGTTGCCCGCTGGTCAGTGCGTCGCCAAGCGCCCGGGATGGATTTGAGAACGCCGCCTCGTTGGTGAGAAAGGCACCTCCGGACCCGCTTCGCTGAAACAGACGGCGGGCGTACGGCCCGGGCGCCTGCTCATCGGCTTCCACCTGCCCGCTGCCATCAAAGTCGAAGCCGTAGCCCGAAATTTGTGTCCCAATCTGGTAGAAGAAGTCGACGTACCCGAGCCCGTGTGCGATTTCGTGGAGGACAATGCTCGTAAAGTCGAGGGTGCCGGACGGAGCCGGTCCCTCCCCAAAATGCCAGTCGGTGCGGGTGCTGTTGAACCGAGCCACAATGTCCGGCTCGCCCGGTGCCTGGTCTTGCCCCGTGAGCGCGTCGTAGAGCGGAAATCCGAGAATGGTATCGCCGCTTCCGTCCGCGTTGGTGTCCACTAGCGTAAACAGCGGCCCTGCGGCCCCCAGGGTGTTGCCCCCGAGGGCCTCCCAGCGCGCGTTGAGCTCAATGGGAACGGGCGAAGCGATGCGCACCTCCCAGGCCTCTACCGCACGACTGAAGGCCGCTCGCGCCTCCGCGGGAAAGTCCGGACTGTAGTTGACGTTGATGGTGGCCGTCGGCTCTGCCGTTGCTTTTTCCGACCGCCGCATGCGCTGCACAAACGCATCCACGGCTCGCTTGCGGAGGCCACAGTCACGATAGGTGGACAGCGCCTGTTCGTACGACATCCGCTCCACCGTCTTCAGGTCCTGTGCCGGGGCGGGGGGCGGAGCCATCCCGGCCCCAAAGAAGAGCGCGAGTGCAAGGAGTGCCGTGCCTGCGTTGTGCATGAGAGACCGAGCGTGACGTAAAGGCATAGAGAATTGCGTACTGCGCCCCGGCGGACGGCCCACCTTCGCGCAATGCGCATGCCGGACAGGTGGGCCTGCCCCTTCCAGCGGCGCGCTGCATCCCCTCGCTCCGCCTCAGCACCGGCCGTTCCGAAGTCAAGGCGGTTGATCGCTGTGCGGACGCGTCCAAGGTTGCACAGGACCTTGTGTGGGATGCTCAACGCACCCGCACGCCCTTCGTGGTCGCAGTGAAGGTATCCCCCTCAACCCGAAAGAAGTAGACTCCGCTTCCGAGCGAGCGCACGGCGTTAAGGTCGAAGGCAGTTGCCCCGGACGTGCGAAGCACCTCGTTTCGGATCGGCGTCGCCACGTGCCGCCCCAGGATGTCGAACACCTTCACCGTGATTGTCTCTTCGCCCGTCCGCATCTGGGGCAGCGTCACCGACAGCCGGGCGTCCGCTCCAAACGGGTTCGGGTAGACCGACGCATTCGGCCCCTCTCCCCGCAACACGGCGCTCACCGAGTCTCTCGCAACGATATTGTCGCCCTGGAGCGCCAGGATGACAAACTTGTGCTCCCCAACGGGCAGGTTTTCAACCGTACGCCGGAATTCCGTTTCGGGCCCTGCCGGAACGGTTTCCCGCTCCGCAACGCCCTCATCAAAGTAGCGCCGCTCCAGCCGGAACGCGTCGACGGTGTCTACTCCCGCCTTCCGCCAGCTCACGTTGATGGAACGGGCGCCAGGGGACACCTGCTCGGCCCGCGCATCCGAGATTCGCACTCCCGCGGGCGTCGGCACCGCCCGGTCGGCCCGCACAAAGCCGTGTCCGCTCCAGGGATCTACGCCTTCCCCGGTGGGATCGAGTTCGTTGGAGATCGACCCGTTTTCCAGCTGCTGGCGAAACCGAACGTCTATCGCAGTCGATTCGAGCCGGTCGTAGATCTGGGCCGGCGTGAGGGCCGGATCGGCCTGTCGCATCAGCGCACCAATGGCCGCCACATTCGGGGCGGCCGCCGAGGTGCCGGAAAAGTTGGGGAAGTCGTCCGGATCCCGAAGGCCGATGTCCGTCCCAAAGAAGGTGTTGTCCACAAAATCGGTCCCCGTCACGTCCGGCTTCTCTCGGGGCTCGGGAGAGCTCAGCTCGTTGCCATTTTGGTCGAAGCGGATCTGAATGCCGCCCTTCGACGAGAAGTATTCGAGGATCGCCGACGAGTCGATTCCCGGGTTGTACCGGGCCGTGTTGAAGAACGGGGCGGCGGCCACCGCCATGGCTCCCTCGGCCATGGGATGTCCGTAAATCGTGGGCCCGCCAGTGTCGTACTCCTCAATTGTGAATCCACTCCCACTGTACACGTACTTGATCTCGTCGGGAGCCGGGTCGGCCGGCGCCTTCTCGACAACCAGATTGAGCGTCACCTCACTGTTTCCGTCGTTCGTGTACTCCAGCGATTCGACCGGCACCGAGGCGTTGCTTCCGATCGACTCCGCAACAATGTTGCCGTCTTGATCGACGAGCGCAATGTCGATGTCCGTGTCCGGTCCGGACGACCCTTCCACCTGGGCCGACGGATCGGTCCACTGGAAGGAGAAGATCTGAAACGTACCGCCTGGAGCGATGGAGAGTGCCTGGCGCGTGTCAACGGCCCCTCCGGGATCGAAGTCGTGCGCCACGTAGGTCTCGCTCACCACGCCCGGCTCTCCAGAATTGCGAAACGGCGCCTCGTAGGTGTTCTGCCCATCGTTCCCCGCCGACGAGAAATACGGAATGCCCTGTGCCACCACGTCGTCGACCGTGTTCGACACAGGCCCGTCCTGGTAGAACGGCTCCGTGTTGTACCGAATGTCGTCGACGATCACCGTGCACCCGGCATCGGCCAAGTCTTGGATGCCGGACGCGAACCCTGCAAGCCCGCCTACGGTGGCGGTGTGGAAGCCGAGCCGGGCGCCGGGAGCGATGTCGTGAATAAGCTGCAGCATCGCCCGCCCCTCGTCGGTCCCCTCCGAGTCGTTGTCCTGCACCACATCGACCGGGTCCGTGTTGCCCACCGGATTGGCCGTTCCCGGCAGGTCGCCGGACGCAACATCGTCGGCGGCGGAGGTGGCGGCCGCGGCGTCCTGGTCGTAGCTGTCGGACAGTGCGCACACCTTTTCGCCTCCGCCGTCTAGTCCGAAGTCCTCGCGGGCGTCAATTGCCCAGTTGGACGAGTCTGCCTCTGACTGGGCCTCTCCGACATGGGTGCGGGCGTAGACGGGCATCATGGAGCGGAGCGACGCGAGGGCCGCGGCGTCTCGCAGGGCGGAGACGGGCAGGCGCCCCGACACGACGTTTCCCGCCATTGCGCCGTGCCTGAGCCCGAGGTTCTCGAGATCGGCGAGCAGACGAGAGGGCTCGGCGGCGGCAACCGCATCGACCGACACAAACCGCCCGTCTTCCGAGATGGGAGAGCGCACCCGCCCGTAGGAACGCGGGCGAGGAGCGCCGGGGCGGGCGGCCTTGGAGCGTGCCCCCGCAGAAGGCGCCGCCGGGTCGCGGAGCGCTTGCACCCCGCTCGTCCCCGCCGCGCGATTCTGGTGGTAGAGCAAAGCCAGTTCCATGCCCAGGCGGGCCATCGGGCCCTCTTTGCCCGCCCGGTCCGGCCCCGTCACCGCCGCTCGGGCCTCCCGCAGCACGCGGGGCGAGACTTGGTCCACCGGCAGCATGCCCACCGCCTGCACAGAGGCGCGGTCTTGGGCCTGCGCGGCGGTCGTCGCCCCCGCAAAGAAAAGGCCCATCCATACGAGGGCAGTACACAAGGCCGGCCCGCTGAAACGGGACAGGAGGGACCGGCGGCGTCGAAATTGCGTCGCAGTCACGGAGCAAAAACGGTTCAATGTAAAAAGCATTCGTCAGTAGTGGTGGGTCTCCCCCCGCCTGTCCCCTCACACATCCCCTCAAAATTCGTACGAAAGCCCCAGCGTAAAGGGAAAGGTCGTCACGGCGTTCTCCTTGGCCCCCGGCAGGCTGCCGGTCACGCGGGCCTCCGCGGTTGCAAAAAGCCCGCCCATGATCCGCGTCGTGGCCCCAAACCCGACGTCGCCCCCCGCGTCCGTCACGTCTACCTCCGTCAGCGAAATCGCCGCGCCGTCCGGCGGCAACACCTCTGCCGCGCCCACCGTGGTTTGCGAGACGCCCAGCCCCACGAGGAAGTAGGGATTGACACGCCCCACCGACGTGAGCGTAAGCTGCCCCTCAATGGTCGCGCCCCACACCCGCCCGTCCGGGTCGTTCTGCAGGGTGCATGCCCCTCCGCACCGCGTCCCTTCGAAGTCTTCCCCGTCCACCGCCATTCGGGACTGCTGCGCGCGGAGACGCCCCTCCAGATCGAAGTCGTCCGAGAGCGTCCACACAAGGCCCACCGCGGCGTATATGTTGGGGCCGGGGCCGGGGTTAAACTCTTCGGGCGCGGGCGACTGTCCCCCATTCGCCACCGTCATGGTAATCTCCGACGATGGGATGGCCCATCCACCTCCTACCTCTACGCGTACGGCCTGTGCCTCCGCACGTTGTCCATCCATCCCCCCAAGCACGACAACGGCGCACAGGAGAACAGCGGTGAGTCGGCGGGTGTGCATTGGCCGGTAGGTGCGCTAGGCAGAGGGGCAGTCGAACAACACTGCGATCCCCAACGCAGAGCCCTTCCGCTCGTTCTCTGCGATCTGCCCCCGCCCCGTGCCCCCTGCGCTGGCGTGCGACGCGGTCCTGGCGTGCAATTCCGATGCACCGGACTGTCCTGGTGGTTTTTCCCCCCGGCCCTCCTTTTCTTGACACTGCCCCCCGAAAATCCGGGATGATTGTAGCCTCTCGCCCACTCTCCGACTCACCGCACCTCGCTCATGTCCAACACGCCCATCGAATTTGGGACCGACGGCTGGCGTGCCGTCATCGCCGACGACTACACCTTCGTGAACCTCGAACGCGTGGCGCAGGCCACCGCCGAGTGGCTGCACGACGACTACGGTGACACGCCGGCGGTTGTCCTCGGCCACGACACCCGCTTTCTGGGGCCGCAGTTTGCCCGCCGCACCGCGCGTGTGCTGGCGGAGGCCGGGGTGGACGTTACCCTCGCCGACTCGGTGGTCTCCACCCCGGCCATCAGCTGGGCCACGCAGGCCGCCGAGGCGGACGCGGGCGTGGTCATTACGGCCAGCCACAACCCGCCCACGTACAGCGGCTACAAGATCAAGGCGCACTTCGGCGGGCCTGCCCCTCCGGAAATGATCGACAGGGTAGAAGCGGCGGTCCCCGACGGGGCGCGAAGCGGCGCACTGGCGCCCTTCGAGGCCCTCTCGGCCCAGGGGGCAATCCAGACCGACGACGTGCGCACCGGCTACCTCGACGCCCTCCGCCACGCCCTCGACATCGAAGCGATCAAGGGCTCGGGCCTCACGGTGGCGCACGACGCCATGTTCGGCGCCGGCCAGGGGCTCGTGCAGGCCCTCCTCGGCGACGATCAGGTGATTCCGCTCCGCCACGACCACAATCCCGGCTTCCACGGCGTGGCCCCGGAGCCCATCGCGGACCGCCTCGGCGCGCTCTCCGAGACGGTGGCCACCGGCGAGGCGTCCGTGGGCCTGGCCAACGATGGCGACGCCGACCGCATCGGGATGGTGGACGAGACCGGCGCCTTCGTGAGCTCGCACCGCATCCTGGCGCTGCTCGTAAAGTACCTCCACGAGGAGCGCGGCCTCACCGGCTCCATCGTGAAGACGTTCTCCACCACTCACCTGCTCGACAAGATGGGCGCCCACTACGACCTGCCGGTGGAGACGACCCCGATTGGGTTCAAGCACATCGCTACGAAGATGGCCGACGGCAACGTGCTCGTGGGCGGCGAGGAGTCTGGCGGCATCGCGGCCTCGGGCCACATCCCGGAGCGCGACGGCATCTACATCGGCCTCCTCATCGTGGAGATGATGGTGAAGCGCGGCCTCTCGCTCTCGGCCCTCGTGGACGAGCTGCTCGAAGAGTTCGGCCCGCACTACAACTACCGCGACGACATTCACATTCGGGAGGACCAGAAGGCCGATGTCCTGGACCGCCTGGACACCCAGGGCGGCCTCGACGGAATCAACGGACATGCGGTGGAGCGCGTCGATACGCTCGACGGCTTTAAACACGTGACGGACCACGGCTGGCTCCTCATCCGCCCCTCGGGCACCGAGCCGGTGCTACGCGTGTATTCGGAGGCCGAGTCGCCGGAGGCCGCCGAGGCGCTGGTAAAGGATGCGTCCCGGCAGCTTGGGCTCGACGACTGAGGACGTCCTGACCAACGCGTTTCTGGCCCCGCGCAGGCGTGGCCCCGCACGGAGCGGTCTTGCGTGGTGCGCATGGCGCTGTCGGCGCTTGCGCACTGCGCTCCCCTTACGCCACCGCCTGCGCGTCGTCAACATTTTCGCGCTCGTCCCCCACAACCTGGCCGCCCCGGAGGTGGAGCACGCGCTCCGTCTGGGCGGCCAGTTCTTCGTCGTGGGTGACCAGGACCAGGG
>CAZFJR010000087.1:0-3790 GCA_964519235.1 uncultured Salinivenus sp. | reverse complement strand
GTCTCGGCATCGAGGTTGCCGGTGGGCTCGTCCGCAAACAGCACGCGGGGGCGGTTGATGAAAGCGCGCGCCATGGCCACTCGCTGGCGCTCCCCGCCCGAAAGCTGCGAGGGATAGTGGTCCAGCCGGTCGCCCAGCCCCACCTGGTCCAGCAGCTCGGCCGCACGGGCCTGCGGGTCAGTATCGCCCCGCAGCTCGGCCGGCACCATCACGTTCTCCAGGGCCGTAAGCGTGGGCAAGAGACGAAACGTCTGGAAGACGAACCCCACGTACTGGTTGCGCACCTCCGCACGCTCGTCTTCGTCGAGCGGGGACAGGTCCACGCCGCACAGCTCTACGGTCCCGCTCGTGGGCTGGTCGAGCCCGGCGCACAGGCCAAGCAGCGTGGTCTTGCCACTGCCCGACGGCCCGACGATGGCACACGTATCGCCCGCGCCGACCGAGAAGCTTACGTCGTCGATGACGGTGAGGGTGCGCCCGCCACTGGGAAAGGTCTTGGTCAGGGTCTCAACGCGAAGCACGGGCGAGTCGCTCATAGGCTGTAGGCGGAGTGGGACGCTGGGAACGGAGACGCTGGGGATGGGGATGCTGGGAAAGGAGACGCAAGAGCGGCGCAGAAACCCTGTCGCCGCGATGCCGGTTCGGCGTGATGCGCACTGCTCTTGAATGGCATCTGCTGTCTATGACGACGGTTCGCCTATACCTGTTGTTGCTCGTCGGGGTCCTGTTGGGGCTCGGCTGTGGGCAAGATCGTTCCAATTCTGCCTCGTCGTCTGCGGCCACCACCTCAGCGCCCGATCCAGGCACGGAAACGGCCGCGGGCCCTGCCGCGCCTTCCCCCAACACCGCCCCCAACGCGCCCGCCCCGAACGGGCCGCGCGTGCTCGTCCTCGGCAACAGCATTGCGGCCGGACTGGGGGTATCGCCCGAGGAGGCGTTCCCGGCCCGCCTGCAGCAGAAAATTGACTCACTCGGGTGGAGCGCGACGGTCCAAAACGCCGGGGTCAGCGGCGAGACGACCGCCGGCGGCCTGCAACGCGTCGGGTGGCTGCTTCAGGACTCCGTCGACGTGCTGGTGCTGGAGCTGGGCGGCAACGACGGCCTGCGCGGCATCGATCCGGCGGTGACCCAGGCAAACCTGCGCGGCATCATTGACACCACGCTCGCCACCTATCCGGAGGCCCACGTGCTCCTGGCCGGCATGCAGATTCCGCCGAACCTGGGCCAGGCGTACACCCGTCAGTTCCGTCAGGTGTACCCCGCGGTGGCAGAGGCCTACCGGCGCGTTACGCTCATCCCCTTCATCCTGCAGGACGTGGCGGGCGTCGACTCTCTCATGCAGGACGACGGCATCCACCCCACCGCCGCGGGCCACCGCTACGTCGCCCGCACCGTGTGGACGCAGCTGCGGCCGCTTCTGAAGCAAATGCGCGCTCAGGAGCCGACATAGCATTCTCCACCGGACCGCTCAACGTTCCTCCTTCAAGTCGTCATGCCTCTTCCATCTCCTTCACCGCGTCGGCAATTTGGGCGACGGCCTCCTTCGCGTCGCTGAACAGCATTTTGGTGTTGTTGGCGTAGAAGAGATCGTTGGGCACGCCCGAGTAGCCCGGGCTGAGGCTGCGCTTGATCATGACCACCGTCTCCGCCTCGTCCACGTTGAGGATGGGCATGCCGTAGATGGGACTGCCCTCATCGTCACGAGCGGCCGGGTTTACCACGTCATTGGCACCGACCACAATTGCGAGGTCTGTGCTCGAAAACTCCGGGTTGATGTCCTCCAGCTCGTAGAGCTTTTCGTAGGAGACGTTCGCCTCAGCCAGGAGCACGTTCATGTGGCCCGGCATGCGGCCCGCCACCGGATGGATCGCGTACCGCACATCAATGCCCTGTGCCTCCAGCAGATCGGCCAGCTCGCGCACCTCGTGCTGCGCCTGCGCCACGGCCAGGCCGTACCCGGGGGCGATGACTACCTTGTCCGCGTAGCGCGCCAGAATAGCCGTATCGTCCGGCGACGTCTCGTTGACCGTCTTGCCCTCCGGCACGTCGGGGCCTGCTCCGCCCCCGTCCCCCCCAAAGCCGCCAAGCATGACGTTTGCGAGCGAGCGGTTCATGGCGTCGCACATGAGCACCGTTAGGATCATGCCCGCGGCCCCCACGAGCGTGCCACTCACAATGAGGGCCGTGTTGTCGAGCACAAACCCGGTGGCGGCCGCCGCCAAGCCCGAGTACGAGTTCAGCAACGACACCACCACCGGCATGTCGGCCCCGCCGATAGGGACCACCAGCAAGATGCCGAGCAGCAGCGCCGCCCCGGCGAGCCCCACGGCCCCCTGAATCATGAGGCCCGGCGCCTCGGGAAAGACGGGGGCATTGGCCACCATCACGCCGAACGCCCCGCCCGCCCCCAGCAGGAGGAGGCCCGTGAGCACGCGCAGGCCCGGAAACGAAATGGGATTGCCCGTAATCCAGCCACTCAGCTTGCCGTTGGCCACCACGCTGCCGGAGAAGGTCACCGTCCCGATCAGGACCGACAGCGCAATTGTGACGGCCGAGACCACGCCGAACCCGACCGCATCGCCACTGATGTAGCGCGCCAGCTCCGCCCCCGACACCAGCGCCGACGCGAGCCCGCCGAAGCCATTGAAGACCGCCACCAGCTCCGGCATCGCCGTCATCTCCACGGTGCGGGCCAGCACCACCCCAATGAGCCCCCCGAGGGCCAGCCCGGCCAGGATCATGGGCCACGACAAAATCTCTTGGATGAACAGGGTTGCCACCACGGCCACGAGCATGCCGGAGGCGGCGAGCGCATTCCCCGACCGGGCCGTCACGGGCGACTGCATTCGCTTGAGCCCGAAGATGAACAGCATCGCCGAGGCCAAATAGGTGAGGTCGATGATTGCAGTCTTCATGGGCAAATCCGTACGGGGGAGAGTCTATCGGGAGAAATTGCCTCTTGTCTCGTATTGCGTGTTGCGTATTGCGTCGGGGCGGCCCCACGATCGCAATGCGCACCACGGAGCACGCAATGCGCAACATGCACTTCGTCTGCTCACTCCGGCGCGCCGTTCGTCTGCCCCGCCCCAACCGAAGCGGGCGAGGCCTTCTTCTTGCCAAACATCTTGAGCATGCGATCGGTGACGAGGAAGCCGCCGACCACGTTGATTGTGGCCACCACCAGCGCCCCGAACCCGATCCAGGTGGACCACGGGTCCGGCGTCATGCCGGCCGCCACGAGCGCCCCCACGACGGTGATGCCACTGATGGCGTTGGCCCCCGACATAAGAGGCGTGTGGAGCGTCTGCGGCACCTTCGTCAGGATTTCAGTGCCCACGAACGCGGCGAGGACGAAGATAATCAGATTGTCGAGCATGGCGTCTACGGCGGTGAGGAATCGTTCGTCGAAAGGGAAATCCAATCGGCTGGGCGGTGCCGATCGACGAGAGGACGTGAAACGTGAGGCGTGATTCGTGACTGCTCGCGGGCGAACGTCTTCACGTACCATCGTTCTCACGCATCACGTCTTCACGCGTCACGCATCCTTTTCTTCCGGCTCCAGAAGGCCCCGAACCCGCTCGTTCTGGACCTTCCCCTCCCGCGTGAGGCAGGACTCCGCAAAGATCTGATCTTCAAAGTCCGGAGCAAACGCCCCCTCGACCAGCCCTTCTTCGATGAGGGCCGTCACGGTTTTGGCGTACAGCTCGCTTGCGTGCACCGGCATCTCGGCGGGCAGGTTGGTGGGCCCGAGAATCTGTACGTCGTGCGCCACCACCTCCTCGCCCGTCTC
>CAZFJR010000086.1:8525-12593 GCA_964519235.1 uncultured Salinivenus sp. | reverse complement strand
ACGTAAAGAGGCCGAAGCCCGAGAACATGAGCAGGTACGACAGCACCGCGTTCACCGCGTCGGACCCCCGCAGGACGGTGCGGTATTTTTCCACAAGGCGGCGCGGCGTCAGGCGCTTCTCATCGAGCTCCGCGTCGGGCTGGGGGACGTACAGCCAGATGAGCACGGCCGAGAGGGCCATGGGCACCGCAAACATGAGAAAGGGCCACCGGTAGCCAAACCCCGTGGCCAGCACCTTGCCGATCGGGATGCCCGCCACCTGCCCAAAGGCCGTGCCGCTCATCACCCAGCCGTTGGCCCAGCCGCGCTGCTCGTACGGGAAGTAGTCGCCCACGTACGCCACCGACCCGCTCGTGAGCATGCCGCCCGCCACACCGGCCAGCAGGCGCATGCTGAACAGCAGGACGTAGCTCTCCGCCACGGTATGCAGCACCAGCGTGACGGCCATGAGCGTGGTGCCGTACAGTAGAATGAGCCGCCGCCCGATGCGGTCGGACGCGGGGCCCGTGATGAGGGCCGAGACGCCCAGCGACAGGGCGTAGGCCGTGAGCAGCATGCCGCGCCAGAACGGGTTGACCCCCAGGCTCGCCGCAATTTCCGGGAGGATCGGCACCATGATGATCAGCTGACTGCTGGCCGAAAACATCATCAGCCAGAGTGCAAAGAGGATCAGGTACGGATTTGAGGTTTTCGGGTCGGGCACGGAAGGGGAGAAGGCCTGATCGAAAAGTATGCCGGTCCGCAGGGCGCGGCGGTGTGAGGGCGGCGCCGGCCAGGGGAGGTCCAGGGCCGTGGCGGGCCGTTCTACGCGGGTCTTCGTGAAGCGGACCCCAAAATGCCGGGCAGCCTGTCCACATGCAGGCGCGCGCCCGGAATCTTCGGAGAAATTCGTCTCGGTCGTGCACGGCGGACTCGTCCGGGCTGCCCTCCGTGGGCGCTGGGGCACTATTGGAGGCGCAAAGCGGAGGCTGAGGGCCGCATGGATTCGTGGGGCCGGCCTGTCTGAGACGGGCCCTGCGCGAAAAAACGGGCGACCAGCCATGGTAATACAACCGTAATTCGGCCGTAATGGCGGCGTAATACCTACCCGTTAGTATGCGGTATGCAATCCTCCGCTGTTCCCGTGAGGCTCGCCTCAACCCTTAAGGCCCGCCTCACCCCCCGGCGTCCCTCTCGGGCCCGCGGAGCAGTTCGCGCGCTTCCCAACGACCGCCCAGCGCCCTTACATGCCGATCTGCGCACTTCGCACCCTCGCTGGCTTCGCCCTGCTCGTTGCGTGCGTGGCAGGGCCCGAGTCGGTCCGCGCGCAGGCGGGTGACAAGACGGGGGCCATCGTGGGGGCAGTGGTGGAGGCGAAGACCGGTGCGCCTCTGCCCGGCGCGAACGTGTCGATTGAAGGCTTGACCACGGGAACTTCAACGGACCTGGAGGGACGCTATCGCCTCGACGAACTGCGGCCCGGCACGTACGAGGTCCTCTTCTCCTTCGTCGGCTTCCAGCGAAAGACGATCACCGGGGTAGAGGTAACGGCGGGGAGTGCCACCCAACTCGACGTGGCGCTGGCAGAGCAAACCGCTCAACTCGAAGAGGTGGTGGTTGCAGCGGAGGCCGCGCGGGACTCGGAGGTCGGTCTCCTGAAAGATCGACAGCAGGCAGCGGCCGTGAGCGACGCCATCAGTGCCGAAACGATCGGGCAGGCCGGTGCCGGAACCGTCGCCGAGGCGATGAGCCTCGTTCCCGGAGCGTCCGTGGTGGAGGGCCGGTACGTGAACATCCGCGGCCTCGAAGGGCGGTATGTGGACACGCAGCTCAACGGCAGCGACCTGCCGAGCACCGATCCCGACGGCAACAGCGTAGCCCTGGACGTTTTTCCTTCCAGCCTGATCGACAACGTCGTCACAACCAAGACATTTACGCCGGACCGCCCCGGCAACTTCACGGGCGGGTCCGTCGACATCACGACGAAATCGTTCCCGGACGAGCGCTTTGCGACGCTCTCGATTTCCACCTCCACCAACAGCGAGGTGGGCCTGGGAGGAACGGTGATTCGCCCCAGCGGGGGGCTCGATGCCGTCCCGAGCGTCGTACAACGCGCCGACCTGCCCGAGTCGCCGCCCCCGTACTTCTCGGATGCCGAGCGGAAGGTCGATGCGCTGGCGAGCGCGACGAAGGCCTTCGCGGCCCCAATGACTCCACGCCGGAAAGAGGTCGTTGGCAACTACGGGGCTGAACTCTCGTTCGGCGACCGGTTTGAGGTCCTCTCGGGCCGTCCCCTCGGGGTCATTGCCTCGGCGTCGTACGACCGGTCCTTCTCCGGATACGCAGGCGGAACGACTGCGCGCTTCAACCAGACGGGCCTGGCCTCCGAGACCCTGACGCCTAGCGCCGAGTACGCGACGCAGCGAGGCGTGGAGAACACGCTCCTGAGCGGGCTCCTTGGCCTGTCGCTGCAACCGTACCCACGCCACGAAGTGGGGCTGCGCGTGCTCTACACTCGAAACCACGAGGAGGAGGCCCGCACGGAGACGGGGCGGCTTCCTCGTGACCTCGCGGGCGATTCGCGGTTCCAGACTCGGGTATCCCGCACCACCACCCGGTCGGTCGCCTCGCTGGAGGCAACCGGAACACACCGATTTGGAGAAGCACCTGACGGCGTCCGCGTCGAGTGGTCGGCCGCCCGCTCGGAGGCCACGCGCGAGGAGCCGGACTACCGCTTCTTCTCGAACCAGTTTTCCGTGGCCGCCGGCGATACGTCGTACGCCATCTCCCCGTCCATTTTTCTGCCCCCGGCGCGGTACTTTCGCGACCTCACCGAGGACACCTGGGGCGGCAACGCGTCCGTAGAGGTTCCGATTGGGGCCGTGACCGTTGAGGCGGGGGGGCGCGTTCAGGCGGAGGACCGAACTTTTCGGGAGCGCACCTTCCTACACGGCGCCGACCGGGCAAACTACACCGGCGACCCGAACGCGTACGTCAACGACCGGGCGGGAGTCGTGGGCACGGACGAAGGGGGCGATACCCGGTTCGGCACCTACGTGCGCGACTTTACGGACCCCCGCAACAACTACGACGGGGAACAGACGGTGGGCGCCGGCTACCTGATGGCGGAGTTTCCGGTGCCGGGACTGCCCGCGCTCACGTTTATCGGTGGGGCGCGGGTGGAATACACCGACATGTCCATCGAGACGCTTGGGGAAGAGCCGCGCCGCGGGGCCTTTTCCGAAACGGACCTCCTGCCCTCGGCCAACCTGAGGTGGGCCCTTCGCGATAACATGAACCTACGGCTCGCCTACGGCCGCACCATTGCTCGCCCAACGTTTCGGGAGTTCGCTCCGTTTGAGTCGTTCCAGTTCGTTGGAGACTATATCGAGCGTGGCAACCCGGACCTCCAGCGCACACGGGTCGACAATTTCGACCTGCGCTGGGAGTGGTTCGTGCAGCCGGGCGAACTGCTTTCGGCCGGGGTCTTCTACAAGAACTTCACCGACCCGATCGAGCGGACCATCGACCCGGAGGCGGCGGCCAACCAGGAGATCACGTACCTCAACCGAAGCAGTGCGCGCGTCTACGGGGTGGAGCTGGAGGTGCGCAAGGGGCTCGGTGGCCTTGCCGCCTGGCTGCAGCACGTGCAGGTGGGCGGCAACTTGACGCTGACGGAGTCGCAGGTGTCGCGCCCCGACGAGGTCCTGCAGGCCATCCGCGCCTTCGACGTCAGCGCGGACGATACACGCCCCCTCCAGGGCCAGTCGCCCTACATCCTGAACCTGAACGCCGGCTACGAAAATCCGGACAGCGGAACCCGCATCAACGTCTTCTTCAATCGCTTTGGCGACCGGCTCGACACCGTCACGCGCAACGGGGTCGACCTCTACGAGCAGGGGCGCAACATGCTCAGCGTCAATGTTTCCCAGCAGCTGCTCGGCGGGGTGACGGCGAAGGTCTCCGTCGAAAATGCGCTGGGCAGCGAGAAAGTCATCTCTCAGTCGTTCAAGGGCACGGAGTTTGTCAACGACCTGCGACCGCTGGGGCGAACGGTGTCGGTGGGAGTGTCCTACGCCTACTGAGACG
>CAZFJR010000086.1:5234-8425 GCA_964519235.1 uncultured Salinivenus sp. | reverse complement strand
CACGCTCGACCACTTACACGCTCGACCACAATGCGAAGGGGGCAAGCCGCGATGACGGCTTACCCCCTTCGGTGATTCGCGGAAGGGTGTTACCCGATCATTAACCCACCCTTCCGTGCTGTAGCGCGCCTTCTTTTACTCAAAGGTACACGCATTATGCAATCTGCAACTACAACGACGACAGACCGATGGTTCTCGGCCCTGCGGGGCGTGGGAGCCGTTCTTGCCGCCTTCGCCCTCGTGCTTGCCGCGGGCTGTGATTCGAACGACAGCAGCATGAACAACGGCGACATGGACGGAGACCCTCCGCCGCAAATTTCGAATCCCAACTACGACACGACGGACGCGGGCGAGATTGTCGTGAGCGACGATGCCCAAAACCTGGGGGTTGGCTACGTCAACGCCCAGGGCGACACGGTCCGAAATGTGACCTGGACAAGCGACAATGCATACCAGCTCGACAACTTTGTCTTCGTGAACGAGGGAGAAACCCTCACCATTGAACCCGGCACTGTGGTACAGGGCCTGCCCGGGAATGGCGCCGACGCAGCGGCCCTGATTGTAACGCGCGGCGGCACCATCCAGGCCGACGGAGAGCGGGACGATGGCACCATTGACCCCATCATCTTTACGGCCGCCGCGGACGACGGCAGTGGACTGGGCCGCGACGTGCGAGGCCGGTGGGGCGGGGTCATCCTCCTCGGAAACGCACCGATCAACTCCCAGCCCCCCACGACCCAGATTGAGGGCATCCCCGACGAGGTGGGCGGCGATCGCATCCGGTACGGGGCCGAGAACGGGGACTTCAATCCCCAGCACAATGTCGGCACGTTCCGGTACGTCTCCATCCGGCACACTGGCACTGCGCTCCAGGGCGGCGACGAAATTCAGGGCCTTACGCTCGGAGGCGTGGGCAGCGGGTCCACCGTCGAGTACGTGGAATCGTACGCCAGCGACGACGACGGCTTCGAGTGGTTTGGCGGCACGGTGAACACGAAATACCTGATTGCGGCCTTCCCCGCCGACGATGCCTTCGACATCGACGAGGGCTTCCAGGGCAGCAACCAGTTCTGGCTGGCCGTGCACGGCGCCGATGAGGCCGGGCGCATCGGGGAGCACGACGGGGGCACCGATCCGGAAGACGGGCAGCCCTTCGCTACGTCGGTGGTCTCGAATGCCACGTACATCGGCATCGGCCCCGGCGTCTCGACTGCAGATGTATCGGGGGACGGAGAAAATCCCTTCCTCTATCACCGTGACAACAACGCGACCTCCTACTACAACACAGTCTTCATGGGCGGCCGGACGAACGCCGGCTTGCAGATTGAGGATCTTGGCAGCGGCGAGGACGCGCGTGAGCGGTGGCTGGCCGGGGATCTGGTGCACCAGGACAATCTCTGGTTCAACATCGGCCCGGCGTTCAGCGACACGACTGAGTTTGAGGACCTCATCCAGATTCCCCGCGACGATGAAACGGGCCAGCCCACGGGGGATGGGGGCGAAGCCTACATCGGCACCTTGGCAGACGGCCTCCGAAACGCAGGCAATGAGGTGCTGTCGCCCACGCAGACGCCCATCGCGAGCATTTCGCGGGCCGACGGCGCGCGCCAGGACGGAAACGGTGCGGTGCAGTCCTTCGACCCGACGGCGGCCGGCCCTGCCACGTCCGGGGCCAATGAGCCGGACGGGTTCGGGGCGACCGGGGGCCAGAATGCAGGTTGGACGTCCGTAGGCTTCCGGGGGGCCTTCGGCTCCGGAGCGGCGTGGAATCTCGCGGACTGGGCCCTCATTGCTCAGGATGGCACAATCCAGTAGCGTCCTTCCAGCCGCTGGGGTCCTTCCGCGCCCGTCAGAGAAGGTGGCTGATCGGGAGCATTTCGGACCCGCTTTGCGCCGGGCGCCCCCGTCGTTGGTGGGGCGTCCGGCGTTTTTGGGTAGCGCGAGCACTCGCCGGCGCCGGGGAACGGCGCTTCCGCTCTCGTGTGCATGTGGTAGCCCAACAGCCCTCGAACCACAGGACGGCCCCGATGCCGCTTCGATGCCTCTTTGTCGTGCAGGGGGAGGGGCGCGGCCACCTCACCCAGGCCATGGCCCTGCGGCGCCTGCTCCGAGGGGCAGGCCACGAGGTGGCGGGTGTGGTGGTGGGCAAGAGCCGAGGACGCAGAATCCCGTCGTTCTTCCGCGACGCGTTCGGCGGCCCGGTGCGTGCGGTGGAGAGCCCCAGCTTCGTCTCGGACGGGGCGAACCGCTCGGTGCGTCCGTGGGCCACGCTGCGTCGGGAAGTGGGCCGTGTGCCGACGTTCTGGCGCAGCCTGGAAAGGCTCGATGCGGCCATCGACCGCCACGACCCGGATGTGATGGTGAACTTCTTCGAGCCGCTGGTGGGGGTGCACGCCATGATGCACGGCGCCTCGGTGCCCACGGTGGCGGTGGCGCACCAATACATGTTTTTGCACGCGGCGTACCAGTTTCCGGAGGGGCGGTGGCTGCAGCGCTGGGGCGCGCGGGCCTTTGCACGGCTGACGGCGTGGGGGGCCACGCGGCGCTTGGCGCTTTCACTCTATCCCGTCTCCACTCCGTCCCCGCCCCGCCTCTCGGTGCTTCCGCCGCTTCTGCGGGCCGAGCTGTCGCGGCAACCGCGCGGGCAGACAGAACCGTTTTTCCTGGTGTACATTCTCAATAGCGGCTACGCCGACGAAGTAATTCGTTGGCACGAGCATCACCCGGACGTGCGGCTCCACTGCTTCTGGGACCGCCCCGACGCGGCGGCCGTGGAGGCCTACGACGACACGCTTACCTTTCATCAGCTCGACGACAAGAAGTTTTTGTCGCTCATGGCCCGCTGCCGGGGGCTCGTCTCCACCGCGGGGTTCGAGTCAGTCGCGGAGGCGATGTACCTCGGCACGCCGGTACAGGTGGTGCCGGTGGAGGGGCACTACGAGCAGCTCTGCAACGCGGTGGACGCGGTGCGGGCCGGGGCGGGCATCCGGAGTTCGGGATTCGACATAGACCGCCTGCGCGGCGCGCTTCCGCACCCGGGGGGGCAAGGGGCGCAGTTTCGGGCATGGGTGCGGCACGCCCGTTCCCAGTTCGTCGAAGAAATTGAGCGGGCCGCCGCGCGCGAAGGAGCAGGAGCTCCTGCTTCCCGGCGGCCTCCTGACTCACCGCTTGTCGAAACGGCCTAGCTCTCG
>CAZFJR010000086.1:0-5134 GCA_964519235.1 uncultured Salinivenus sp. | reverse complement strand
AACGGCCTACCCCGTGCGTTCCCGCCGCGACGCCCACTTGCGGTGAGCATCGACTTTGAGGAGGGGCGCCGGTTCGGTACGAAGGATCTTTTGCACGAGGGCCTACCGTGGCATTTCCACGACGCATTGCGGCATTTCTGGGGCGCGGAGCGGCGACGCTGCTGGTGGGGGCGTTTCTCGTCGGGTACGCGGCGCCGCATTTGCCACCGGCGCAGTTCTGGTGGACCAATCTGTTCGCCGTGCCACTGGTGCCCCTGGCGATGTTGGTGGCCCTGTTGGGGCTCGGCGTGCTGGGGCAGGGCCTCTTGCGGGGCGCCTGGAGGCGCGTGTTGCTGGGGGGGCTGCTCGTCGGGCTCGTGGGCGCTCGGTTCGGCCCCGGTGCATGGCCGAATGCGGGAAGCACGGGCGCATCGGCACAGGGGGACGACACACTCCAGCTGATGAGCTTCAACGTGCCGACCACCTTCGGGCGACGGGAGGCCTCCGCTCGTGCACTGGCGCACCTCGTGGAGCGGACGGACCCCGATCTGGTCGCGTTCCAGGAGTCGTGGATGAGCACGAAGGCGGATCCGTGGCCGGGGCGAGAGGCCCATCCCTGGCCGCCCCGACTGTTTCTGGGCCGCATCGGCTACACGCCCCCCCGGGCGTATCCCCCAAACACCACAATCTGCCAGCCGGTGCTGGGCCGCATTCCGCTCGACTCCATTGGCCTCCGCCCGCTGCCGCCGCGTAAGAACCGCTGCTCGCACCACACCCGCACGCAGTTCCGGTGGAGAGGGGAGACGGTGGTGCTTTACAACATCCATCTCCACACCATCGGGCGCGTACGCCCCTGGAGGGAGGCCGGCGGGTGGGACTCGCTCGCGCAGTGGGGCGCCTTCGTTCGGGACTACCGGCGGGGAATGCTGCACCGGGCGCAACAGGCCCGCCTGATTCGACAGCGCATTGCTCGGGAGGCCCACCCCGTGATCGTGGTGGGGGACTTCAACAGCACCCCTCACCAGTGGGCGTACCGCCACCTTGCGGAGGGACTGCAGCGCGTCCCCGCCCGTGGAGCATGGGGGTGGAGCGGTACCTTTCCGGCCCGGCACCCCATCGTGCAGATCGACCACATCCTCGTGGGGCCGGCGTGGGAGGTGGCCGCGGCGCGCATCCCGACGCTTCCACGCACGCCTCCGATTTCGGACCATCGCCCGGTCGTGGCCCGGCTCCGGTGGGCCGCCGATTACTCAGACTGAGACGACGGGCGGAGGGGGGACGTGAGGGCATCCGTCATCATTTCCTCCTGCACGCTGGTGTGGCGGATGTCGACCCCTTCGATGAGGAAGACGACGCCTTTTGCAATGTTCGTGGAGTGGTCGGAAATGCGCTCGATGGCCTTGCTGGCCGTAATGAGATGGGCCGCTACCTCGGCGTGGGTGGGGTTGTTCTGGATGTAGGCAACCAGGGCGCGGAAGTTTTCGTGGTGCAAACGGTCTACCTCGTCGTCGAGGTCGGGGATGCTGCGGGCCAGGTCCGCGTCCTGGTTCAGAAAGGCCTGCTTGGCCTCGTCGAGCATGCGGCGGGCGGTATGGCTCATCTCGCGCAGCTTCACCGAGTCGAGCACGCCGGGCGCTTCGGTCACGTGCTCGGCGTTGCGGGCCAGGTTGCGGCAGTGGTCGCCGATGCGCTCGAGGTCAGTGTTGATTTTCTCGACGGTCAGCAGCGTGCGCAGGTCGGTGGCCACCGGCTGGTGGCGGGCGAGGATGCGCTCACAGTACTTGTCGACCTCCAGCTCCAGGGCGTCGACCTCCCGGTCGCGTTGCATGACGCGTTCGGCCTCTTCAACGTCGTGGGCAAGGAGGGCGTCCACGGCGTCGGTGAACTGTTCGGCCACGATGGTGGCCATGTCGAGGAGGCGACTGCGCAGTTCGGCAATTTCGCGGGCGAGGCGGGTTGGCATCGGGGGCCCACAGGGTAGGCAGAAGAACAAGCGGAAATCATGTACGAGCCGTTCCAGAGTATTGTGCCGAGTTGTCGGTACGAAGAACCTAAGAGGACGGAGCGGGAACGGGCTCGGGGCTGGACGAGCGGGGGGCCGGCTTTCCCTCGACGTGAATGCTGCGCAGCACGGAGAGATACGTGTCGGCTACGGCCGACCAGCCGAACGTGGATTCCGTGTGGTGGCGGGCCCGCTTGGCGGCGGCGCCGAGTGCCCGGGGCTGTCCCCGGTACTGGGCAATGGCGTTCGCGAACGCGGAGGGATCCTCGGGGGGCACGAGGTGTCCATTGACGCCTTCCGTCAAAACGTCCTGGATGCCTTCCAGCCGTGCGGCGATGGCGGGGGTGCCGCACTGGCCGGCCTCCAGCAGAACGATCCCAAACCCTTCCATGTCATTCTCAACTGGCACGTTGGGCATGATGAAGAGGTCGGCCCCGCGGTAAAGGGCGGCGAGGGTGTCGTTGGGCACGCGGCCGAGGTGACGAACGCGCGGCGCGAGGTCGTGCCGGTGGATGGCGTCTTGGATGACGGGGGACTGGGGACCGTCGCCTGCCACCCAGTAGTGCACGTCGTCGGGCAGGCGCGGCATCACGGCGTCGATGAACCAGGCCGTTCCCTTGCGCTCCACCTGGCGCCCCACGCTGCAGAGCAGCAGCCCGTCCGGGGGGGTGGGGGGCGGCGATGCGTCTGTGTGTTGCGCCAGAGCCTGCCGCTCGGCAAGACGATCTTCGGGCGGGCGGAAGCGATCCGCGTCGATGCCGTTGGGGACGACCTGCAGCGTGTGAGCGGACGCCCCGCGCTCCCGGCAGGCGTGGCGGGTGGCCCGGCTGACGGGCAGCACGGCGTCGAGTGCATCGAACACCTTGGGCACAAACCACTGGTACGGCGGAACGGGCGTCGTGACGTCCAGGCCGTGCACGATGGCGGCCGTCTTTACGCCGTGCCGCTCCAGCAGTCCCTGCAGGGGCACGGCCAGGCTTGCGGTCACCATCGACGAGAAGAGCACGAGGTCCACTGCATCGTTCTGTGCAGCGCGCCGGATTTTCCACCCGGCGTTTGCGAGAAAGAACGGCACCTTCGCGTGTAGGGTGCGCCAGGCGCTGCGGAGCAGAAGCGGGGTGTACGAGAAGGCGCGAGCGTCCGCGGCCTTTTCTGCCAGCGACTCGTGAAGCTTGAGGGCCACGCGCTGCATGCCCCCCACGTTGGCGAGGGGGCGGCCGTTGGGCGGGAGGGAGTGAGACACGAAAAGAAGACGCACAAGCCAAAGCCGTTTGGTGGGAAGAGACTACGCGGCTGTGTTGGTCGGAGGGAAGAAGGATGGGGAGCTCGGTCGTGTGGGGGCTCCGAGCACCTCGCCGTAGTACTGGTGCATGCGGCGAAGAACGTTTGTCCACGTGAAGTCCTGCGCGCGCTCGTGGGCGGCAGCGGCCATGCGACGACGGCGGTCGTGGTCGGTCACGAGTGTGCGCGTGGCATCCGCGAACGCGCCTGCGTCCTCCGGGGGGCAGAGGCGCCCCGTGGTGCCGTCCGCTACCAGGTCGCGACTGCCCGCCGCGTCGGCACAGACGGTGGGGAGCCCGGACGCCATGGCTTCGAGGGTGACGTTGCCGAAGGTTTCCGTGTCGCTGGGAAAGAGAAACACGTCCGAGGAGGCGTAGGCGTGCGCGAGCGCATCGCCCTCCAGGAAGCCAGTGAAGGTGGCATTGGGGAGGCGGGCCTGCAGGGCAGAGCGCGCCGGGCCATCGCCCACCACGAGGCTGTGGTGGGGCACGTTTTGGCGCTCCAGCCGCCTGATGACGTCGGCGTACACGCCGAGCCCTTTCTCCCACACCAGCCGGCTGACGAAGGCCACCACCACCGCGTCCGGATCGATGCCGTGGGCCTGGCGCCAGGCCTCCGAGCGGCGGGTTGGGGAAAACCGATCAGTGTCCACGCCCCGGGGCCAGAGGCGAAAGGGGCTGTCAATGCCCTGCGTGCGCAGCACCGTGGCCATGGCGTGGGTGGGGACGTACACCTGCGCGCACCGGTTGTAGAACGAGCGTAGGTAGGCCCAGAGGGGACGCTCCAAGATGTCCAGGTGGTAATACTTGAGGTACGAACTAAAGTGCGTGTGGTACGACGCTACGACCGGCGTGTCGGTCGACCGGGCGCGGTAGAGGGCGTGGCGGCCCAGGAGGTCCGGCGTCGCGATGTGGTAGAGCGTGGGCGAAAAGGCATCCAGGGCCCGTTGCACGGAGGGCAAAATGCCGAGCGACAGGCGGTATTCGGAGCGGCCCGGCAGCGGGAGGGACGGCACGGGCACGAGCGTCCCGGCGTGGTCCTCGATGGCGGGATCGTCCACCGTCGGCGCGAAGATGCGCACGGCCACTCCCTGGGCCTCCAGGTGCTCCACGAGGCGGTTCAGCGTGAGCGAAACGCCGTCGGCAATGTGGGTGTACGCCCCCGCGAACAGGGCCACGCGCACAGGCGGCTGCGCACGGTCAGGCCGAACCGGGGAAGGAGCGTTGGGGGCAGGGGAGTCCATCCGGGAAACAGTCCGATGGGGAGACGAGCCACCGACGGCCCCGTAAAGACCATCGGCACCCAGAAAGTTGTGGATAATTCCTGGTCGTTACAAGACGCGAGCAACGGCTGAGAGGTAACGGAACATCCGTGTATTTTTTGTAAACGAAACGGGGGGCTCGGCACGACCACAGTTCACGACAAAAAATTTCCCGTTTTCAGACTCCCGTTTCCGCAGCAAGACGTCCTGCCTGGCACGTCGTGCCGCATCCCGGCGGCATCTTCTCGCGTACAGCGGTCCCATTTTTCAATCCCAAAAAGATCTCGGGTCGGGCCCAGGATGACGAAAGGAGCAGGGATTTTTGCCGCAGAATGAGAAGGGGCGTCCGATTTTTGTCACGTACCATGCGGCACGACACAGAAACGCCCCGGGCCGAGATACGACCCGAGGCGTTTGGGTCCGCAGTTCGTCGACCGGGCCCCTTCGAGGCCCGAGCGGTCCGTGCTGTCGGCGTTACTCGGTGCCCATCGCCTCTTCAATGATGTGGAGCACGTGGCTGGTGTGGGCCCGCGTCTCCGCGTTCACGCCGCGCTTGCCCTCAATCATGCCCGCAATCTGCTGAAGGCTCTGCAGGGCGGCCGATTGGGCGA
>CAZFJR010000085.1:0-13026 GCA_964519235.1 uncultured Salinivenus sp. | reverse complement strand
CTTCCCGAAGAGTACTTCGCCGAGGGGCTCGACGACGACATCCGCCGCATGGTGAGGGGCCGGGTCGACCGGCTCGAGGATGCCGGCGCAACGGTCGAGGAGGTGTCGCTCCCCCACACCGAATACGGCGTGGCCACCTACTACCTCATCGCCACCGCCGAGGCGTCCAGCAACCTGGCCCGCTACGACGGCATCCGCTACGGCCACCGGGCCAACCTGCAGGAAACGAAGCAGGCCCTCCAGGAGCGCCGCGCGGAGCTGGAAGACGAACTGGCCGCCGCCCGAACGGAGGGGGACAAGGAGCGGGTAACGAAGCTGGAGGCGCAGCTCGACGATAAGCAGAGCACCCTCGACGCCCTCTACACGCGCTCCCGCACCGAGGGCTTCGGGGAGGAGGTGAAACGCCGCATCATGCTGGGCACCTACGCCCTCTCCGCCGGCTACTACGACGACTACTACGAGAAGGCCCAGCGCGTGCGCACCCTTATCCGCCACGATTTCGAGCGGGCGTTCGAGGACGTCGACGCCCTCGTCACGCCCACCACGCCGACCCCTCCGTTCCGGCTCGGGGAAAAGACCGACGACCCGCTGGAGATGTACCTCAACGACATCTACACCGTCACCGCCAACCTCGCGGGCCTTCCGGGCCTGACGGTGCCCATCGGCGAGCACCGCGATATGCCCGGCCTTCCTGTCGGCCTCCAGCTCCTGGGCTCACACTTCGACGAAGCCCTGCTCCTCCGCATCGGCGACGCAATCATGAACAGTGATGCGTGAGAGGAACGGATCGGGGGAAAAGATCACGCGTCACGTCTTCACGCATCACGCTCCGGTTTTGGACGCTTTTTCGTTCTCCGTCTCTGGCGCTTTTTGACGTCGGCCGTTAGCCTACAGGCCACACCTTCTGGCCTACGCTTCGGCGGCCCCTTCCACACGTCACACTTTCCACTTCAAACTTTCTGAACGCATGAGTATTCTCGTCGACGACGATACGCGCGTGGTGGTGCAGGGCTTTACCGGCTCGGAGGGCACCTTTCACGCCGAGCAGATGCTCGACTACGGCACCAACGTGGTGGCGGGCGTGACGCCCGGCAAGGGCGGGCAGACCCACCTGGACCGGCCCGTGTACAACACGGTCGCCGAGGCGGTGGAGCACGAGAACGCAAACACGTCCATTATTTTCGTACCGCCCCCCTTCGCCGCCGACGCCATTCAGGAGGCTGCCGATGCGGGCGTGGAGGTCGTCATCTGCATTACCGAGGGCATCCCGCAGGCCGACATGAAGCCCACCTACCACTATGTGAAGAAGCAAGGCGCCCACCTCATTGGGCCGAATTGTCCCGGCGTCATTACTCCGGGGGCATCGAAGGTCGGCATCATGCCGGCTATGATTTTCGAGCCGGGCTCCATCGGCATCATCTCCCGCTCCGGCACGCTTACCTACGAGGCCGTGGACCAGATCACGCGCGCCGGATTCGGGCAAAGTACGGCGGTCGGCATCGGCGGGGATCCCGTGATTGGGACGCGCTTTATGGACGCGCTGGCCTTGTTCGAGGCGGACCCCGAGACGGAGGGCGTGGTCCTCATTGGCGAGATCGGGGGCTCCGACGAGCAGGAGGCCGCCCGCTACATCCACGACCACATGAGCACACCGGTCTTTGGCTTCATCGCCGGCCGCACGGCGCCGCCGGGACGCCGCATGGGACACGCCGGGGCCATTGTCTCGGGCGGCTCCGGCACGGCGGAGGCCAAGTTCGAGGCGCTCGAAGAGGCCGGCGCCACCGTGGTCAAGAACCCCGCCCTTATCGGCGAGACGATCGGCGACGTGCTGTAGAGAGTCGCGCTTGAACCGTCTGCCAGGCGGGAGGCAAACCGGCGTTCCCAGCCGGCACCGCCCCCAGGGCAATCTTTCGCCCTGCTACAGGACTGATTCCCGTACAGGGACCGAGCCGCTTACAAAACGGGCAGCCCCCGAGAACAGGCCCCACGGCGCGGCCGCTGCACCTCCGACGGAGCGGCCGCGCTTTTGCCGAGACCCATTTTCTGAGTCGCTTCTCTATTCCACCTCACTCTCGGAAGCCCTTCCGGCCCCATTCGGGGAGAAACTTGGTTCGTTTTTTACGGATCGCTCCTGACAATTGGGGGACTCTCCCGTCTAACCGATCGGTATATTTCTTCCGTCGGTTTCCCTGACCCCCATCCCCACCATGGAGCACCCGCAGACCCGGTTCCTGAACGACCACTTCGAGAAGGCCCTCATTCTTGAAGAGCCCGATCCCAGTCTCGACGGCTACCTGCGCGAGCAGGGCATCGAGCCGGATCGCGTGCCCAAGCCGGACTGCTACGACCAGGACGCGATGGTGGAGCGCCTGCGCGAAGGGCAGCATGACCTTATCTACAAGCGCAGCAAATTCGTCGTTGACGAGGCCGTGGTACAGGCCTCCGACAACCTAGCGGCCGTCATGCTCTGCTGCATCGGCGACGACACGGTGGACAAGCCCGCCTGTGCGGACGAAGGGGTGCTGGTGCTCAACGACCCGGTGAGCAACGGGCGTTCGGTGGTGGAGATGGTCATGGGCGAGATGATTGTGCTGGCCCGCCGGCTGTATACGGCCAACGAGTCGGGGCGGCAGCATCGGTGGACGAAAGACAGCTCGCGCCGCTTTGAGCTGATGGACAAGACGCTGTCCATCATCGGGCTTGGCAACATCGGCAAGCAGCTGGCCCGCCTGGCCGATGCCTTCGGGATGAACATCTGCTTCTACGACAAGTCCGATGTGGCGCAAGAGGTGGGCACCACGCTGGGCTGGACCTCGTGCAGCAGCCTTTCGGAGGCGTTCCGCCGGGCGGACTTCGTGACGGTGCACGTCTCGGCCGAAGACCCGCAGGGACAGTCCAACGCGGGCCTGCTCGACTACGACCACTTCCGACGGCTCGGCGCGGACCGCCCGAAAAACAGCCCGCGGGCCTTCATCAACGCGGCACGCGGCTTTTTGTACGACCCGGAGGACTTGAAGCGGGCCATCGACGAGGGACATGTGCGGGCCGCGGCGGTGGACGTCTTTCCCGAGGAGCCGGGCAGCGCGGATGAGGCGTGGACAAACCCGTACGCCGAGATGGGCAACGTCTTTACCACGCCCCATATTGGCGCGGCGACGCAGGAGGCCCAGCCGCGCATCGCCTCCCGCATGGCCACCTCCACCCGCCTGCTCAACGAGCAGGGCACCGTGCGCGACACGGTCTTTGGCCAGGGACACACAATTGGGGTGAACGCCGAGCCGCCCCACTGGGTCTTGGCCGTGGTACACAGCGACGTGCGGGGGACGAAGAAGGCCATTGACGACAGCATCTACGAGGCGGGTGCGAGCAACCTGCAGTCCAGCCACCGCGACTTCCCCGACTTGGGCATTGCCTACGACGTAAACGCCATTGACCAGCCCCTCACTGAGGCGCAGCTCCAGAACATCATCGAGGCGGCCAGTGCGCTGTCCGACGATCCGCGCGCCATCCGCGCCCTGCGCCAGTTCAAGGTCAACGACACGGCGTGAAGTCCGCGACGCTCTGCACCCTCGACGCAGAATGGAGGATTATCAAAGCGGGGTCCTCCCCCCGGTGTCATGAGGAGTGATGCGTGAAACGTAAGGAAGACGTCCAGACGCATCACGTTTTACTCATCACGCATCATTACGCCACGGCAGGCGCGGCCTCAAGCGTCTTGGCAATGTGGTCCATGATCTGCTCGGCGTGAGCACGGCCGTTCTCGATAAACCAGCGGCTTGTGTCGCACCCGCCGCAGATGGTGCCGGCGAGGTACAGGCCGTCGCGGTTTGTCTCGAAGGTCTCCTCCTCGTCGTGTACCGGCGTGCGGGCCTCATCGTCGCGAGTGGCGATGCCGAGCTGCTCGATAAACTCGTAGTTCGGCCTGTAACCCGTCATCGCCAGCACAAAGTCGTTGTCGATGGAGGCCGGCCCGTTGGGCGTGTCGAGATGGAGGACGTCCGGCTCGATGGCCGAAACGGTGGTGTTGAAGTAGGCCTCGATAGAGCCCTCCGCGATTCGATTTTTAAGGTCTGGGCGGAGCCAGTACTTCACACTCTCCCCGATGTCCGGTTCGCGCACCACCATCGTCACATTGGCCTCGTGGCGGTAGCACTTGAGGGCGGCCTTGGCCGCCGAGTTGGCGCCGCCAACGATGGCCACGTCGGTAAGGGCGTAGGGGTAGGGCTCCTTGAAGTAGTGCCGCACTTTGTCAAGGTCTTCGCCCGGCACGTCCATGCGGTTGGGCACGTCGTAGAAGCCCGTCGCCACCACCACCTTGCGGGCCTCGTAGGTGGCCGCGTCGGTAACCACCGTGTAGGCATTGTCGCGGCCGCGCAGATCGGTCACCGGTTCGTAGAGGCGCAGGTCGAGGCCCTCGGTGGTGGCCACGCGGCGGTAGTAGTCGAGCGCGTCCTCGCGTTGTGGCTTGTAATCGCGTGTGGGAAACGGGTGGCCGCCAATCTCCAGCAGCTCCGGCGTGGAGAAGAACTCCATCCGCGTGGGGTATCCGATAAAGGAATTGCAGAGGGCACCCTTCTCAATGATCAGCGGGTCGAGCCCTCGGTTCTGGGCCTCCACGCCGCAGGCCAGCCCTACCGGACCGGCTCCGATGATGATTACGTCGTGCATGGGCATTGGGGGATTGGGGCTGGACAACGGGATTTCGGTCTAATCTACAGCCGAAACCCGCAGTTTCAGCAGCGGGCGTGGAGAATGGGAGAATGGAGAAACGGGCGCGGCGACGAGGTGCCAGGCAGGAAGGGCGAGGGGCAGCGGAACGCGCCCGCCCCCGATGAGGCCCTGTGGCCACAGTCTCAGGGCAGGCTCATGGCTTCAAGCCCCCTCCCCCAAGGCGCTTCACTCACCAGTGGGCGAGGTGCGGCGGGAAACCGGGAGCGTCATGCAGCGGGGCCCCCCCCGGCCGCGGGACAGCTCCGTGCCGCCCAGTTGGATCGCCACCTTTTCCCGTCCCGGCGTAAAGTCGCCGGCCTCAAAGTACGAGAGAAAGCTCTCGGCGGAGACGATGCGGTAGCCGTGGTCGCGCAGGAGCTCAAAGGTGCGGCTGTTTCGCTCGTAGCCCAGGATGGCGCCAGGGGCCGCCGCAAACACGTTCGCCCCGTCGGTCCACTGCTCGCGCTCCTGGTGCAGACGCTCGTTTCCTCCACAGGGGATGAATGTGAGGTCCCGGTCGAGCAGCTCCGCAAGCACGTCGCGCAAGTTGCGGCGCATGTCCGTAACAAACCGCCCGGCCGCGTCCGCGGCGGTGAAGTGCACCGCGTACCCGAAGCCGTGGGTTTCGAGCAAGGGCGGAAAGACGATCACCTCGTCCGGCGACGCGAAGGTAAACACTGTGTCGAGGTGCATGGTGGCCCGTCGCTTGGGCAGATCCACGGCCAGAACGTGTTCCACCGGCGTGCGCTCGAACAGCTCGTGCGCGATTGCCATGATGGCCCCGAGCGAGGTCCGCTCCGAGTGGCCCACCAGCACCGTATCGGGGCTGGCCACCAAGAGATCGCCCCCTTCAAACGTGACGCCCGGGGGAAGCTCGATCACCTTGTCGCGGTCCTGCGCAAACCGGGGGTGATGGTTCAGGATGACGTTGATGATGATGCTCTCGCGGGTGCGCGCCACCGTAGCGGCGTGGCTGAGGATGATGTGGTCGTGCACCACGGCGGCCAGGTCCCGCGTGAACATGAGGTTGGGGACCGGCTGCGCCTGAATAGACAGTTCCGACTGGCCAGTGAGCGCAAACTCCAGCAGGTCCCCCGGCGAAAAGCGCTTCAGCTCGTCCTCTACGGCACTCAGGTTCTGCTCGGGCAGACTCCGACACAGCTTCTCCACGAAGGAGTGGCGCGCCGCGTCGTCCGCCTCAAAGGCCTCCAGCAGAAGGTCCTCAATCTGAAGCACTGTATCGGGCCGACCCACAATTTTCTCGAACACCGAGCACATGAGCAGGTGCTCTTGCCGCGCGTGGCCCACGTAAAGAATATCGTCGAAAAGCAAATCCTCCCGGTTGCCAGGAGCCACAAGCTCCATCTCCGGCCCCGGCGTGTGGACGATCACCTGCTCAAGCAGGTGCGCCTCGGCGGGGATGCTGTACGGGGCCGCGGATCGTTCAACGGGCGGGTGGGGCGGGGCTTCAACGGAGGCCACGACTGGAGAACTGCTGGTTTGGAGGAAAAAGGGCACTGTATGATCGGAATCGTGCCGGAGAAAAGCCACCTGCACGCGGTGAGGACCGGGGCGTTCGCCTCCCTCACACCTTCCCGTCTTCGCACCTGCCCGTCTTCGCACCTTCCCGTCTTCGGACCTGCCCGTGTTAGTGCTCGCTCCTTTTCAGATACGCCTCTCTTCAAGCACGCACCTCTTCAAGCACGCACCTCTTCAAGCACGCGAACAAGAAGAAGGACCACGAGCACAACAGCGCCAGCCTTTAGAACGAGCCGGAGCAGGGGTCGGATGATGTCGACCAGCAGCCCCACGAGGCTCAGCCCAAGGAGCGCAATGACGCCAATGATGAGCCACCGAAGAACCGTGCGGATGTCGAGATCCATGGAGCAGAGCAGTCAGTGAATGGCATCGAGGCGGGACTGCGGAGACGCTTGGCGCTTTCGCGTTGTTACAGCTTGTTTTGTTACAGCTTGTTACAGCGACGGCTTCGGGCACGAGAGTGTCCACGTCCGTCGGCCTCTATGCCCGCAGCAAGGCCGTGATCCCCTCACCGCACGGGCTTGGTCGGCGGACGGCCCAGCACCGATGTTTCATACCGCACCCGCCGCAGCACGAGCCCCGCCGCGTCTGCGGACGGCCCCGCGGCCCGCCGGTCGCGTGCGGCCAGCACCGCGGGAAGGCTGTCTGCCGCCCGCTTTCCGTGCCCAATCTCGAGCAGCGTGCCGACGAGGGCCCGCACCATGCCGTGCAGAAACCGCGTGCCGGCCACCTCGAAGCGCCAGAATCCGCGCCGCTCTTCCTCCACCCACCGGGCGTGGTGAAGGGTGCACACGCGGTTTTCGGTGTCGGACTGCGTGAGGCAAAACGAGCCAAAATGGTGCCGCCCGAGCAAGTCGGGCGTGGCGGCCCGGATGCGGTCGAAGTCGGGCACGGGGCGTACCGGGGCCCGGGCGTGTCGCTCCAGCGCACAGGGCTGGGTGTGCAGCCGGTAGTGGTAGCAGCGGCGGCGCGCATCGTAGCGGGCGTGGAAGTCCTCCGGGGCGCGCTCTGCGCGACGCACCGCCACGGCCGGCGGCGTAAGGCCGTTGAGCGACCGTCGCAGCCGGTACGGGTCGTGCGCCGTCGGCAAATCCACGTGCGCCACCTGGCCTCGCGCATGCACACCCGCATCCGTCCGGCCCGACCCCATGACCCGGCACGCCGCGGACGCGATCGTCTCCACCGCCGCTTCCAGCGCGCCCTGCACCGTGGGCACGTCCGGTTGGATCTGCCACCCGTGGAAGTCGGTTCCGTCGTACTCGATGAGCAATCGGTAGCGGGGCATCTGCCTGGAGGGGTTTTTGGACAAGGGGCGGGAGACAAAAGTACGGATTCCGGCCACAGTGGTTATCCCATTTGGAAGACCCGCCCCTCGGCCTTCGCCCCTCCATTCCAGTTGACTCCTCCTCCCGTTACCCCCTCCTCCGGTTGACGGGACGCACGCTCCCGAATCCACCCTCCTCCCTCCCAGTCCAACGTTCGAACATGCGCCTCTACCTCACCGGCTTCATGGCAAGCGGCAAGTCGACCGTCGGCCCGCGCGTCGCGGCTCGGCTCGGCCTTTCGTTTCTCGACCTCGACCGCCTGATTACCGCCCACGATGGGCGCCCCATTCCGGATATTTTTGCGGAGGACGGCGAGGCGCACTTCCGCACGCTCGAGCGCCGGATGCTTCGCCGCACGGCGGAGACGGACGACCTCGTGGTGGCCCTGGGCGGCGGCGCCCTCGTGGACGACGACAACCGCGCGTTCGCGAAGGAGCATGGGCGCATCGTCTACCTGAAGGTGCCTGTCGAGGCCCTCCTGGAGCGGGTGGCCCACGACGAGGCCGAACGCCCCCTGCTCCGAGACGACACCGGCGCGCCCCTGCCTCGCGACGCGCAGCAGGACCGCATCGAAGACCTACTGGACAAGCGGCGCCCACACTACAAAGAGGCCGACGTGACCGTGGATGCGGGGCGCCCGGTCGAGGCCGTGGTCGAGGCCGTAATGGCTGCCGCCCCGTCTGCCCCGTGCGAAGCCACGGACGCGTAACTGTAAGGAGCGGTCCGGAAACCTCGCCCGGTCCCTTTGTTTCAATGAGATCCACCGCGCAGATGCGTCTTGCTTTCTGCTCCCCCTCTCTGCCCCATGGATGCTGATGCCTCCGAGCCCGCCCTCGCAGACGTGGCGGCCGGAGAGCCCATTCGATCGCTCGATCCCTCCATCCAGACGATCTGGAGGATCAAGATGGCCGGCCTGTCGATCTTTCTGTTTCTGCCGGCGCTGTTTTACGACCTGACCCACCTGTTCGCGCCCGCCTCCTGGCTTCCCTTCGGCGTGCTGTCGGGGACCGTGCTGGTGGGCGCCACGCTGTACAGCCTCTTCTGGCCCCGCCTTCGCTACCAGTCGTGGGGATTTGCGCTCCGCCCCGAAGAAATCTACATGGAGCACGGCGTCCTCCGGCACATTCGCACCGTAGTGCCGCTGCGCCGCATCCAGCACGTCGACGTGTCGCAGGACCTGGTAGAGCGCGAGTTTGCGCTGGGGCGGCTCGTGGTGCACACGGCTGGCTCTCGAAGCAGCGACGTCGTGATTCCCGGCCTGCCCCTGCCCGAGGCCGAGGAGATTCGGGACAAGATCAAGCGCTTTATCCTCGAAGACCCGCTCGTTGAAGAGCCGGTGTGATGCCGTCGTCCTCCTCCGCGGAGCCCGGCTCCGCCCCGCCCGATGCTTCTTCGTCGGACGTCCCGCCCGCCGACGACGCCCCGCCCGCCGCCTCGGCGACCGAGGCCCCTGCGGACGCCGAGACGTCCTCGGACGCCGCACCGCCCCTGGGCGCCATCCACGAGCCGCAGCGCCTGCACCCGCTCACGCTGCTGCTGCGGGTGGGGGCCAGCCTGCCCGCCCTGCTGGTGATTCTGTTTCCGCTGCTCCGCAATCCCGACTCCACCGAGAACGTGACGTCCCTGGTGCTGGGCGTCCTGTATGGCGCGTTTGCCCTGCCAGCCATTCTGCTACAGTACTGGCGCTTCAGCTACCGCATTACGCCAAAGCAGATCGTGATTCAGAGCGGCGTCATCACCCGCAAGAACCGGAGCATCCCCATCGAGCGCATCCAGAACATTCAGATCGAACGCAGTCTCGTGGCGCGGGTGCTGGGACTGGCGAAGGTCAAAATCGAGACGGCGGGCAGCTCCGGCACTGAAGGCAGCCTCGAATACGTGAGCGTCGGCGAGGCGCGCGAGATCCGGCAGGTGGTACGCTCCTTCCAGCGCGACCCCGCGGACGCGGCAACCAACACGTCCGACGATGCGCCCGACGACGCGACCGCGGACGCGGCGGCGGAGACGCTTTTTGAGATGCCTCTGCGCCGCGTCCTGCTGTCGGGGGCGTTTCGGTTCTCACTGCTCTATCTCGCCGTCATCTTCTCGGTGCTGGAGTTCTTCAACCCGGAGACGCTCATGCAGCGGTTTCTCCGGGAAGACCGTATGGCGTGGCTCGCGGAGATTGTGCTCAGCCACCCGGCGGTTGCCATCGCCGTGACGGTCCTCGTTGCCGTCCTCCTGGGCTGGGCCAGCGGGATCGCGGTTCACCTCGCGCGCTACTACAACTTCCGCCTGTGGCTGGACGGGGACAAGCTGCGCAAGCGCCACGGCCTCTTTACGGTCACCGAGGGCACCATCCCGCTCGACAAGGTGCAGACGCTGATCCTGCGCACCAATCCCTTCATGCGGGCCTTTGGGTGGTACGAACTGAAGGTGCAAACCATCGGCATCGACGTGGAGGAGCAGGGGCACCGCGTCATTGCGCCGTTTGCGAGCGCCGAGCGCATCCTGGAGCTGGCGGGCCGCGTGCGGGCGTTCGACCTGCCCGACTCCTTCTCCCACGTGTCGCGCCTGACCATTCGCCGCCGGTTTTTCCGGTACACGGCGGCCCTTGCGGCGGGGCTGCTGCCTGCAGTGTACTTTTGGCCGGCGGACTGGCTTCATCCCGGCGGGGCGGCGCTTCCCTGGTGGGGCTTCGGCCTTGTGCCTGCCGTGCTCGGGTGGGCCGTGCTCCAATATCGCAACCACACGTACGCGGCGGGCGAGGACGGCTTCTACATTCGGCGCGGCGTGCTCTCGCACTACCTCTGGATCGTGCCCACCGAGAAATTTCACGTCTTCCACGCCACCGCGTCACTCTTTCAGCGACGCCTTGGCCTCAAGACGCTGTTCGTAGACACCGCCGGGGCCGCCGGGTTTGCGTACCCGGAGGTGATCGACGTGCCGGCCGACGAGGCCGACACGCAGTTCGACGGGCTGTATGGGCGATTCCAGCAGCTCTACCGGGCCCGCGTGGAGGCCGCCACCGGAGCCCCCAACACACGGCTCGCCCCCAACGAGCGCCCTCGCCTCCCCACCGATGCCTCTACCGCCTGACGCCCGCCGCCCGTCGACTGCCTCTTTTGGACCCTTATTGAAACGTCGACGCGACGTTTGGAAATTTCCGGTGGCCTTCGTTGACTATGGCGGCGCATCTCGTCCATTCCCCGCCGCGCTTCCCCACCAACCTCCCGACTCCTGTGGATTCTCGACGTGTTAGCGGTGTTCTTCTCCACATCAGCTCTCTTCCCAGCGCCTACGGCATTGGGGACCTCGGGGCCGCCGCCTTCCGGTTCGCCGACTTTCTCACCCGTACCAACCAGCGCCTCTGGCAAATGCTGCCGGTGGGGCCCGTGGGGCCGGGGGCGTCGCCCTACTCCAGCCCATCCACCTTCGCCGGCAATCCGCTCCTCATCGCGCCAGAGCCCCTCGTGGAAAGCGGGCTGTTGGAGGCGGATGAACTGGAGCCCCTCGCCGCTCTGCCCGACGACCGCGTCGACTACGAGCGGCTCGTTCCCCGCAAGCGTGCCGTCCTGCGCACGGCCTTCCGGCGCTTCCAAAACGACGCAGCCACAATCGACGCCACGCGGTTCCGAAAATTCCGGGAGTCGCAGTCCGTGTGGCTCGACGAGTACGCGCTCTACGCGGCCCTCAAGGACGCGCACGACGGGGCGCCGTGGACCGAGTGGCCCGCCCCCTTGGCGCGCTGCGAACCGACGGCCTTGCAGCAGGCCCGCGAGGAGCACGCCGAAGCGATTCAGAAGCACATCTTCTGGCAGTACCTTTTTCACCGCCAGTGGACGGCCCTGCAAGCCTACTGCCGCACCCGCAACATCCGTCTGTTCGGCGATCTGCCCATCTACGTGGCCCACGACAGTGCCGACGTGTGGGCGCACCAGGACCTCTTTCATCTCGACGAGGCGGGCGAGCCGCGTGTGGTGGCCGGCGTGCCGCCCGACTACTTCAGCCCCGAAGGACAGCGCTGGGGCAACCCCCTCTACCGGTGGGACCGGATGAAGGAGCGCGGGTATCCGTGGTGGACGGAGCGGCTGCGCCGAGCATTCGATCGGTTCGACCTCGTGCGCCTCGACCACTTCCGCGGGTTCGACGAATACTGGCAAATCCCAGCCGACCAAAACACCGCCATTAAGGGCGAATGGCAAAGTGCCCCTGGGGCGCACTTTCTCAACGCGATGGAGGCGGAGTTTGGCACCCTGCCGGTCGTGGCCGAAGACCTCGGCATCATCACCGACTCGGTCAAAGACCTCCGCGACCAGTTCGACCTTCCCGGCATGGCGGTTCTGCAGTTCGCCTTCGGCGGCAGCCCCGACAATGACTTTTTGCCCCACAACTACCGCCGCAATCTGGTTGCCTACACAGGCACGCACGACAACGACACCACCCTGGGCTGGTGGCACGAGGAGCTTTCCGGCGAAGGCCAGGCGTTTGCCAGCTCGTACCTCAACCTCCCCGACGACACTGACAACGCCGACATTCCACGCTCCGCTGTGCGGGCCCTCATGGCGTCTGTGGCCGACCGCGTGGTGATTCCCCTGCAGGACGTGCTGGGGCTGGGAAGCGAGGCCCGCATGAACACGCCGGGCACCCTAGACGACAATTGGACGTGGCGTTTTACCCCCGATCAACTTGCCGACGAGGACGCGAGTGTTCTGAAGACGTTTACACACCTGTACGGCCGGGCCTCCGACTACGACTGACCCCCTCCTTCGCCCCCTGCCCGAGCGCCCCTCATCGGGGCGTCCCCCGACAACGGCGCCTCCGAACGCTTCCGCAACGGCATGACTGATTTTCCCCTCCACGGCGCCCTCCCCCACGACGACGCCGTCACGTTCCGGGTCTGGGCCCCGGCGGCCAACGCCGTCGGCCTTGAGCTCAACAGCGGGGCGTCGCTCTCCCTCACGCAGACCGAGAACGGTCTGTTTGAGGCCACGACCAACGTGGCGGCGCCCGGCACCCGCTACCAGTTCCGGCTCGACGACAGCGGCCCGTTTCCCGACCCGGCCGCCCGCCACCAGCCCGAGGGCGTGCACGGCCCCTCCGAGGTAATCGACCCGGACGCGTACGCGTGGGGCGACGCGGACTGGGACGGCGTGGCCCGCGAGGACCTCGTGATCTACGAGCTGCACGTCGGCGCCTTCACAGACGCGGGGAGTTTCGACGCGGTGCGGGAGCAGCTGGCGTACCTGAAGGATCTGGGCGTGACGGCGATCGAGCTGATGCCGGTGCACGATTTTCCGGGCGACCGGAACTGGGGCTACGACCCGGCGGCCTGGTTCGCCCCGTCCCGCGCCTACGGGCGGCCCAACGACCTGCGCCGTCTCGTGGACGCGGCGCACCAGACCGGCCTGGCGGTGATCCTGGACGTCATCTACAACCACCTGGGGCCGGACGGGGCCTACGCCAACGCCTT
>CAZFJR010000084.1:0-13166 GCA_964519235.1 uncultured Salinivenus sp. | reverse complement strand
AACGCGTTCATCCGGCCGGGCCTGGGCGACGCGGGGGACCGTATTTTTGGAACGAGATCCTGACTGAGGGACGACGTCGTCCGATGATTGCTTCTGCTTCACTCTCCCGGCGGTGCGCGCTTGCTGTTGGGCTGTTGTGTGTCGGGCTGTTGGGCGCTGGGCTGTTGGGCATCGGCCCCACGGCGGTGGCGCAAGACGGCTCGAGGATCGATCTGCCTGACCCGGTGCTTGCGGGCATTGAGTTTTCGGTGACGGTGCCGGGCGACTCGTCGCTGGCGGCATCTGGCCCGCTGGCGGTACGGGTGGGGGAAGAGACAGTGCCCCTCGTGCACAACCCCGACGCGGATGAATGGACGGCCGAGGGCGTGACCGCCGCGGCGAGCGGGTCGGTGTCCGTAGACGTGGTGGCGGGGGGGCAGGTGCTCCGGTCCACAAGTACGCGATCGATTCCGGGATGGCTCTCCATTTTGCCCCCGCTACTGGCCATCGGGATGGCGCTTGTCTACCGGCGGGTGGTGCCGGCGCTGTTTTTTGGGGTGTGGGTGGGAGCCGTGCTGGCGATTGGCCTCTCGCCCTGGGGAGCGTTCAAAGGGCTGCTCGACACGTTCGAGGTCTACGTGCTCAACGCCATGGCCACCTCCAGCCATGTGGCCATCATTCTGTTCTCGCTTATGATTGGGGGCATGGTGGGCATCATTTCCAAAAACGGGGGAACGCTCGGCATCGTCGAGCGCCTGACGGGCCTTGCCAGCACTTCCAGACGGGGGCAGGTGGTAACGGGGGTGCTCGGGGTCAGTATTTTCTTTGACGACTACGCCAACACGCTCATCGTGGGCAACACGATGCGGCCCGTGACCGATCGCCTGCGCATCTCCCGGGAAAAGCTGGCCTACATTGTCGACTCAACGGCGGCTCCCATTGCGACCCTGGCGCTGGTGACGACCTGGATTGGGTATCAGGTGGGGCTGTTGGGGACGGCCATCGAGAACATCGAGGGCTTTTCGCAGGGGGCCTATTCGGTCTTTCTGAGCTCCATTCCTTACAACTTCTACCCGCTGCTGGCCCTCTTCTTCGTCTTCCTGGTGGCCTACCGGGGCCTGGACTTCGGACCGATGTACCAGGCGGAGCGGCGGGCGCGCCAGACGGGCGAGGTGCTGGGAGAAGAGGCAAGCGTCGACGAGGCGGCGGCCGAGGGGGAAGAACTCGCCCCGCCGGAGGGAACGCCCTCCCGGGCGGCCAACGCGGTGATCCCAATTCTTGTGCTGGTGGGCGGCGTACTGGCGGGACTGTACGCGACGGGCGTGCAGGCAGTGGGGGTGGGGGCGCCGCTCAGTGATATCATCGGGGAGGCCGACTCGTACACGGCGCTCATGTGGGGCTCATTGATGGGGGTGTTGGTTGCCGCCGCCCTGTCCATCGGGCAGGGCATCCTGGACCTGGAGCAGACCGTGGAGGCGTGGTACGAAGGGCTCAAGTCGATGCTCTTCGCAATGATTATCCTCGTCTTGGCCTGGGCCCTGTCCAACATCACCGACGTGCTGCACACGGCCGACTATCTGGTCTCTGTGCTGGGGGAGGCGCTGCCGCCCGGCGTAGTGCCGGCCATCATCTTCGTGCTCGCGGCCGCTACGGCCTTCGCGACGGGGTCGAGCTGGGGCACCATGGGCATCCTCATGCCGCTCGTGGTGCCGCTGGTGTGGGCAGTGCTTGTCCAGAACGGAATGGATGCCCCGGCACACTACCACATCCTGTATTCGTCCGTCTCCTGCGTGCTTGCCGGATCGGTGTGGGGCGACCACTGCTCCCCAATTTCCGACACCACCATTCTCTCGTCGATGGCCAGCGGGTGCGATCACATCGAGCACGTGCGCACGCAGCTGCCGTATGCGCTGAGCGTGGGGGCCGTGGCCATCCTTCTGGGGACGCTGCCCGCCGGCTTTGGAATGCCCTGGTGGCTGGGGCTCCTGTTGGGGGGTGGGGTGCTCTTTGGGCTGCTACAGGTGGCGGGCACGCCGGTCGAAACGGCCGAGCCGCCTGTGGAAGAGGCCCGGACTCCCGCCGAGGCATAGGGGGAAGGCACGAGACGTGCCGACCTGCGCGGAAGGGCCGGGGGGCCTCTTCACACGACCAATGCATGCCTGCACGAACCACATCCAACCGCTATGCTACTAGACGCCGACGATCGCCCCTGGGGCCGCTGGGAAGAGTACCTGAACGAGCCCGGGTACCGAGTGAAGCGCATCATCGTACATCCTGGCGAACGCCTCTCGCTGCAGAAGCACGAGCACCGCAAAGAGCACTGGGTGGTGGTGCGCGGATCGGGGGTGTTTACGCGCAATGACGAACGCATCGACGTGGCCGAGGGCGACACCTGCTTCATCGACACGGGCGACGTCCACCGCATTGAAAACGACGGCGACGAGCCCCTCGTCTTTATCGAGACGCAGATGGGGCTGTGTGTGGAGGACGACATCATCCGGCTGGAGGACGACTACGGTCGGGACTGACGCGGGATGCCCGGAACGAGCTTCGGCACTTCTCGGGGGGCGAGGCGTATCATTCCTGTTCACGTAGTTTCTTCGCAACTGCCTGTGCCCATGGTACTCCCCATTTACGTCTACGGACACGATGCCCTGCGGGAAGACACCGAGCCTGTGCAGGAGAACACCGACGAACTGCAATCGCTCATCGACGACATGATTGAGACGATGCACAACGCCGCGGGCATTGGCCTGGCGGCGCCGCAGGTGGGGCGCAGCGAGCGCCTTTTCGTGGTGGACCTGACCCCAATGGCCGACGAGATGGCGAAAGCGGGCGAGCCGCTCCCGCCCCAGCCAATGGTTTGCATCAACCCGGAACTCGTCGCCGAGAGCGATGCGACGAGCGACATGGAGGAAGGCTGTCTGTCGATCCCGGACGTACGAGAAGCTGTGACCCGTCCCGAGCGGATTCGGATGCGCTATCACGACCGCGCCTTCGAGGAGCAGGAACTGGAGGCCGGGCACATGCTGGCCCGGGTGCTTCAGCACGAGCGCGACCACCTCGACGGCGTTCTGTTTACCGACTATCTGAGTAGTTTCCGTACGCGCCTGCTTCGCCGCCCCCTTCGCGCCATGGTGAGCGGGGAAGTGGAGGCCGATTACCCGCTCGTGACAAAGGGCGACGAACGAGTGCCTGCGCGATAAGCCGAACTGCCCTCCCTCCGTTCAATCCCCCATGTCGTCGCGGCGCGTTTTGTCCCGGTCCGAGGCGAGAGCAGTCTACAACCGCATCGGGGCGTGGCAGGATACACAGGCGTTCTACGAGGCCCCGGCCCTGGACGCCCTGGCGGCGCACGGAGCGTTCGGGGCGGCCGGCTCTGTGTTTGAAGTCGGGTGTGGCACCGGGCGGTTTGCCGAGCGCCTGCTCCGGGCACACTGCTCCCCGAATGCCCGGTACGAGGGGGTCGACCTCAGTGGCACGATGGTACGCTGTGCCCGAACGCGGCTTGCAGCTTTCGGGGCGCGGGCCACGGTCCGACAGACAGACGGCGGGCTCATGTTCAACCGCTCTGGAGGGACGGTGGATCGCGTGGTGGCCACCTACGTGCTGGATTTGCTGTCCCGTCGTGACGCCCGTACGCTCTTGAATGAGGCCTACCGGCTACTGGGGGCGGACGGGCGGCTGTGCCTTGCAGGGCTTACCTGGGGAGAAGGACTGCTGTCACGCCTCGTGAGCCGCGGCTGGGACGCGCTGCAGGCACGTCGGCCCGCGTGGGTCGGCGGCTGCCGGCCCCTGCGGCTGCGTCCGCTGCTCGACGAGGGGCACTGGCGGGTGCACTACCACGATCGCGTTGTGCAATGGGGCGTGGCGTCGGGCGTGCTCGTGGCCGCGCCCCGCCCCGCCACATCTTAAGTGATTTTTGGAGCGCGCGAAGTGTTGGGGGATCGTTACGTAATGCCCACCGCCGGGCCTTCTCCGAGGGCAGCCCGAAGGCCCCGTGTATGGGTCCTGCATGTACGGCTCCTGCCTTTGCGGTTTCTGTTCATGAGTCCTCACACTGCCGTGTCGTTTCTTTCGGTCGACCGGCTTGGCGTCGCGCTCGATGGCCATCGCATTCTGCACGAGATTGACTTCGAGGCTGTTGCGGGCGAGTGGATGGGGGTGCTTGGGCCCAACGGGGCCGGCAAGACTACGCTTCTGCGGGCCATTGGGGGCCACGTGCCGTTCGACGGGACAATTCGGGTGGGCGGAACGCCGATCGACCGCATGGAGGCGTCACAGCGTGCCCGCATGCTCGCGTTCGTGCGGCAGGCCCGCTCGCTGACGTTTGACTTCACGGTCGAAGAGTTCGTGCTGCTCGGGCGCGCTCCCCACCGCGGCTGGCTGGAGGCCTACCGGGCGGCGGATCGGGAGCGGGTCCGCGATGCGCTCGCACAGGTCGACCTGGAAGGGTTCGCTGCACGCTCGGTGCTCTCACTTAGCGGAGGTGAGATGCAGCGCGTCTTCCTGGCGCAAGCCCTGGTGCAGGACGCCGATCTGCTGCTGCTCGACGAGCCGACGGCTCATCTCGACGTGCAGTATCAGTTCTCCTTTCTGGAACAGGTGCGGACGCAGGCGGCGGCAGGGCGCACGGTGCTCGCGGTGGGGCACGACCTAGAGCTGGCGGCCCGCTACGCCGACCGGCTTCTGCTGCTTGATGACGGCACGCTCCGCGCTGCCGGGCCGCCCGAGGCGGTGCTTACCCCCGCCCGCATCGCAGAGGTCTTTGGCGTGCGCGCAGACCTGAGCCGGCGCCCGGACGGGACGCTCCGCATCGACTACCGGGGGGCCGTCTCTTCGCCGTCCCCCCAGGCAAACGCTTCTGCGTGAGCCCCCTGGCGCGGTCCGGAAACGCCCGCGGCGGTCAGACGTGCTAAGCTGTCCCTTTTCGCTGCTGTTCCCACTGGGTCCCCTGTCCCTCTCGATGAGCAAGAAGATCTACACCGGCACCGGCGACGACGGCACCACCTCGCTCTTTGGCGGGGAGCGCGTAGGCAAAGGCAATCCGCGAATCGACGCGTACGGCACGGTGGACGAGGCCAACTCCATCGTGGGACTCGCGCGCGCTCACCTGCGGAACGAGCCCGGCGAGGAGACGCTCGATCCCGTCCTTGGCGACCTGCAGGACGAACTGTTCGTCTTGGGGGCCGACCTGGCAACGCCGATGGACGCGACGCCCGTCGTGGAGCGCATCGAGGAGGCGCACGTAGAGGCCTTGGAGGCCCGCATCGACCGGTTTGATGCAGACCTTCCGTCCCTCGACCGCTTCATTCTGCCGGGGGGCACGCCAACCGGCGCGTCGCTCCACTCCGCCCGCACCGTGTGCCGCCGCGCCGAGCGCCACACCGTGGAGGCCCGTACCGCCACCCCCATCAACGAGCAGGCCATCGTCTACCTCAACCGGCTGTCCGACCTGTTCTTCGTGCTGGCCCGATGGGCCAACCGCCAGGCGGGCGTGCGGGAAGACACCTGGAAGCCCGGCGCCGCTGAAGGAGGCGACGGAGCGTCCGAGAGCGACAACCAGTAGCCTCGCGGCCGGCGCGGCGCGGAGCTGTCGTTTCTTACCCCTTTCTCCCCCAACATGTCTTTTCCTGTCCTGAGCCGCGTCCCCGCTCTGCTGCTGATCGCGGGCCTGCTTCTCGGCTGCGAAACCGGGTCGACCGCCGTGTCCCCCGAGGCACAGCCGTCGTCGCGTTCTGCCTCGCCCCCGACGGACCGATTTGGGATGCAGGCGGCCAGGTACACGGTGGAGACCGGACGGGTGGGGCGTGCAGAGACCTTTTCGGATCTGCTGGCCGAGTACGGGGTGGAGTATCAGACCATCCTCGCCCTGGCCGACGCCGCCAAACCGGCGTTTGACGTGCAAGACCTGCGGGCGGGCCGCCCCTACCGCGTCTACGTGAATCCGTGGCTCCAGCGGCCGCAGTACGTTGTGTATCAGGCCAGCGCAGCCCGATACGTCGTCTTCGATGTGCAGCGCCCCGAGCAGAGCCGCACGGCCACGCGGCCGGTCGAGCGCACGTGGGAAACCGTGTCGGGCACAGTCGACGGATCGCTCTACGAGGCGCTGGTTGAAAACGGAGGGCATCCTCTGCTGGCCCTGCGGCTCTCGGAGGTATTTGCCTGGCAGATCGACTTCTTCCGCCTGCGGGCCGACGACACGTTCCGGATCGTCTACGAGCGCCGTACGATCGACGGGGAGCCGGTCCAGCCCGGCGACATTGTGGCGGCTCGCGTGCGGCACCGGGGCGACGACTATGATGCGTTCCGGTTCGAAGGGACGGCCGGAGAGGCGGAGTACTACAACCGAGACGGGCAGAGCCTGCGCCGACAGTTGTTGAAGGCGCCCCTGCAGTACTCTCGCATCAGTTCCGGCTTCACCAACCGCCGGTTCCATCCCATCCTAAAAGAGTACCGGCCCCACCACGGCACCGACTATGCCGCGCCGCGGGGCACACCGGTGCGGTCGGTGGGGAGCGGCGTGGTGCAGTTTGCCGGGTACGACGGTCCCAACGGCAACTACGTCAAGATTCGACACAACGGCACGTACGCGTCCGGCTACCTCCACCTCTCAGACATTGCAGTGGCCTCAGGAGAGCGTGTGGACCAAGGGGAGACCATCGGGTACGTGGGGAGCACCGGGCGCTCCACCGGGCCCCACCTCGACTATCGTCTCTGGAAGCACGGCGCGGCCGTCAACCCCTACACCCTCGACCTGCCTCCGTCTCAGCCGGTGCCCCTCCAACACCAGCAGGCGTTCCGGAAAACCGTGGCCACGCTGCTGCCGCGGCTCCGCCCCCGCGCCAACACGGTCTTTGCGCAGGCTCTGCCGGCCCCGACAGAGGACGTCGCAGGGCGTCCCCACGGTGCGCGTTCCTACTCCCTCGCACGTTCAACGCACTGACGCGTCGATGGCCCTTTCCCTGCAGAGCGACACCGTCGCGGCGGCGGGGCCGGTGCTTCTGGTGCACGGCGGTGCCTGGGACATCCCCGACGACGCGTGCCCGGTCCACCGCGATGGCCTACACGATGCCCTAACGGCCGGGCGCGAACCGTTGCAAAAGGAGCAAGCGGCCCTGACGGCCGTCACCACCGCGGGGGTGGCCCTGGAGGCCCACGAGGCGTTCAACGCGGGATACGGGGCCATGCTGAACCAAGACGGCGAGGCGGAGCTGGACGCCGGGGTGATGCAGGGGGCCACGCTGGCGTACGGGGCCGTCCTGGCGACGCATCGCCTGGCGCACCCGGTGCAGGTAGCGCGCCGACTGCTGACGGAGGGCAACGGCCGCGTGCGGATGCTGGCGGGGGACGGGGCGGAGCGGTTTGCGGAGGCGCAGGGCATGGGCCTCGTGCCCAACGAGGCCCTCATCTGCCCGCGCGAGCAGCGTCGCTACGAGCAGCTGCGGGGCCAGGCGGACGCCGAGCATCCCAGTCATTCGTTCCTTCCAGGTACGGAGACGCCTGGTGGGGGCGACACGGTGGGAGCTGTGGCCCGCGATGCGAACGGCCGCCTCGCCGCCGCCACCTCTACGGGCGGCACGCCTTTCAAGCCACCAGGGCGCGTGGGCGACGCGCCGCTGCCGGGTGCAGGCTTTTACGCCGATGAAGACGTGGCGGTGAGTGCCACGGGCTGGGGCGAGGCCATTGCGGCCACGGGGCTCGCCCGCGACGTGCGGATGCATGTGCGCAGCGGCGCTGCAGCCGAGGCGGCAGCGCGGCGCGCCCTCACGCGCATGCACGACCGCGTCCAGTCGCCGGATGGGGCCGGGGCCACGGGGGGCTGCATCGTCGTCACGCCCACCGATGCCGCCTACGCCTTTACGACGCCCCGCATGGCCCGGGGACGGACCGCCCCGGCGGCGGACACCGCACACTGGGCCGTGGAGCCGACTACCACACCACATTGAGCCCCGCAGACACCGACCGGTCCGGGGCGGGCTCGTAGTAGCGCCCCCCGAAGGCATTGACCACCACGGAGCCTGCGTACCGCTCGTCCAGCACATTCTGCAGGGCCACAAACGGCTTCACCGTCGCGCCGCCAAGGGGAAGTCCCTTGTGCCCCACGTTTAGGTTTACCAGCACGTAGCGAGGGGCGGTGGCGGTGTTGGCATCGTTGGTGAAGTAGCGGGGCACGCCCTGTCCCGAAAGCCGCCCCCACCATCCGTCGTGGGACACCTTGGTGTGCAGGTACAGCCGCCGACTGGGAATGCCCGGCACGCGGTTGCCAGTGATCGACGAGTCCTCGGCCGCGTCGATCACAAACCGAGTGCCTGTGTAGCGGGCCGCCACCTCCAGGCCGGGCGCGGCTTGCCACGTGAGACTGGCCTCGATGCCGTCGTGGGTATTGGCCGCGAGGTTGTCGTAGACCTCACGCCCCGAGGCGTCCTCGTACGCAGAGATGAGGTCGTCAACCTCCAGGCGGTAGAGAGACACGTCAAACTGAAGGCGAGCGTCGGGCACCACGCCCCGGGCGCCCACCTCAAAGCCCCGCGTGCGCTGCGGCTCTACCTGCTGGTTGAAGCCGCCGCCTCCGCCCGGGCGGTTGGAGAGCTCGGAGGCGGTGGGCGTCTCGAACGCCGTGCTGTACTGCGCAAAGAGCTGGGCCGGGCCGGCATCGAAGGACGCTCCGAGAGTCGGGCTGACCGACGAGAACGTGCGGGTGCCAGACTGATCGCCGTCGCGGGGAAGTCGATCGTCGGCCTCAAATCTCGTCTGGTCGATCCGGAGCCCCCCCGTGAGCGCGATTCGTTCGGTGGCCGCGAAGCGCAGGTACCCGAACGCCGATCCACTGCGCACCGTCTCCAGTTGCTCCAGGCCGGTGTTGCCGGCAGGAGTCCCCTGTGCCGACGTAGAATCGAACTCGATGCGGTCGTCGGACTGGAGTGCAGCATCCACGCCCAGTCCGCCTTGCACCCGGCCCTCGGTGCGCCGGAGCGTGAAGCGCGTGCCCCCGCTCCAGCGCGTGTAGCGAATAAAGGCGTAGTTGAGGGGATTGTCGAGCGCCCGGCGCAGGCCGTAGGCCGTGCCGGAGAGCGTGGCGCCCCCGAGGTCGTGGTCGAGAGTGGCGCCGAGTTGCACCTGCGAGCTTTCCTTGCCCGCGTTCACCGCCACAAAAGCCGGACGGGCCTGGGCCGGGTCGCGTTCAAACTGCGCGCGGGCAAGGCTGCTGGGGTTCTCCGTGTCCTGCTGATCGGCCGCCAGCGTGAGGCGCAGGTGGGTGTCGGGGCCGAGCGAGCGGCGTGCCGTGCCGCCTGCGCGGAGGCGATAGCCCTGGCTGTGATCGCGGTAGCCGGCCTGGCGCTGGCCAGAGGCGTATCCGTGAAGGGACCAGCCGCCGAGGCGCCCGCCGCCTTCGATCAGTCCCTGCCACCGCCCGTGGCTGCCGCCCTGCACGCGAACGCGGTTGGGGGGCGGGCCCGCACCCGTCGACGATGAGAGGAAGAGCACCCCTCCGCTCCCGTTGCCCCAAAACACAGCGGACGGGGACCGAACAAGCTCCACCTGCCGCACCACCGCAGGGTCCACCACGTCCAGAAACGCCTGTCCGTCGGGCAGCGTGAGCGGAATGCCGTCGTAGAGCACCTGCACGCCGCGCACGCCAAAGTTGGAGCGATAGCCCACGCCGCGCACGCTGATGCGTTCGCCAAGGGCAAAGTGATGCCGGTCGTTCACCCAGATGCCGGGCAGGGGGCGCAGCACATCGTCGAGGGAGGCGGACGGGGTGAGGGCGAGCGCGGTGGGCGAGCGCGACTGCACGGTGACCGAGAACGGCGCATCGGCCAGCGTCTCTGCAGCACGTGTGGCCTCGATGGTAAGCTCGGGCAGACGGACCCGGTCGGACGGGGTCGTGGTGTCGGGGGCCGTGGTGTCGGGAGCTGTGGTGGCCGGGGTTTGGGCGTGAAGGGGCAGCGTGGGAAGAAGCAGGAGGGTGCACAGAACGCATGCACGCAAACCGGTCATGCTGGGAAGGCGGGATGAGGAGAAGGACAGCGGGCCGGGCGCGTTACCACCCAATGCGCCGGGAGGTGGAGTCGGGAACGTCGGTGACGGGGTCTTCGGCCAGGGGGGGCGGGGAGGACGTTGCGTCCAGTTGGCGGATCTGAACGCCGGTGTAGTAGAACGAGAGAATGTCGCGATAGCTCGTGCCCTGCTCGGCCATTGTGTGGGCGCCCCACTGGTTGAGTCCCACTCCGTGGCCGTGGCCGCGGCCCTCGAACACGTACGCGTCGCCCTTGCGTCGCGCGTCGAACCATGTACTCTTGAGGGGCGTGCCGTCCACACGAGCATTTACGGTGGCCCGAAACGTTCCGGCTTCGATCTCCGGCCTGGTGTCGTCGGCCCGAAGCAGTTCGATGGTGCGCAGACGGCCGCTCGGGGTGCGCTCGCCGAGCAAGAAGCCGTTCACCGAGCCCCCCTGTTGCAGCGAGAGGGCTTGTAGGAGGGCGCGCCGGTTCACGCGGGCGGTCCATCGGTGCTTGGGCGAGGGGCGATCGTACGGGTCGTCCTTGCCGCGGAGGTAGGGGAGCGGGTCGCTGCCCGTCCACACGTCTTCGTTGTTGGCGGTGTGCCCGCCACTCGACGAGAAATAGACGGCCTGGATGGGCGCGCCGTCGTGCGTCAGAATTTCTCCGCGTGTGGCCTGGGCGGCCTGCCGGGCGGCGTCGGTGATTGCGCCCCGGCCCCGGTACACCTGCGAGGCCGTGCCGTCCACATGGTCGTACGCTCCGTCGAAGTGCTTTTGAGAGAACAGGGCGTAGGTGCGCGCCACCACGGCCATCGCCTTGGCACCGGCATCGGCCCCCAGGCCGTACTCGCTGGCCACCACGCTGGCCACGTAGTCGGACAGCGGCACGCGGTTTACCAGCTGCACGCCCGCGTCGGACGCTGCGCGGCTAATCCGGAGGCTGCCGGTGTAGGTGCGGGTGGAGTCAGGGGAGAGGGCGAGGGTCCAGGCGGCGTCGCGCTCGGGGGCGAGGTGCAGGGTTCGGGCGTACAGGGCGGCGTCGTCGTGACGCGCGTAGATGTCGGTCTGCCGGCGCCCCAGGGTGACCGTCTCGCGGGGGCGCAGCTCCAAGATGGGCGTCTGGTCGCTGGGCAGAAGCACCGCCAGAGTGCCGCGCTCTGGCGTGAGCTGGGCAGACCCCACATCGAGGCCGTGGTGCAGGCGCACCTCTACCCAGTTGGTGCTGTCGGCCCTGGACTGGGCGAGTGCCCCTGCGGGCAGTCCGGGGGCCAGCAGCAGAAGCGCCGCCGCAAGTCCGGTGTAGAGGCCCTGCGGCACAGCGCCTGCGCACAAGGCACGTTGAAAAACAAGCCAATCCATTTACAGTGTGGGGCGTCCGGTCGATGTTTGGGCTGTGGCCGCTGTGTTGCGTAGAAAAGTCCTACGTTCGAAAATGGGGCCCTCGTTCCCGGTGTGGAGCCGGTGCACGGCGGGCCTGCGCTCTTTCCTTTCAACGATGCCTCTTCCCATGATCGTCGATACCCACGCTCATCTTTATCTCGACCAGTTTGACGACGACCGCGACGCGGTGCTCCGGCGCGCCCACGACGCCGGGGTGGACACCATCGTGATGCCTGCCATCGACACGGCGTCGATCCAGCAGGCGGTGGATCTGTGTGCGCAGCACGACGGCCTCTACGCCATGACGGGCCTGCACCCCTCCGAAACGGAGGGCGCGACGGAGGACGACTTCGAGACCGTCAAAGACTGGTGCGATCACCCGTCGATCGTGGCGGTGGGGGAGAGCGGGCTCGACTACTACTGGGACCGCTCGTTCGACGACCGACAGCAGTCCTTCTTCCGGCGCCACATTCGCCTTGCCATCGCAGCCGATCTGCCGCTCGTCATCCACAACCGGGAGGCGACGGCCGACATCCTCGACATTCTGGCGGAGGAACGCGAGCGCAGCGACCACCCCGAGAAGATGCGAGGCATCCTCCACTGCTACGTCGACCCGCCCGCCGTGGCCGAGCGGGCGTGGGACCTCGGCTTCTACGTGGGCGTGGGCGGCATCATGACCTTCTCGAACAGCGAGGTGGACGAGTACGTCGCCGAGGTGCCGCTGGAGCACATCGTGGTGGAGACGGACAGCCCCTACCTTGCCCCCGAACCCAACCGCGGCGACCGCAACGAGCCGGCCTACGTGCGCCACGTCGTGGAGCGCCTCGCCGCGGTGAAGGACGTGCCGCTGCAGACGGCGGCGGAAACCACGACCCGCAACGCCCGCGACATCTACGACCTTGAGGAGGGGGGGTAGGCCCATAGCCGAGGACGAACGGGCGCCGTCGGCCGTGCACAGGCCCGAGGCGGCACACACGTGCGAGCACAAGGAGAACAAACAAAAACACCCCGACCGGGAGCGTCCGGTCGGGGCGCGAAAGGCCGTCGGCGTCCGCAGAGCGGGGCCGACGGGGCACTGTAGAAGCGGGCAAGTGCGCTACTCCTCGTCGCCTTCGTCGACGACTTCGTAGTCGGCATCCTGCACGTCCTCGTCCTCGGATGCGCCGTTGCCGCCGGCGCTCGCACCGGCCGCTGCGCCTGCGCCGGCCGCACCGGCACCGGCCGCACCGGCACCGGCGGGCCCAGCACCTCCGGGGCCGCCAGCGGCAGCGCCCTGCTGGGCCTGCTGCTGCTGCGCGTCGCGGATTTCCTGGCCGGCGGCGGACCACGCCTCGTTGAGGGCGTCGAGGGCCTCTTCAAGGGCCGTGATGTCCTCGTCCGCACTGGTGGTCTCCAACTCGTTGTTGAGCGTCTCCAGCGCGTCTTCGAGGTCGGAGCGCTTGTCGTCGGGGAGCTTGTCGCCGTACTCCTCCAGGCCCTGCTCCACGGAGTAGGCCATGGAGTTCGCCTCGTTGATCGTCTCGGCGCGCTCCTTCCGCTTCTCATCCTCCTCGGCGTGCTTCTCGGCCTCTTCCTTCATCTTCTCAATCTCCTCGTCGGTCAGGCCACTGGAGGCTTCCACGCGGATGGACTGCTCCTTGCCGGTGTCCTTGTCCACGGCGGAGACGTTGAGGATGCCGTCGGCGTTGATGTCGAACGTGACCTCAATCTGCGGCGTGCCGCGCGGGGCCGGCGGAATGCCGTCCAGGTGGAAGCGGCCGAGCGTCCGGTTGTCCTTGGCCATCTCGCGATCGCCCTGCAG
>CAZFJR010000083.1:2950-13584 GCA_964519235.1 uncultured Salinivenus sp. | reverse complement strand
GAGCACTTCGCAGAGTCGCCGGCCGTGCACCGCTTCGTGAACAAGATGGCGGAAAACACGCAGAAAGTGGCCGCACAGATTGCCGAGGAATACGACGGCAACGCCGCCAACCTGTGGAACGACGGGGCCGACCTGGACACCATCGAGAAGCGCCTGCAGAAGCTGCCCGGCTTTGGGCCCGCCAAGGCGTCAAAGATCAAGTACGTGCTGCACTACTTTGGGCACCGCGACTTTTCGGACGCGGAGTCGTAGGAAAGAGGCGGGGCGTGTCCTCGCTGCGCCCTCCTCTTCACGCCCGTGAGGACGGAGGTTCGGAGGACGTTGCAGGCCCCTCTTCGCTGGGCGGGGCCTCGCCCGCCGATCGGTCACGGTGCAGGCGCTTCCGCTCTACGTTGCGCTCCGTCGACGACTGCGCGGCGGGCGCGACGTAGCTGTAGGCCGCCGCCACCCCTAGGTTAAAGAGTGCCGCCCCCACGCCCAACGCTGCTCCGAGGTAGCGCGGCCCCGCCAGCGAGAGCCGAATCATCACCGTCGCGGCGGCAAACCCGGAGTTGCGAAACACGACGTGGTACGTCGCGCTGTACCGAAGGGAGATGAGGACAATCAGGACGTCGCTGAAGATCAGGACGGTGTAGAAGGTGTTGAAGAACGCCACCGGCTCCCCTCCCAGGAGTGGCTGCACCACGGCGTGGATCATCATCCCGGCCAGAACGAGGAGCAGCCCGTTGGCCACCAGCTTCTTTTGCTGGACGAAGGTCCGTTGCTCTCCCTCCGACTGCGTGATGGGCTGGTGCTCCTGGAGCTTGTAGAAGACGCCCACGGTCACGAAGATCAGCAGGGCCGCCGCGGCGTCGACCACCAGAAACTGAACCGCCTCGCGTCCCGCCTCCATTCCCCACTGGATCGGCTCCTCAAAGTCGACGAGCTCCTTGAACGACCGCCGGATCAGAATCAGCGAAAACACCTCGAACTGCTTTCCCGCCGTGTCCGCCACACTGGTCGCCAGCCCCACCACCAGCCCCACCAGCTCCACCACCAGAAACAGCGTGAAGGCAATGTCGATCGCCTTGAAGTGGTTGGTGGACAGCCGTCCGGCCGCCGGTTGGGGAAGCCAACCCAGCCGGTTCAGTTCGATGAGCACCAGCGACACCAAAAATCCGCCCACCAGAACAACGGCCACGAGGCGGCGCGCATCGGAGCCCTCCCACCACGTCTCAAACGCATCGAACGCTCGGCTGCTGGCACGAAGGAAAGAGCGGAGCATGTTCATAAGAAACGGAGCCTGTTCGTAACGGGCGATGCCCTTCAGAGAAGTCGGGCGGATGCGCCCAGCGCCCTTCCATGTGCTTTCCTCGCAGACGCATCCGCCGCGCGATGGGCCGCGTCGCTGCCAGGCGGCTTTTCCACGAGGATAAGCCGATCACGACGGGAAATGGCGCGGGCCAAAAAGCGTTCTATCACTGTTACATTCCGCTCCGCGCGTGCAAGCAGGGGCTGGTTGCGCACGGCCTCGTCGGCAGGGGAACGATCCAAGGATTCGCGAGGCGGCGGGCAAAGGCCCTACAGCGTCTGCGGGTCGATGTCCATCACCTGCCGGTTCGTCAGGGCAAGTGTGCGGGCCGGGTAGGACGTGACCAGTCGGTGGTCGTGCGTGGCCATGAGCAGGGTCATCCCCTGCCGGTGTAGGTCAAGGAGAAGCTCGTGGATGTCGTCGGCCACGTCCGGGTCCAGGTTGCCGGTGGGCTCATCGGCCAAGAGCACCCAGGGATCGTTGGCAATGGCTCGCGCGATGACCACGCGCTGCTGCTCTCCGCCGGACAACTCGTGGGGATAGTTGCGGCGTTTGTGCGTAAGCCCTACGCGCCCGAGGGCCTTCGTGACGCGCTCCTCGATGGTTGCCCGAGAGGCGCCCGTGGCGTAGAGCGCAAAGGCTACGTTCTCGTACGCGTTGCGGTCGGGCAGCAGTTGGAAGTCTTGGAACACCACCCCGATGGAGCGGCGCAGATAAGGAATGTCGTCTTCGTCGATGCGGTCGGACGCATAGTCGCCGATGCGAACGGTTCCTGCGTCCGGGAAGAGGTCCATGTAGAGGAGGCGCAGGATGGTGCTCTTGCCGCTGCCGGTGGGCCCCACCAGGTACGCTTTTTCCGACCGGTCGAGGTGAAACGACACTTCGTCAAGAACCGCGTGGTCCTCCCCGTTGGGCAGGTCGAACGAGACGGAAACGTCGTGGAAGTCGATCACGGGCCGGGGGGCCGATGGAGCGCCAGTGCAGGCTCACAAGGTCGGGATGCGGAGGAGAAGGGTCAAGCAGTGCCGCCCTGTCTCGGCACGCCCCCTGCGCCGCAGCCGTCCGCAGGGGCGCCCCGGCGGGAGAGGTGCACTACTGCCCCGCCGGCTGCGCCCGCTGGCTGCGGTGACGGGCCACGGCCACGGCCACCTCCAGCGCATTGCGCGTGCTGCCGGGAAGCGCCATCCCCTTTCCCGCAATGCCGTAGGCGGTGCCGTGGTCCGGCGAGGTGCGCACAATGGGCAGGCCCGCCGTGAAGTTGACCCCGTGATCGAAGGCAAGTGCCTTGAAGGGCACCAGTCCCTGATCGTGGTACATCGCCAGGGCCGCGTCGAAGTCGGCGTCGAGCTGAGTTCCAAAGAAGCCGTCCGCCGCAACGGGACCGTCCACCCGAACCCCCTCTTGTCGGGCCACGCGCAGGGCCGGGGCAATCACGTCTTCCTCTTCGGGGCCGAACGCGCCCCCTTCGCCCGCGTGCGGGTTGAGGCCAAAGACCGCAATCTTGGGCTGCTCGATCGCGAAGTCCTCGCGCAGGGAAGCGTCGAGCACCCGCAATTTTTCCAGAATGGCCTCCTCCGTAACGGCGGCGGGCACCTCGGCGAGCGGAATGTGGCTCGTGACGAGGCCCACGCGCAGTCCACCGGCCACCATCATCATCGTGGGGCGCGTACTGCCGGTCATCCCCGCGATAAACTCGGTGTGGCCCGGCACGTCGTACCCGGCCTGCTGAACGGCCTCCTTCGAGATGGGCGCCGTCACCATCGCGTCGACCGTGCCCTCCATGCACGCCTCCACAGCCCGCTCCACCGCCCGCATGGCCAGGCGCCCTCCTTCCGGCGTGGCCGCCCCAAACATGACGGGCGGCTCCGGCGACTCGGCCACATCGAGCACCGCCACGTCCCCGTGCGGCACCTCCTCCGGCACCTCGTCCACCACGTGGATGTCGAGGTCCGAAAAGCCCAGCACGTCGGCGTGAACGCGCAGCACGTGGGCCGAGCCGATAAGAACCGGCGTCATGGAAGACATCAGGCCCGGATCGTGCAGGCTCTTGAGCACCACCTCGGGCCCGATTCCATTGGGGTCGCCCAGAGTGACAGCCACCCGGGTGGGGGCTCCGTTGGGCGCGGGCGGTTCGGGGCGCTGGAACGTAGGTCGCTGAATGCGCATGGGAGTGCGGTCAGGTTCGAAAAAGCGGACGGAACGGCCCAGGGCAGTGCTGGCGGGAGACGGGAGCACAGACACCGGCCACCGGCCGCGGAGTGAGGGCCGGCCGCGGAGAAAAAGCAGGCCGACTCGCGGCCACGGTGCTCTCGGGAAGGCACTTCCCCTGCAACTCCATGCCGGGTTCAATCCCTACGGCTGCAAGAACCGTGCGCGCAGCACGAGGGCCCGCTGTGCGTCCGGGGTAACAGTTTCGCGTGCCGTCCAGGTGGGCCGCAAGCATTCGGCGATCCTCTTCCGCTCCTGGGCCCGGCGTCCTTAAGGACGTCTCGGGAGACACAGGCGGTCTCGGGCGTAACACCGACCCTGTGCTCTGACCGACCGGCGCGTCTGTTGGGAAAGCGACGGGCATGGGGTAAGCGGTTACATCGACGAGAACGCGTGGCGGTGTTTGCGAATTTCCTGCTCTCGTACGCAGGCCCCGAGTCTACCTGGGGAACCGTCACATTAATCGCCGACGGCGCTCAACGTCAACCCTATCTCTGTGGTGTTTTCGTGCAGTTCACAGAGCCGGGAGGACGCACCGGCGGAGCGCGGCCTACGGACGGGGCCTCAGTTGGAATCGGACACCCCGTCGAGCAGGGTGTTCAGGTAAGATTCATCCTCGGGTGAGAGGTCGTCGTTCGGGGTGTGACGCGGGTCGAACGCGATGTAGTCCTGCGCCGCCTCAATCACGTCCTCAATGGTTTTTTCGAACGTGGGACGCTTCACGTAGGCCCCCGCGGCGTTGCGGTGCCCGCCGCCGCCGAAGTGCCGCGCCCATTCGTCTACCCGCACGTCCGCCTCCGAGCGGAAACTGATCTTGGCCCCGTCGTCCGTCTCCGAAAACAGGAGGGCCGCCTTCACGCCCTCAATGGAGAGGACGTAGTTCACGAACCCCTGCTTGTCGTCCCAGCTAGCGCCCGTGTCCTCCACCATTCGCTGCGTAACCACGGAGTACCCGAGCTGGTCGTTGTGGCGCAGGCGAATGCGGTTGAGCATGCGGCCGAGCAGGCGCAGCCCTGGCATCGACTTGCGGTCGTAAATGGTTTCGTGGATGGGCGCCGGCTCGATGCCGCCCCGCTCCAGAATGTCGGCAATGATGCGGTGCAGCTCGGGCGTGACGCTACTGTACCGGAAGGAGCCGGTGTCGGTCACAATGGCGGTGTAGAGCGCCGTGGCAATGGCCTCGTCCAGCAGGGCCGGGTTGGTCCCGTCGATGAGCTCGTAGACCAGCTCGCCGGTGGCAGCCGCCGTGTCTCGCACAAACAGGACGTCGAACCACCGTTCCGGATTGAGGTGGTGATCGATGAGCACAGTGGTGGCGGTAGCGTCTTTCACAAGTGCTCCCACCTTGCCGACTCGCTCCTGATCGTTGGTGTCAAGCACGAAGGCGACGTCGGCCTCGGCCAGCGCCTGCTGCTGCGCCAAATCGCCATCATACACCTCCACCTGCTCGGCCCCCGGCATCCAGTCGAGGTTGTAGTCGTGCTCGTCGCTGTTCACCATTGCCACGGACTTTCCCAGCTTCTGCAGGAACCGCCCAAGGGCGAGTTGCGACCCTAACGCATCGCCGTCGGCCCCGAGGTGCGTCGTGATGAAGAACCGATCGTTCTCCCGAATAAGCGCTAGTACGTCGTCGAGCATGCGTCGCCTCCGGTGCTCCCGTGTCGAGATGGCTAGAATAGCTTTCCCCTAACGGTGGGAAACAGAAAGGGTTCACGTCGTTCTGCTGCGCGGACGAGGGCTCTGCCACAGGAACCGGGCCGCAGCGGTTAGACGGAAAATTTTTCCGGGGCTTTCTTGCGGTCTACTTGCGAGGCGCATCTTGTCTCTCGTAACATGGCTGCTCGTTCCACCCTGACCTCTCCCGCCCTGGGATTGAACGGTCCCACAGACCCTGCATCTTCTCAACCCTGCCCCCATGTCGCCACGCCTTCTTTGCCTGCTTTGCCTCCTTGCCCTGATGGCCGCATCGCTGGCTGCCCCGGCGCCGGCCTGGGGACAGTCGGACGACGCCGCCGACGTCCACGAGGGCTTCTATGGAAAAGTGGGCGTGGGGCTCTCCGATTACACCGGCGACTTTCCGATTCAAAACACCGGGCACCCGCTCGATTTTCAGGAGGTCAGCCGGGGCTCGGGAGCGCCCTTCTTGTTTGACGGTGAGCTGGGCTACCAGTGGTCTCCCAACTGGGGCCTCGCGGTTGGCCTTCAGGGCGGCAACTACCCGACCGTCGGGTACGCCGGGCCGGTCGAGGATTCGTGGCGCTACACGCCGCGCCTTTCGGGCCGCTACACGTTCGGCACGCCCCGCGAGTCGGCCGTGTCTTTCTATCTCGATCTTGGCGCCAACGTGACCTTTGGGGGCGACGATCCCCCCACGCGCCTGGGGTACGGCCCGTCGGTGGGCGGGGGCGCGACGATTCCGCTCACCAACGCTGTCGCGTTCTACGTGGAGTCGCGGTTCAACTTTACCCTGCCCGACGACGCCATCGACGGCGCGGCGGACCTCGGCGACCGGCCGGGCCGCGTAACGCCAAAGACCAACGACCCTGCGGGCAGCTCCACCGGGCCCTTCGACTCGGTGAATCAGCTGCTCGGCTTTGGCCTCAAGGTGAGCCTCACGACGCCCGTGCCGCCGCAGGTGCTCTCGCTCGATGTGCCCGCGACCGCCCGCACCGGCCGCCCGGTCACCGTTGCGGCATCGCTCAACGACGGGGAGGCGGACACGCCGCTCTCTCTCCGCTGGGATTTTGGGGACGGCACCACGGGGGCGGGCATCACGGCCGACCATGTGTACAACCGCCCGGGCACGTACACCGTCACCGTTACGGCCCGCAACGACGCGGGAACGGCCCGCCGCTCGGCCTCCATCGACGTCACCCCGCCGCCCCAGCCGGCCCAGATCGCGTCGGTTACGGCGACGCCGAACCCCGTCGACGCGGGGGCGACGGTGCGCTTCGAGAGCGACGTGGAGGGCGACACGCCTGTAGCCCGCGAGTGGCGCTTCGGCGACGGAGGCACCGCCACCGGCACCACCCCCACGCACACGTATGAGGAGCCCGGGACCTACACGGCGCGCCTGCAGGCCTCGAACGATGCCGGGACGGATGCCCGTACGGTGACCGTTCAGGTGGAGCGCACCCGTCCAGCGGTCTGCACCACCATCCGCGAGTTCAACGCGGCCTACTTCGACCGGGGGACGAGCATGCTAACCGACGAGGCGCAGGCCCGCCTGCAGGAAAACGCCGAGGTGCTTGCCCAGTGCCCAGGCCTGCGCGTCCGCGTGGAGGCTTTTGCCGCGCCCGGAGAGCCGCGCCCGGAGGCCCTGTCGGCGGACCGTGCCGCGGCGGTGGCCCGCTTCTACGAGGGCCAGGGCGTGCCCGCCCGTCGCATAGAAGCAGAGGGCCAGGGCGCCGTGGAGGGCGTCACGACGAAGAAGGGCGCATCTCGCCAGTACCGCCGGGCCGATTCTCTGCCCCAGCCCGCAGACGGTGCGGAGTAGCGCCGCGGCGGCGCTTAGGCGTTGACCCACACGGTCTTGGCATTTACGAATTCGTAGAGGCCGTGGTGGGAGAGCTCCCGGCCGTAGCCGCTGTCCTTGATGCCGCCAAAGGGGAGGCGCGGGTCGCTCTTCGTCATTTCGTTGACGAACGCGCAGCCCACGTCGAGCGCGCGGGCCATGCGCTCGCCCTTTTCCAGGTCCTCGGTAAAGATGCTGCCCCCGAGCCCGAACCGCGTGTCGTTGGCGAGGGCCACGGCGTGCTCCGGGTCGTCGGCCGCGACGATGGAGGCCACGGGCCCAAAGATTTCTTCGTTGAAGGCGACGGTGCCCGGCGTCACTTCCGAAAGCACGGTGGGCGCGTAGAAAAAGCCGTCGCGCTCCAGCGTGTGGCCGCCCACGAGCGCCACTGCCCCCTCTCCGATGGCGCGCTCCACCTGGTCGTGCACCTCGGCGCGGAGGTCCGCCCGCGCCAGGGGGCCGATGTCCGTCTGCGAATCCGCGGGGTCGCCCACCGTGAGCGCCTCCACCGCGTCGATGAGGCGCTCGGTAAAGGGCTGCAGCACCGGCCGCTCCACAATGAACCGCTTGGCCGCGATGCAGCTCTGCCCGTTGTTTTGCATGCGCGCCGTGCAGCCCACCTCGGCGGCGCGGTCGAGAGCGGCGTCGGCGCAGACGATGAACGGATCGGAGCCGCCCAGCTCCAGGACGGTCGGCTTTGCGTGTGCGGCGGCCTGCTGCGCCACGGCCTGCCCCGCGCCCACACTGCCGGTGAGGGTGGCCCCCCGCACGCGCCGGTCCGCCAGCACATCGCCGACGGTGTCTTCCGCCACCCGCAGCACCTGCAGTTCATGGTCCACAAAGCCGGCATCGCGCAGGAGCGCCTCGATCGCCGCGGCACAGCCGGAGACGTTGGGGGCGTGTTTGAGCAGTATCGCGTTCCCGGCCATGAGGGCAGGCGCCCCAAAGCGGAAAAGCTGCCAGAACGGATAATTCCACGGCATCACCGCCAGAATGGGGCCGAGCGGCTCGTACGCCACGTAGCTGGTAGCAGCCTCCGTGTCGACGGACTCGTCGGCCAGGAAGTCAGCCCCGTGGTCCGCGTAGTACCGGCACACCCAGGCGCACTTCTCGGCCTCGGCGGTGGCCTGCGCGAGGGGCTTGCCCATTTCCTCCGTCATGAGCGCCCCGTACCGTTCGGCGTCCTGTTCGAGCCGGTCGGCCGCCCGGCGCAGCCGCTGGGCACGGCCCGACACGGCGCGGGCTCGGTTGGCGGCGAAGCCGGTGGCGGCCCGGGACAAGCGCTGCTCCACCTCGGCGGGCGTGTGGAGCGGGTACTCGTTGAGAACGGCGCCGGTGGCGGGGTTCGTGGACGTCAGGGGCATGGGGACGAAGGAATTTGTCGCGGAAGAGATGGGGATGTGTGCGAGGGGCACTGATTGCACGATGCCTTCTGAGGGGTGATCCTGCCCGCACCGCCCTGCGGCCCCCGCCCCCCATCTTCTGGTTTCGCGCTCGCATTCTCGCCCCTGGGGCTTCGACAAATGGATCGTCGTCGAGTGAATCTCTGTCGAGTGGATCTTCGTCGAGTCCTCAGATCCTGCGTCCGTCCCGTGCGTTGCAATGCAGCGCCTTTGTTTGTTCGTGCTCGCCTGTGTCTCTATGAGCAACGCTTCGCTTCCGCCCGAGGCCCGCGTGTCTCGCGACGCGGTGGAATCCCTGCTCGGTCGCTCGGTCGACGATGTATCGATCTACCGGCGCGCGCTGACGCACCGCTCGCTGCTGCGCGTGTACCCGGATCGGCCGGTTGCCTCCAACGAGCGACTGGAGTTTTTGGGGGACGCCCTGTTGGATGTGTTCATCAGCGAGGTGCTGTACGAGCGCCTTCCGGACGAGGACGAGGGCACGCTCACGCGGCTCCGCGCCCGCCTGGTGAGCGAGCAGCCCCTGGCCGCCTACGCCCGCCGGATGGACCTGGGCGCCCGCCTCCTGATGAGCACAAACGCCGCGCAGAACCAGGGGCGCGACAATCCCAGCATCCTGGCCGATGCGTTTGAGGCGCTCGTGGGGGCGGTGTACCGCGACCTGGGCTACGCAGCGGCGCGGGCGTTCATCCACGATCAGGTGGTGGCCCCGTTCGACCTGATGACCCTGGCGACCCAGGACGAAAACTACAAGAGCCGGCTCCTCGAAGCCCTGCAGGCCGAGGGCCGCCCGCAGCCTACGTACCACGTGGTGCGGGAGACCGGCCCCAGCCACGACAAAACGTTTACCGTGGAGGTCCGGGTGGGCGATGCATCGTACGGGCAGGGCACCGCCGGCAACAAGCAGGCGGCCGAGCAAGAGGCCGCCCGCCGCACCCTCGAGCAACGACGCGCGGCGCACACGTAAGTCCTCTTTGTTCTCATCCCTCCGCGTTCCATGCCGTCTCTCTCCACCGAGCTCGACCTGGCCCTCGACCTGGCCCGCACCGCAGAAGCCGAAATTCTGCCCCGCTTTCGCACCGTTAGCGTCACCCGCAAGCCCGACGGCACGGAGGTGACTGAGGCCGACCGCGTAGCCGAACGCGCAATGCGGGAGCGCCTGGCGGACGCCCGCCCCAACCACGCTGTGCTCGGAGAGGAGTTCGGCGAGAGCGGCCCGGACGATGCCCGCTACCGATGGGTCCTCGATCCGGTGGACGGCACGGCGGGCTTCACGATTGGCGTGCCCCTCTTCGGCACCCTCGTGGCGCTGCTGGACGACGACGAGCCGGTCGTGGGCGTGATCCACTTTCCCGCCATCCACGAAACGGTGTACGCGGCGCGGGGCGAGGGCTGTTACTTCCGCACGGCGGACACGGAGACGACTGTTGCGGTGGACCCGGTCGACGCGCTGCGCGACGCCACCGTCACCAGCACGGCCCTCCACAGCTCCGATGTGACCGCCGCGGACGACCAGACGCCCTACCGCCTTACGGACGTGGTGCGGCAGGCGGGCAAGTTTCGGTTCGTGACGGACTGCCTGCAGCACGCCCTCGTGGCGCGGGGCCGCACCCATGCGGCCATCGATACCCTCATGCGCCCGTGGGACGTGGCGGCGCTCGTGCCCTGCGTGCGGGAGGCCGGCGGCGTCGCTGCGCCCCTCTCTCCCAGCGCCGACGACGTGGTGTTCGGCGGCAGCCTCGTGACGGCCGGCAGCGAGGCGCTCCTCAAAGACATTCGCACGCGCCTCCAGCCCCAGTAGCCCCGAATCTCTTGTGGGACTGAAGGGTGAAAGTCGAAACGCCCGAATACAAACTGCGTCCCTCCCCCATGCGCGACCGCCTCCACACGCTCGATCTCCACTTTCAGGACCAGCCGGGCACCATCGCCGCGTACCTGCTGCGGCACGACGACGGGGCGGCGCTCATCGAGACGGGGCCCGGCACAACGTTCCCCATGCTGCAGGCGCGCCTCGCCGAACACGGCCTCACCCCGGCCGACATCTCGGCGGTGCTGCTTACCCACATTCACCTCGACCACGCCGGGGCCGCCGGGCACCTGGCCGAGCACGGCGCCACCATCTACGCCCATCGCATCGGCGTGCCGCACCTCGCCGATCCCGAACGGCTCCTGACGAGCGCTGCGCGCATCTACGGCGACGAGATGGACCGCCTCTGGG
>CAZFJR010000083.1:0-2940 GCA_964519235.1 uncultured Salinivenus sp. | reverse complement strand
CCTCTGGGGCGAGATGCGTCCGGTGCCCCGTGACCAGCTGGTGGCGCTCGACGACGAGGATTCCGTTCCGCTGGGCGACCGCGAGGCCCTCGCGCTCGACACGCCGGGCCACGCCTCCCACCACCTGAGCTACGTTGTGGGGGACGTGTGCTTTACGGGCGATGTGGGCGGGGTGCGCATTCCCGGCGAGACGCACGTGGCGCTTCCCCTCGCCCCGCCCGAAATTGACCTGGGGGCCTGGCGGGACAGCCTCGCGCGGCTCCGCACGACCGTCGACCGCCACGACGAGGCCCGGCTCGCGCCCACGCACTTCGGCGTCTACGACGACGCCTCTGCCCACCTCGACCGGCTGGCGCGGGCCCTCGACGCCGCTGAGGCCTGGACCGCCGACACGGTGCCCCCACGCGCCGACGACGAGACGGCTCTGCGCGAGGCGGCCACGGCGTGGATGCGCGACCGGGCGGCTGCCGACGGGGTGGACGATGCGGCGTGGGCGCGCTACGAACGGGCCAACCCCAGCTGGATGGCGGCGCTGGGCCTCCGGCGGTACTGGAAAACCCATCTCCAATCCTCGTGACCGTCCACCGAGCAATCAGCCCGTTGAGGCCTACACTCTTTGGGGCGCGTGCGGGGGCGGCGACGCCTTGCCGGCGAAAAGCCTCCCTCAAGTGCCGCCGGGAGCCCGTCCCGTATTCCTGCGGGATCGGGGGTTCTACAAGTCGTCCAGCGCTCGGCCCCGTACTGGAAGTACGCAATACGAAACGCGGAATACACCGCCATGCCCGAACGAAGCGGGGCGTCTCACGCCTCCGGCCCAGCGTCCGGAAGCGTAATCTCCGGCTCCTCGGGGTGCGGGCGGTACAGGAGCGCCGTGTGGCCGAGCGTATGCACGACCTGGGCGTCGTCGAGCCCCTCGGCCGCCGCCTCCGCCACGGGACGCACGTCGTTCGGGGCATTGTCCAGCACACGGAGAGTGAGCAGTTCGCGGGTGTTGAAGGCCTCCGCGATGGCCGCCTGTACGGCCTCGGTGAGCCCCTCCTTGCCGATGTGGATGAGGGGATCCTGGTCGTGCGCACGGCTGCGAAGGTGGGCGCGCTGGCGGGAGGTCAGTCGATCGGGCATTGGGGCGTGGGAGTCGCGAGAGAGGGAGCGAACGAAATGGAGACGTGGGGCCTCACGGGGCGGCAGTGGGCCGGCGGGCATCCGGCACGGCGGGCGCGTACTGGAGGACCCCCCAGCGCCCGTTCACGGCCCAATCCGGCTCGGCATCGTTGAGGCGCCGCACCTGCGCGGCCGGTAGGCCCGCCGCCACCTCGGCCTTGAGGGTGCGCAGCGCAAGCACCGGCACCGGCAGGGGCGCGAGGGCCTCCGCAAACGGCGTCGCGAAGTTCCACTGCCGGTCGCCCAGCAGGCGGCGGTAGTTGGCGTCGCCCTTGCTGATGAGCAGATCGGCGCGCGCAAGCTCGGCGCGGGTGTGGGCGGGCAGTTCGCGGGCCCGGAGCGGCGAGGTCCACACCCACGCATCGCGGAGGCGAAGGCGCCCGTCCGCAAGCGCCGCCTGCAGCCGCTCGGCCAGGGCGCGCACGGCGTCGGTGTGCGCCGTGGTGAGGCGGTCGAGGGTCGCGTGTACGTCGTCGACGAGCGCATCGGAGACGAACGTGGGGTGGCCTTTCAGGTGCACTACCACCTGCGTCACCGCCTCCGTATCCAACAGGCCGTCGATGAGCGCGAGGTCGGACACGAGCTCGAAGCCCGCGTTGTCGGCCCAGAGATCGACGCGGGTGGGGGGCTCCAGCGCGAGCAGATGGTCGAGCGCCGCGGCGCTGTCGTCCACAAGCAGGTGCTCCTCGGCGCGGTCCATGCCCCGGTGGTTGGGGCCGTCTTCGCCCGCCGCCCACATGCTGAGATCGGCCTGGTTGCCCCAGAGCGCCGCCCGGAAGAGCCCTTGGAGCGTCGTTCGTGAGGCCTCCTCCTGCGCCCGGGCAGCAGCGCGCCCCTCCGCCAGCGCCTCAATGTCGTCGGCCGCCTCCGCGAGGCCTGCCTCCTTCTGGTACGTGAACGGGTCCTGCTGCCGGGTGGGGCCGTCTTGAAAATAGCCAGTGGCCTCCAGGAGACGGCGGTAGAAGTAGGTCTCCCCAAAAAACCACGGCGCCTCCAGCCACCCCTTTCCCTGGTGCGGCGCCACCCACTCGGCCCAGAGCGCCGCATCGGGGGCCCCCTCGTCCGTGAGCGGTCGGATGGATCCCTCGGGGAGGGCCTCACGGAGCGCCTGGAGGCGCGCGTTGACCGGCGCCGGGAACGCGTTCTCGTCGATCACCCGCCCCGCAATGCGCGGCCAGCGCTCGGCGATGGTGCGGTGCGTGAACGAGCCAGGCTCAGTGCCTCGCAGAGGCAGTGGCAGGTCGGTGCGGGCGGAGGTGGGCACAGGCAGACGCAGGTGGACAGTCAAGAAAACGACATTCCACCAACGCCTGCGGAGGCAAACCGTTCGGGCATGCAGGCGAGCGGCCGGGGCGCCTGCCCCAGCAGCCCCTACAGCAGGGCCCACGCTGCGACGACCACCGTGCCCCCCAGGAGCGTGCTCCCTATTGCCCGCCAGCGCAGCCGGTGGGCGTGCCCCCCTGCCGCCCCACCCCGATCGCCGGAGCCGCCTGCCGCGCCCGGGTGCAGCCCGTGCCGCCACTCACACCGAGGAAGAAAGTCGAGGGCCACGTGCAGAAAAAGGCCGGTGGCGCCCCCAAACACGAGGGCGTGGAGGCCATTCAGCGTCGGCGGATCGGCGAGGCCCACGGGCAGGGCGGTGAGGCCCACAGCCGCGGCCGGAAGCAGCAGCGGCAACACCGACCGGCCGTGCCGGCGCAGCCGACGGGCCGCCGCGTAGCCTGCCGGCGCCTTGTGCGACACGATGGCGAGGCCGAGCGTGGACCCCAGCGCCGGCAT
>CAZFJR010000082.1:0-13731 GCA_964519235.1 uncultured Salinivenus sp. | reverse complement strand
GCCGTTTTTCGACGGGTACCAGCCGCAGTTTTACTTTCGGACGACCGATGTGACGGGGTCGATTGACCTGCCCGACGGGGTAGAGATGGTGATGCCGGGGGACAACGCCACGTTTGAGGCGGAGCTCATCCAGCCGGTGGCCCTGGAGGAGGGCCTGCGGTTTGCGATCCGGGAGGGCGGGGCAACGGTCGGGGCCGGGGTCGTGACGGATATTTTGGACTAGGTCCCCACGCATTCGCGAATTCCGAATGTCGAGTGTCGGGTAGACTCAATCGACGTTCGACGGCATTCTGTATTCGAAACCTGAGGTTGATACATGGCTGCGCAGCAGGACATACGGATCAAGCTGAAGTCCTACGATCACACCCTGATTGACAAGAGTGCGGAAAAGATTATCCGCACGGTGAAGTCGACGGGCGCGGTCGTAAGCGGACCGGTTCCACTTCCGACCGAGAAGAAGGTGTATACGGTGCTGCGTGGGCCGCACGTAGACAAGAAGAGCCGAGAGCAGTTTGAGCGTCGCCACCACAAGCGGCTGATCGACATCCTCTCGTCGAGCAGCGACACGGTGGATGCTCTCATGCAGCTCGAGTTGCCCAGCGGCGTGGACGTTGAAATCAAGGTGTGATGCGTCCGCCCTTTCCGCGCCTCCAAAGGCTCGTTCTTGGAGCGCTTCTTTCCGGAGTGCTTCTGCTGACGGGCTGCGACAGTACGGGTTCGGAACGAACATCACTTTACCAGCGCCTCAACGGAACCTGGAAGCTCGAGCGCCTGGAGGGGAACTTCGACTATACGGGACGGCTCAGTGAGGAGATAAAGGTGTCGTTTCGGTCAGACGATGGGGCCCGGACGTACGAAATTGTGAGCTCTCCGGGCGGCGATTCGACCCGAGTGCTCGCCGAGGGTCTTGTGGCTCTTCCTGGAGGCGACGTGCTCCGGATGGCAACAGGGTTTGAGCGCTCGGTTGCGTGGCGATATCGGTTTCAAACGTCCACCCGAGCCGTTTTCGACATAGAGCGAGGATCCCGAGCTTTCCTCTTGCGACTGGTGGGAAGTGGGGAGCAGGCCTCAACCTTGCAAATGGTCCTCGCGCAACCGGACCAGTAGGCACGATACTTTCCAACGACGGACGTACCATTGCACGGAGACCATACCCATGAGTAGCGGATTGATCGGCAAGAAGGTTGGAATGACAAGCGTCTTCGACGACGAAGGCAACAACGTTGCCTGCACAGTCGTCGAGGCCGGCCCCAACGTTGTGACCCAGGTGAAGTCGGAAGAACCCGATGGATACAGCGCGGTGCAGCTTGGCTTTGACAACGTGAAGGAGAAAAACGTCACGAAGGCCATGCTGGGTCATTTTTCGAAGGCCGGGTGCCCGCCGAAGCGCGTGCTCTCCGAGTTCCGGGATTTTGGGGAGGAGGTGGAGCTTGGCGATGTGGTGCGCGTAGAAGACATCTTCCGCGAGGAGGAGCGCATTGACGTGGTGGGAACCTCGAAAGGAAAAGGGTTCCAGGGAGTTGTAAAGCGTCACGGATTTAGCGGGGTGGGGATGACGACCCACGGACAGTCCGACCGCGAGCGCCACCCCGGATCCATTGGGGCTTCGGCAGACCCATCGCGTGTGTTCAAGGGCATGAAGATGGCCGGGCGCACGGGCGGAGCCCGCACCAAGGTCGAAAACCTTCGCGTAGTCCGCATCCTAGAAGACCAGAATGCCATCCTTGTAGAGGGCTCAGTCCCGGGGCCGAAGAGCGGCTATGTAGAGCTCTACAAGAAGTAGGGCGCTACCGGCCACAGAGACGTGGGCGTGGACTCGCAAGCCCCGCCGCGCCAACCGCACTGAACTGCACACTGCTGACGCCACGGAACCATGGACGTTGCAATTTACCAGGAAGACGGGGTCGATTCCGGCGACACTGCCGACTTAGACCCGACAGTCTTCGACATTGAGCCGAACGACCACGTAATCTGGCTGGACGTGAAGCGCATCCAAGCCCACCAGCGCCAAGGCACCAGCAAGACGAAAGAGCGGAGCGAAGTGCGCGGCTCGGGCCGGAAGCTTTACCGCCAGAAGGGCACCGGAAACGCTCGTGTCGGAGATGCTCAGTCTCCCATCCGCCGCGGTGGAGGACGGGCCCATGGGGCTCGCCCGCGGGACTACGCCCATGATCTGAACCAGAAGGAGAAGCAATTGGCCCGGCGCTCGGCCCTTTCGTACAAGGCCGCAAACGACAACATCCGGGTCCTGGAGGACTTTTCGTTCGATCGTCCCGACACCCGAGGGTTGACGGATCTCCTTGAGTTTCTCAACGTGGGGGGGCACGACATTTTGCTGGCGACCACCGAGGTAGAGCGAGAAATTTACCTCAGTGCTCAAAACCTCTCTCATGTGAACGTGCAAGAGGTCAACAGCATCAACACAGTGGACATCCTTGACGCCGACGTGGTTCTTCTGCAGGAAGGTGCGCTCGAGTGGTTGACCAACGTTCTGACAACGGCTCCGACCGTGGACCTCGCGCCACAAGCCTGAGCCCCTTCGCTCCCCGCCCCTTCCTTAGAGAACCGGTTGCACACTCACCGAGTAGCGCTGATCCATGAGCAAACGCGTACTGATTCGCCCCTACGTTACTGAAAAGACGACGCAGCAGATGCAGGAGGGCAAGTACTCCTTCGTCTGTGGCCTCGACGCCACGAAGCCTGAAATCCGAAAGGCCGTGGAAGAGCGCTATCCAGGCGTAGAAGTGGACGACGTCCGAACTCAGGTCGTCCCGGGCAAGCGCCGCCGCCAATTCCGAGATGGAAACATGATAGAGGGTCGCACTTCGGGGTTCAAGAAGGCCATTGTGGCCCTCGATCCCGAGGGCGAACAGATTGATTTCTTCGAGGGCATTTAGCCCAGTTCGTTGCCGCCCGTTGCACTACTTTATCACCGCCGAAGACCCAGCGCCATGTCGATCAAAAAGCGAAAGCCGACCATCAATAGCCAGCGGCAGTACTCGGTCGACGACAGGAGTGATGTCACCGAGACGGAGCCGGAGCGCAGCCTGCTGGAGCCACTCCCGAACAAAGGAGGGCGCAACAATCAGGGCCGCATGACCATGCGCTACCGCGGCGGCGGCCACAAGCGCCGCTACCGGAAGGTCGACTTCAAGCGCAACGACAAGGACGGCGTTCCCGCCACGGTCAAAACGATCGAGTACGACCCCAACCGTTCGGCCCGGATCTCGCTCTTGGCCTACGCCGACGGCGAGAAGCGATACATCATTGCGCCAGACGGCTTAGAGGTGGGGGAGACGGTGATGAGCGGTCCCGAGGCACGGGCCGAGGTGGGCAACTGCCTTCCGCTCACCAACATTCCGCTTGGCACGCAGGTGCACTGCATTGAAATGCGGCCCGGAAAGGGCGGACAACTCGCCCGGGCGGCAGGCACCTACGCCCAACTTACCGCCCGGGAAGGCGAATACGCCACCCTGGAATTGCCAAGTGGCGAGACGCGCCTCGTTCCGGCGCGCTGCCGCGCTACGGTGGGCACCACGAGCAACGTGGAGCACGAAAACGTGACGCTCGGCAAAGCCGGGCGTAAGCGCTGGCTGGGGCGTCGGCCCCGCACCCGCGGTGTGGCCATGAACCCGATCGACCACCCGATGGGCGGAGGAGAAGGACTTAAATCCGGCGGCCACCCGCGTTCGCGCAAGGGCGTGCCGGCCAAAGGATACAAGACCCGCAAGCGCAACAAAGAATCAAACAAGTACATCATCCGGCGTCGCCAGGAGTCCAAGAAGCAGCGAGGCGGAAAGTAACGGATCCGCCTCCGTCCCCGCGCCGTCGCACTTTCGGATTGAACCTACCCCGACGCCATGCCCCGTTCTCTACGCAAAGGCCCGTACGTATACTACAAACTGCAGCGGAAGGTCGACGCGCTGAACGAGTCCGACGAGAAGAAGGTGATCAAAACCTGGAGTCGCGACTCGATTATCACGCCGGACTTCGTCGGCCACACATTTGCCGTTCACAACGGGCACCAGTTCATCCCGGTGTACGTCACCGAGAACATGGTGGGCCACAAGCTGGGCGAGTTTGCCCCCACGCGCACCTTTACGGAGCACTCGCAGGCCAAGGTAGACCAGCGTATTCGCAAGCCGGGCCAGTAGCGCCCGCCTGGAGCTGTCCGCGCCGCCGCTGCGACCCTGGGCCAAGCGCCGCGCTCTGCGCCGTTCCCGGCCCTGCACGCCCTCCGAGATCCACCCCGAAACTGCACGATTCGACATGCAAGCACGAGCCGTTCGTCGACACATCCGGAGTTCTCCTCTAAAGACGCGCCGCGTCATTAACCTTGTGCGGGGCCGCAGCGTGCCGGAGGCAGTTGCGATTCTGGACTACATGCCGCAGAAGGTGACCGGCGTCGTCGAGAAAACAATCCGCTCGGCCGTTTACAACCTGATGGACCAGTACGACGAGCGGTTCGACGAGGGGGCCCTGACGCTGAAGGAGATCCGGGCCGATGAAGGACCGACCTTTCAGCGCCACCAAGCCCGGGCGCGCGGACGTGCTGCCCCCATTCGCAAGCGCACCACTCACCTGAAGGTGGTAGTGGCGGTGGAAGAAGAGGAAGAAGCCAAGCCGGCCGCCTAGCGCAGATCCGCCCCAGCATCCGACATTGCTCTCTAGACCAAGACTACGAGGTACACACCCGTGGGCCAGAAAACGCACCCCATTGGCTTTCGCCTCGGCGCCATCCGGGGTTGGGACTCCAACTGGTACTCCGAGACCAACTTCCAGGACAAACTCGTCGAGGACGAGGAAATCCGCCGTTACCTGCACACGCGCCTGAAGCGGGCCGGCCTGAGCCGGGCCGTGATTGAACGGACGCCCGAGCGGGTCATTCTTACGCTTCACACCAGCCGTCCGGGCGTGGTGATCGGCCGCGGCGGCTCGGAGGTCGAGAAGCTTCGCGAAGAGCTGGAAACCCTGACGGGGAAAGACATCCAGATCAACATCAGCGAGATCAAGCGCCCGGAGCTCGACGCCACGCTCGTGGCCAAAAACATCGTGCAGCAGCTGGAAGGCCGCATCTCGTTCCGTCGTGCCATGAAGCAGGCCATGCAGGCCGCCATGCGCATGGGGGCCGAGGGCGTGCGGATTCGCGCCGCTGGGCGTTTGGGAGGAGCCGAGATGGGCCGCACCGAAGAGTACATGGAAGGCCGGGTGCCGCTCCATACCATCCGGGCCGACATTGACTTTGCGCAGGAGACCGCCCGTACGATTTACGGCACCATCGGCGTCAAGGTCTGGATTCACCGCGGTGAGATCCTTGGCCAGCCCGACCTGAGCCCGAACGTGCAGGCCCAGCAGCGCAAGATGAAGGAGTCGCCCCAGCAACGCCGCCAGCGCCGCGGCGGTGGGTCCTGAGTGCCCAATGCTGGCATCCCGGCACGAAGCCTGGCGTTCCCCGCTGAGACATTCCCGCCCATCCGTTTCTACGACCCATGCTTGAGCCCAAACAGACAAAGCACCGAAAAGTCCAGCGCAACCAAGGCAGAAAGCGCAACACGTACGCCGTAAAGGGCACGCGCTTGAGCTACGGCGACTTCGGCCTGAAGGCCTTGGAGGACGGCGAGCTGACCAGCCGCCAGTTGGAGGCCGCCCGCGTGGCCATCAACCGGTCCCTGAAGCGAGAGGGAAAGGTATGGATCCGCGTTTTTCCCGATAAGCCTAAGACCAAGACGCCCGCAGAAACGCGCATGGGGAAAGGGAAGGGGGAGCCCGAGCACTTCGTGGCCACCGTCCAGCCCGGAAACGTAATCTTTGAAGTGGGAGGCGGTGCCGAAGAAGAGTCGGCCCGGGAAGCCCTGCGCCTCGGCAAGCACAAACTGCCGATCAAGACGAAGTTCGTGGTCCGCCCCGGTGCTCGCGCCGAAGAGTAGCATCCCGCGCCCAGGAGCCCTTGCATTCAACCTGTTCAGACCAATGGACGCCGACCAGATTCGAGATCTCAGCATCGCGGAGATTGAGACGCGCATTGACGAGGAAGAAGAAGAGTTGGACGAGCTGAAGTTCCAGCATGCCATCCGAGGCCGGCTGGAGAATCCCATGCTGCTCCGCACCAAGCGCCGCCTCATCGCCCGGCTCAAGACCATCCGGAACGAGAAAGAGGCCGTCGAGGAAACGGCGTAGAACCGCCCCGGCCTACCCCCCCCCACGCGAATTTTCCAGAAGAACAACGCCGACCAGGCCCCATGGAGCAGACTGACGAGCCCACCAGCGAGCAGGTAGACGAGCATGCAAAGGACCCAATCCCCGATCGAAACGACCGAAAAGAGCGCATCGGGGTGGTGGAATCCGCGAAGATGGACAAGAGCATCACGGTGTCCGTGCGTCGCCAGATGAAGCACCCGATGTACGGGAAGTACATGGAGCGCTCCTCTACCATGATGGCCCACGACGAGAACGACGAGGCCCGAGAAGGAGACACGGTCCGAATCATGGAGACCCGCCCCATCAGCAAGAACAAGCGCTGGCGGTTGGTCGAGATTATCGAGCGTGCCAAATAGGACGCAGCGCGAGACCGACGCCTCCTGCGCCTGGTCCGCTTCTGCCCGCCTCGCTGCGCAGCGCCTGAGCGTTGCGCGGCTTCCGAAACTTGTATCCCGAACCCCGAAGACAACTCATGATTCAGCAAGAGACGCGACTGAACGTAGCCGACAACAGCGGCGCCAAGGAAGTGCAGTGCATCCGCGTGCTCGGCAGTAGCGGACGCCGCTACGCCGGCATTGGCGACCAGATTGTGGTGTCCGTAAAGTCCGCCATTCCGAGCGGAGAGATCAACAAGGGCGACGTGAGCCGGGCCGTTGTCGTGCGGGCCGCCAAGGAGACGCGCCGAGACGACGGCACGTACATCCGGTTCGACGAGAATGCCGCCGTGCTCATCAATCCGCAGGAGGAGCCGGTGGGCACCCGCGTCTTCGGCCCGGTGGCTCGGGAGGTGCGCGAGAAGCAGTTCATGCGCATCGTCTCGCTGGCCCCCGAGGTGCTGTAGTCCTGCCCATCGGGCAACTGTCTCCCCCCGACAAAGACCTCATGAGCAGCTGCCGCGCCGTCCCTGGCGCGCCTGCCCTGTTGCAACCAACCTTTGAATTCCGAAACTTTCCCTGCCATGAGCAAGCTGCACGTAAAGAAAGGCGACATGGTGATGCTGAACAAAACCATCACCTCCGCCAAGTCCGCCGGGGAAGACCGCGAGGCGGGCTACGTCGGGAAGGTCCTGAAGGTGTTTCCCGACGACGAGCGCGTGATTGTGGAAGGCGTAAACATCCGCGTCTTTCACGAAAAGCCCAGTCCGTCGAACCAGGAGGGAGGGCGCGTCGAGCGCGAGGCCCCGATTCATGTGTCCAACGTGAACCCGATCGACAGTGACGGCAACGCCACGCGGATCGGCCGGAAGAAGGTGGAAGACCCCGACACGGGCCAAACGCGCTGGGTGCGCTATGCAAAGACCACGGGGGAGGAGCTCGACGACTAGGAGGGTGAGCCAGAGACACTGTCCCGACCCGGAGCCACCCTGCGAAGCGTGAAGCACGCATGCAGGTGGAACCCCGCTCCTGAACTACCGATTGCCAACGTCTGCGGTACACAAGTGCCTTCACCACAAAGCACTGTGCCGCGGGCACCCTGTTGAACCATCGAATCCTGACGCTCCAACCCATGGCCGACGCTCCCCGACTTCAAGAACGGTACCAGAACGAAGTCCGGCCCTCGCTGGTCGACCAGTTCGGGTACGACAACCCGATGGAGGTGCCGCGCCTCAAGAAGATCTGCATCAATCGAGGCGTCGGCGAAGTGTCCGAAAACCAGAAGGTGCTGGACGATGCTGTGGAGGAGCTCCGCGCAATTACTGGCCAGCACCCCTCGGTGCAGCGGGCCAAGAAAAGCATCGCCAGCTTCGACATTCGCGAGGGAATGCCAGTCGGCGTGAAAGTAACGCTCCGGGACGCCCGAATGTATGAGTTCTTCGACCGCCTCGTCACGCTGGCTCTTCCCAACATCCGCGACTTCGAGGGCGTGCCGGACCGAAGCTTCGACGGGCACGGCAACTACACGCTCGGGATCGACGAGCAGATTATCTTTCCGGAGATTGAGGTTGACAATGTCGACCGCATTGACGGGATGGACGTGACGTTTGTTACGGACGCAGAGACCGACGAGGAAGCCTACGCGCTGCTGAAGGGGCTGGGCATGCCATTTGTCCGCCGCGGGGATGAAGAGCCGGTCGGAGCATAGTGCCTCCGCGGACCTGCGGAGGACGCGCCTCGTGTGCACTTGACACCGCATAGATTCCAACTACCGACGACATGGCCAAAAAAAGCTGGATCGCCCGCGAGGAAAAGCGGGAAGAGCTCTACGAAAAGTATAAAGAGAAGCGACAACGGCTGAAGGAAGAAGGGAAGTGGGTGGAGCTTCAGAAACTTCCCCGTAACTCCAGCCCCGTTCGCCAGAACAACCGCTGCGAGTTGTGTGGACGGCAACGCGGCTACCTCCGCAAGTTCGGCGTCTGCCGCATCTGCTTCCGGGAGCTTGCCCTCGAGGGCAAAATTCCAGGCATCCGAAAGTCCAGCTGGTAGTGTCCCCCGTTGCCCCTTGTGGGGCTCTCCGGAGGCCCCCTCCGCGCTCAACCCTGAACCGACGTCCCGACGCCCGAAATGAGTGGTATTTCCGACCCCGTATCCAACTACATGGCCCACCTCCGCAATGCGCAGCAGGCGGAGCAGACCTACGTAGACATTCCGGCCTCCAAGCTGAAGCGGGCCATGACGCAGATCCTGCTTGAGAAGGGATACATCAAGAACTTCGTCAACATCGATGACGGCAATCAGGGACGACTCCGGGTCTACCTAAAGTACGACGAGTACGACCAGCCGGCCATTCGGATGATGGAGCGCGTGTCTCGTCCCGGCCGCCGCGAATATGCGGACGCTGATAACCTGCCGGAAGTGAAAAACGGCCTCGGCATCGTTATTCTGTCGACTTCCCGCGGTGTTATGAGCGACAAGGAGGCGCGCCGCTTTGGCGTTGGGGGCGAGGTGCTGGCGAAGGTCTTTTAACGAAAGCCCGGTACCGAACGCCTGTTGACGAATCGAAGGCGCCAGCGCGCGCTGGCGCATGCCTGCTCCGTTTGTACGAGACGAACGACTGAAATCATGGCACGAATAGGAAACAACCCAATCCCGTTTGCGGAGGATGTCTCCGTGTCGGTCGACGATACGAACACGGTGACGGTGGAGGGCCCGAAGGGCGCTCTTACCGAGCAGATCGATCCGGAGATGACGGTGGAAATCCACGACGATCACGTCGTGGTGCAGCGTCCCACCGACCAGAAACGGCACCGCTCGGTCCACGGCCTCAGCCGGTCGCTGATTGAGAACATGGTGGAGGGAGTAACGAACGGCTACAAGAAAGAGCTGAAGATCATCGGGGTTGGGTACCGCGCGCAGATGTCGAACGGTGCCCTGGAGATTGCGCTGGGATACTCCCACCCGATCTTCTTTCTGCCCCCGAGCGACGTATCGGTGTCCGTAGATTCGGACCGCGGGCAAGACGACATCATCACGGTGGAGGGGGTGGACAAAGAGCTCGTGGGCCAGGTTGCGGCGAAAATCCGGAGCCTCCGCCCTCCTGAGCCTTACAAGGGAAAAGGCGTCCGCTACGTCGACGAGCAGATTTCGCTCAAGGCCGGAAAGACGGCCGCCCGCTAGGCGACGCTCCGGTTCCGTTTCCACTGAAAGAGCACGAATACACAGCGGTCATGCCCAAGGGAAAAAAGGAAAAAGTCAAGCGACGGCAGCGGATTCACGACAGTATCCGGGAGTCGATGTTTGGAACCTCGGTGCGCCCCCGCCTGTCGGTGTATCGCTCCAACAAGTACATCTACGCACAGCTAATCGATGACATGGAGGGGCACACGCTTACCTCCGCGTCTAGCCTGGCCGACGATGTGGAGGGCGAGAGCCCCACGGAGGAAAGTCGGTCTGTTGGCGAGCTTCTGGCGGAACGGGCCCAGGACAAGGGCATCGACAAGGCAGTGTTCGACCGGAGCGGGTACAAGTACCGAGGACGCGTAGAGGCCCTGGCCGAGGGTGCACGAGATGGCGGCCTCCAGTTTTAGGATGTCCTCTTCCGGCTCCTGAATATCTCTCCAGCACGGTATCCATACACGCAGCACGCACAGACATGTCGGACCGAAAAGAGCGAAAGCGCGTCAACGCCGAAAAGCGACAAGAGAACTGGGTCGACCGCCTGGTGTCGGTCAACCGGGTTTCGAAGGTTGTGAAGGGCGGTCGCCGATTTTCCTTCAACACCGTGGTGGTCGTAGGCAACGAGGACGGCCTGGTGGGCGTGGGCCTCGGCAAGGCCAACGAGGTGTCGAGCGCCATCTCCAAGGGCGCCGACGACGCCAAGAAGAACGTCATCCGCGTGCCGCTGCGCGATGGCACCATTCCGCACAAGGTGGTAGGCAAGCAGGATGCGGGCAAGGTGCTCTTGAAGCCTGCGGCGCCGGGAACTGGGGTCATTGCGGGCGGTGGCGTGCGCGCCGTGTTAGAGTGTGCCGGCTACCGCAACGTGCTGACGAAGTCGATCGGCACCTCGAACCCCCACAACCAGGTGAAGGCGACCATCAATGCGCTTGCCGACACCGAGGATGCCCTTGAGGTGGCACGCCGGCGCGGCATTCCGCTGGAGAAGGTTTTCAACGGGTAGCCGACGGCTTCCACGACATTCCCAACAAGACGACGACACGAACCGATGGATCTGAGCAACCTGAAACCGGCGGAGGGCGCCACGCAATCAAAGCAGCGCCTCGGGCGTGGAGAGGGATCGGGGCGAGGGGCGCACAGCTCCACCCGCGGTACGAAGGGGCAAAGCAGCCGTTCGGGAGCCGGAACCCGTCCCATCTGGTTTGAGGGTGGGCAAACCCCCCTGTTTCAGCGTGTTCCGAAGCATGGATTTAGCAACGCGCCTTTCCGCACCGAGTACGAGGTCGCGAACGTGCGGCGTCTGCAGCGCCTCGTCGACGAAGGGCGCCTCAGCACGGACGACCACGTGACGCCCGAAGTGCTCGCGGACCTGGGGGCCGTGCGCAACGCTGACCGCGTCAAAATTCTAGGAGACGGAACGCTCTCCGCGGCTCTCGAGGTATCGGCTCACGCTTTCAGTGAGTCGGCCCGAGAGAAGATTGAAGAAGCGGGCGGGGCCGCAACCGTCGTCGATGAATAGCCCGACTGCTTGGAGGATTCGTCCGCTCCCCGCGGCTTACGCACAAAACGCCTGACCCATGGCTGGTTTTGCCGAAAGCATCCGCAACATTTGGAGCGTAAAGGAGCTCCGTGAGCGCATTCTGTATACGCTCGGGCTCCTGATCATCTACCGGCTGGGAACGCACGTGACGCTGCCGGGCGTTGACGCAACGGCCCTTGCGCAGGTGCGTGCTCAGGAGGGGGGCGGCGGGCTTTTTGGGTTTCTCGACATGTTCGTGGGGGGCGCGTTCAAGCAGGCCGGAATCTTTGCGTTGGGCATCATGCCCTACATTACGGCGTCCATTATCATTCAGTTGATGGGCGCGGTGGTGCCGTACTTTCAGAAGTTGCAGCGTGAGGGAGAAGAGGGCCGTCGCCGCATTACGCAACTCACACGCTACGGAACCATCGGCATTACGGCGCTGCAGTCCATCGGGTACGCCATTAACCTTTTGGCGGGCGCCACAGGGCGGGCCGTTGTCATCAACTCGACGCTGTTTACGATCACGACAGTTGTGGTTCTCACAGCCGGTACCGCCTTCGTGATGTGGCTCGGGGAGCGAATCAGTGAAGACGGGATCGGAAACGGCATTTCGCTGATCATCATGATCGGCATCATCGCATTCCTGCCGCAGGCCCTCGCCAATGAGGTGAGCCTGATCGGAGACAACATCTTTATTCTGCTGGTAGAGATTGGGGTGTGGGTTCTTGTGACGGGGGCGGTGGTGCTCGTATCGCAGGGTATGCGGCGCATCCCCGTGCAATATGCGAAGCGGGTGACGGGTCGGAAGGTGCAGGGGGGGACCACGCAGTACCTTCCCCTGCGCGTAAACGCGGCGGGCGTGATGCCCATCATCTTCGCGCAGTCCATCATGTTCATCCCGTCCACGATTGCCTCGTTCTTTCCCAACAACGCCACGATGCAGCAGGTCGGGGCCTGGTTCTCGGACATCAGCGGCATGGGGTACTCGGCGTTCTTCTTCGTGGTGGTGGTCTTCTTTACATACTTCTACACCGCCATCACGGTGAATCCGCAGGAAATGGCCGATACGATGAAGCGGCAAGGCGGCTTCATTCCCGGCATCCGACCGGGCAAGCAGACCAGTGAGTTTATCGATACCATTCTCACCCGTATTACGCTGCCCGGCTCCATCTTTCTGGGCATCGTGGCCATTCTTCCGGCGTTTGCCATGCGGGCCGGGGTGTCGCAGGGCTTTGCCATGTTCTACGGAGGCACCAGCTTGCTCATCCTTGTGCAGGTTACCCTCGATACTTTGCAGCAGGTGGAGAGCCATCTGCTCATGCGCCACTACGATGGCTTCATGAAAAGCGGAAAGATGCGGAGCCGTCGCCAAGGCATGTAGCTTCCCTCCACGCCTGATCGTTTTCCTCTCATGCGGTGGTGGTCCCACCTCTGGAACTGGATTCGGGGACACTCTATGGTTCACCTGAAGAGCCAACGCGAAATTGATCGGTTGCGCGAGAGCGCAGACCTCGTGGGGCGCACGCTCGCCGAGGTGGCCCGCCACATTGAGGTAGGGGCCACCTTGTCGGAGCTCGACGCCATCGCGGAGGACTACATCCGAACACATGGGGCCGAGCCCGCATTCAAGGGTTATCAAGTGGGCGATAATACTTTCCCGAACACGCTCTGCACTTCGGTTAACGATGCTGTGGTGCACGGCATTCCGGGCGATTACGCGCTTCAAGACGGCGACCTGCTGTCGATCGACTGTGGGGCGAAGCTAAACGGGTACTACGGAGATTGGGGGTACACGTTTGGGGTGGGGGACATCGCCGAAGAAGACGCTGCCCTCTGTCGTGCGACGTACGAATCCCTGTTGAAGGGCATTGAGCAGGCGGTTCCCAACCAGCGAGTGGGCGACATCAGCAATGCCGTGCAGACGCATTGCGAATCGCGCGGGTTCAGCGTGGTGCGCGACCTTGTGGGGCACGGCATTGGGCAGAGCCTCCACGAGGACCCGCAGGTGCCCAACTTTGGGACGCCGGGGCAGGGTCGGCTGCTGAAGCCCGGCCTGTCTGTCTGCATCGAGCCGATGATCAACCGCGGCACCGCGCAGGTTACGACCGACGCGGACGGATGGACCGTGCGGGCCGCCGACGGTCTTCCTTCGGCGCATTACGAGCACATGGTGGTGGTACACGAGGGGACCTCCGAGGTGCTTTCGGACTACAGCTACATCGAAGACGTTGTGCAGCCTCCTTACGAGATCGACGCTCTCACAGAGACCACTACGCGCTAATGGCAAAAGAAGAAGCCATCGAGAAGGACGGAGAAGTCATCGAGGCCCTTCCCAATGCACAGTTTCGGGTCCGGCTCGAAAACGGTCACGAGATCCTTGGCCTTCTCTCTGGAAAGATGCGCATGAACTATATCAAGATTTTGCCGGGGGATCGGGTCAAGGTCGAGATGTCCCCG
>CAZFJR010000081.1:0-13864 GCA_964519235.1 uncultured Salinivenus sp. | reverse complement strand
TTTTCGCCGTAGAGCGGCACAATGTCGCTCGCCGTGGAGAGGGCGAGCAGGTCAAGGTAGTCGAAGGCGCGGGCCGGGTCGTCGTCGCGGTGGGCGAGGGTGGCCTGCACAAGTTTAAAGCCCAGCCCGCACCCCGAGAGCTCCGTGAAGGGATAGTCGTCGTCCGGCCGCTTGGGATCGAGCACAGCCAGCGCCTCCGGCAGGGTCTCCTTGGGCGTGTGGTGATCGGCGATGATGAGGTCGAGCCCTTGTTTCTGCGCGTAGGCCGCCTCCGCGTAGCCCGTGATGCCGCAGTCGAGCGCAATTACGAGGCCGGCGCCTTGCTCCACCGCCCGGTCGAGCCCGCGGCGGCACAGCCCGTAGCCGTCCTCGTAGCGGTCCGGGATAAAAAACGACGCCTCCACGCCGTGCGTGCGTAGGAAGTCCGTAACCAGCGCCGCCGCCGTCGTCCCGTCCACGTCGTAGTCCCCGTAGACCAGCACGCGCTCGCCGTTCTCGATGGCCGCCGCCACCCGGGCCGCCGCCGTGGGCATGTCGCTCATCCCCAGCGGGTCGTGCAGCGCCGAGCGATCGGCCCGAAAGAAGTGCTTCGCTTCCTCAAACGAGGCAACCTCTCGCAGAGCCAGGGCGCGGGCCAGCGGCGCAGGCAGATCGTTGAGGGCCTCCTGCAACCGGGGCACCACCTCGGGCTCGTCCAGCGGGCGGGAAATCCAGCGGTACGTCATTGATATCAAGCGTGGCCATGGAATGTGCAGCGGGAAAGCACATGGTAAGACACGCGAGCGCCGTTGTTATAACGTCTCGGGCCAATTCCATTGGAAAACTGGTGGCGTGGGAAAGCTGGTGACCGGTCCCTACTCTCCTTTTCCCAGTCGACTCGTCCCACCAGCACCGTCTTCACACTAGAAACAATCGCATCATATCTTGTCCCGAAGGGCGCTTCCTCCTCTAAGCCAGTCCGCTGGCACGAAAAAGCGTTCCGCGTCGCCGAACCAAGTGCCACTTGCCTCCGTAGTACCGCCTCCAAAATGATACACAGGCGTCTTTTCGCACCGGGGGTTGGACCACTCTGCTCTGGCCCAGCCAGCCCAGAGTCCTGCGCAGGGCCGGCCGATGCAGCAGGTCGATGAAGCCCCGCCCCCGCTCAAAACCTCGGAATCTGGCCACGCACATCGTTGGCGTCCCGCGCAACGGAAACCGTTTCTTATCCAGCGTCATTGTTCGGGGTTTGCGCCCACGGGAGGCTTCGGCCCCTCTCCCGCACCGCCCCTCTGCGGATGCGAGCCTGCATCATCTCCCTCGTCGCTTCTCCATGGAATGCTGTCCCCGTCTCGACGCCTGATGCCTCATCGGGCCTAGACGGCCTATTTTTTACCCGTGAGTGACCCAATGAAAATTTCGACCCTGCAAGAGAAGAAGCTCGACGAACTCCGCGAGATCGCCGACGACCTCGATCTCTCCGACTACGCAGAGCTTCGGAAACAGGACCTTATCTACCGCATCCTGGAGGCGCAGGCCGAAGGGGCGGCTGCGAGCGAAGAGGAACGCGACGGGGCCGATCCCCTCTCGTCCCCCTCTGGCGATGGGGCGGAGCAGGCCCCCGACCGTGCTTCGCAGCGCTCCGACGAGGACCGGGGCAAGCCGGCGTACATGCGGCGCTACGACCCGAACCAGACGGAGCTCCGGGGCATGATCGAGAAGACCGGCGTGCTGGAAGTGCTGCCGGACGGGTACGGATTCCTGCGCTCCGACGAGTACAGCTACCAGTCGAGCCCGGACGACATTTACGTCTCCCCGTCTCAGATCAAGCGCTTTGGGCTGCAGGAGGGCGACACGGTGCGGGGCAGCGTGCGCCCGCCCAAGGAAGGGGAGAAGTTCTTCGCCCTCATCCAGGTGGACACCATCAACGGCCGCCCCCCCAGCGAGATCGACGATCGGGCCGACTTTGAATTTCTGACCCCGATTTTCCCGGAGGAGCGCTTCACGCTGGAGGTAGAGGCCGACAGCTACGGCCCCCGCATCCTCGACCTCTTCGCGCCGATCGGGAAGGGCCAGCGGGGCCTCATTGTCTCGCCCCCAAAGGCCGGGAAGACGGTGCTCCTGCAGAAAATTGCCAAGGGCATTACCACCAACCACCCCGAGGCCCACCTTCTGGTGCTGCTCATCGACGAGCGGCCGGAGGAGGTCACCGACATGGACCGTACGGTGGACGGCGAGGTGGTCGCCTCTACGTTCGATAGAGACCCGGAGCGCCACGTAGAAGTGGCCGACACGATCCTTCTGAAGGTGCGTCGGCTCGTGGAGTCGGGGCAGGACGTCGTCGTGCTTCTCGACTCGATCACGCGTCTTGCCCGTGCCCACAACGCCATCACTCCCGAAAAGGGGCGCACCCTCTCGGGCGGAATTGAGGCGGGCGCCCTGCGCGGCCCCAAGCGGTTTTTTGGCGCGGCCCGCAACGTGGAAGAGGGCGGCTCTCTCACTATTGTGGGCACGGCCCTGGTCGACACGGGCAGCCGCATGGACCAGGTCATCTTCGAGGAGTTTAAGGGCACCGGCAACATGGAGCTCGTCCTGGACCGCGAGATGGCCGACCGGCGCCTCTACCCTGCCATCGACCTCATCCTCTCCGGCACCCGCCGCGAAGAGCTCCTGCTCCCCAAGCCGATGCTCAAGCGCGTGTGGGTGATGCGTAAAATCCTGGCCGACATGGAGCCGATCGAGGCCATGGAGTTCCTCCTCGATAAGATGCGCGGCACGGAGGACAACGAGGAGTTTCTGGAAATGATGAACTGAGCGCTCCACCGCCCTGAACAGTGCACCCGGGGCGCCGAGCGCTTCCTCCCTGTCTCCACCTCCCGCGGCCCGGTCTTCCCAGCGAGGCACAGGCCTCCCTTTCGCTTCTGCGAGGGCGCCCTCCGCCACCCCCTACGCGGTTTTTCGCAACCCGAGACCGACGTTCGTGTAGAAGAGCGACGCGTCATTTCGAACGAGCCTTCCTCGCTTCATGCGATCCCGCCTGCTCACGTCTGTTCTCGTTCTCGCTCTCTTCGTCGCACCGGTCACCGCCCAGGACACCGATCCATTTATGCGCCATCCGTCCGTCCACCCGGACGGCGACCGGATCGCCTTCTCGTACCAGGGCGACCTCTGGACCGTCCCGGTCGGCGGCGGCACGCCGGAGCGCCTCACCATCCACGAGGCTTACGAAGGGCATCCGCGCTGGGGGCCAGACGGCACCCAAATTGCCTTCACGAGCGACCGCTACGGCAACAGCGACCTCTACGTGATGGGCGCCGCCGGCAGCACGCCGGAGCGCCTCACGTACCACTCCACCGGCGATGCCCTCGGCGGCTGGACGCCGGAGGGGCGGCTCCTCTTCACCACGCGCCGCACCTACGCACAGGCCGAGTGGAGCGACGAGATCTACACGGTGAACGCCGACGGCGGCACGCCCGACCGCCGCCTCGATGCCGTGGGCAGCTCGCCCCGCATGTCGCCGGACGGGCGCTTCATCGCGTTCGTGCGTGGCTACAACGACGTCACCAAAAAAGGGTACGAGGGGCCCGCCGACCGCAACGTGTGGGTCTACGATACCGAAACCGACACCTACACGCAGGTCACCACCTACGCGGGCAACGACCACAGTCCCGTCTGGACCGGCCCGCGGACGCTGCTCTACGTCAGCGAGCAGAGCGGCACCTACAATGCCCACCGGCTCTCCATCACCGATCAGGGGGCGGCGGACGGAGCGCCGGAGGCCGTCACCACGTTCGAGGACGACGGCGTGCGCACCCTCAGCGCCAGCCGCGACGGCTCCGTGATCGCCATGGAGCGCCAGACCGACATCTACGTCATCGAGAACGGCGGCGAGCCGCGTCCCCTCGACGTGACCGTCCCCGCCGACTACCGCTTCAGTCCTACGGAGAAGATGCAGATGACCGACGGCGTACAAGACTACGCCGTCTCCCCCGACAACGAGCAGATCGCACTCGTCCTGCGTGGGGAGCTTTTCCTGATGCAGAATGAGACCGGCGAGCCGCGCACGCGTCGCCTCACGTCGCACGCCTACCGCGATCGCGCCGTGGCCTGGGCCAACGACTCCACGCTCGTCTTCTCGTCGGACCGCAACGATAACCAGTACGACCTCTACCGCCTCACCTCCGCCGACCCCGAGCACCCCGGCGACCTTTACGACGCGCTGCAGCACCGCGTGGAGCGCCTCACAAACACCCCCGAGGACGAGCGCGTGCTGGCCATGGCGCCCGACCGCGCGCACGTCGCGCTCCGCCGCGGGGCCATGACGGACTACGGCGAGGGGCAGCTCATCACGGCCTCCCTCGCGGACGGCACGCTCGACAACGAAACCGTGCTGCAGGAGGGCTGGAACGCCCCCACCGACGTGGCCTGGAGCCCCGACAGCGAGTGGCTCGCCTACAGCCAGAACAACCTCAACTTCAACTCCGATGTCTTCCTCCACGCCGCCGACGGCTCGGAGGGCCCCGTCAACGTGAGCCAGCACCCGCGCAATGACGGCAGCCCGGTGTGGAGCCCCGATGGCTCGAAGCTCGCCTTCGTCTCCGACCGCAGCGGCGGCGACACCGACATCTGGTACACCTGGCTCCAGGAGGAGGACTGGGAAAAGACTGAGCGTGACTGGGAGAACCTGAAAGACGAAAACGAGAAGGGAGCGAACGGCGAAGATAGCGACACGCCGGACGTAGAAATTGATCTCGAAAACATTCACGACCGCCTCGAACACCTCACCAACATGCCGGGCGGCGAGGGCGACCCGGCCATCGGCCCAGACGGCGATACGTTCTACTTTGTCGGCGGTCGGAGCCCAGGGCCCGCAGGGGCCGATACGGAGACCGACCTCTACAGCATCCAGTGGGACGGCTCGGAGCGGACCCGCATCACGGAGGGCGACATCGGCCCGAGCGACGTGCGCCTCTCGCCCGATCAGTCGCAGCTCCACTTCACCCACGGCGGCTCGTACTTCGGCGGCGGCAAGCTGGCCCGCGTGCCACTGAGCAGCCCCACCCTGGAGCCGCTCTCCTTCGCCGCGTCCATGACGGTGCAGCACAACGAAGAGCGACGCCAGATTTTTGCTGAAGTCGGCCGCGCCCTCGGACAGGGCTTCTACGACCCCAACTTCCACGGCGACGACTGGCAGGCCCTGCTCGACGAATACCGCCCCTGGGCCATGCAGGCCTCCACGACAGAAGACTTCCAGTACGTCGTGAACCTCCTGCTCGGCGAACTGAACGCGAGCCACATGGGCTACGGCGCCGGCGACCGCGCCGAGACCCAGACCGAGCGGACCGGACGCCTCGGCGTGGAGCTCGACCCGGTGGAAAGCGGCGTGGAGGTGCAGCGCGTCGTCCCCCGCTCCCCCGCCGACCGCGAAGCCAGCACACTCCGCCCGGGCGACGTGATTACCGCGGTGAACGGCCGCCCCGTCGCCGACGCGAATGTTTACCAGCGTCTGGAGGGCACCGTCAACGAGAAGATTCTCCTCAGCGTGACCAACCCCGACGGCGAGGAGCGCACCGTCCGCATCCGTCCCACCGGCAGCCTCAGCGACGAGCTGTATCGCGAGTGGGTCGAGAATCGCAAAGACCTCGTGGAGGAGTACTCCGACGGCCGCCTCGGCTACATTCACGTGGAGGGCATGGACTGGGAGAGCTTCGAGCACTTCGAGCGCGAGCTCTACGCCAGCGCCCACGACAAGGAGGGCCTCCTCATCGACGTCCGCTTCAACGGCGGCGGATGGACCACCGACTACCTGATGACCGTCCTCAACGTGCAGCGCCACGCCTACACAGTGCCCCGCGGTGCCACGGACAACCTGGAGGCAAACCACACCGACTTCCGGGCGCACTATCCCTTCGGCGAGCGGCTGCCGTACGCGGCGTGGACGAAGCCCGTCGCGGCCCTCGCCAACCAGAACAGCTACTCCAACGCCGAGATCTTCTCCCACGCCTTCAAGAACCTCGACCACGGCACGCTGGTGGGCCAGCCCACCTTCGGCGCCGTCATTTCCACGGGCGCCGTGCCCTTCATCGACGGCTCATACGCCCGCATGCCGTTCCGCGGCTGGTACGTGTACCAGACCGACAAGAACATGGAGCACGGCCCCGCCCGCCCCGACATCCAGGTGGAGAACCCGCCGGGCATCAAGGCCGAGGACGAGGATCCGCAGCTCCGCCGCGCCGTGGAGGCCCTCCTGAACGGCGAGAATAAGTAGCGCGTCTGGAACTGAAGGGCCCGCCCAGTGTGCAAGAGAGGCGATCGTCATTGTCTCTCACTCACTCCCTCCTCTCCTCCATGCCCGAGAACACACAACTCGACGCGTTGCTGTTCGACATGGACGGCGTGCTGGTGGACGTCTCTCGCTCCTACCGCCGTGCGATCGAGGAGACAGTCGAGCATTTTACCGGCCGCCAAATCGGTGAAAATGCCATTCAGCGGTACAAAAACTACGGCGGATTTGAGGACGACTGGAAGCTCACGCACGCCATTATCACCGACACGGCCATGGAGGTCCCCATAAGCCGCGTCATTGCCGAGTTTCAGGAGCGATACCGGGGGGACGACTGGGACGGCTTCATTACCGAAGAGCCGCCCCTCATCGACGACTCCGTGATTCAGACGCTCAATAACAATCATATTCTGGGCATTGTGACCGGGCGCCCGGAGGAAGAGGCCGAATGGACGCTCAACTACCAGGACTGGTCGGGCTACTTTCCGCTGGTAGTGGGCAAGGAAAAACAGGGCGACCGGCAGAAGCCGGACCCGTTTCCCCTCGAGCACTCCCTCACGATGCTGGCCGCCGCCGGGTGCTCCATAGACCCGGACAATACAGTGTACGTGGGCGACTCGGTCGACGACATGAAGGCAGCCAGCGATGCGGGCATGTGGCGCATCGGGGTGGTCCCTCCGTACGTAGACGCCGACGAGCACGAGCCCCTGCTGAAGGAGCACGGAGCCCACGTGGTCCTCGACGATCCGAACGACCTTCCGGACGCCCTCTCCACACTCGGAGACCGCACGACGGCGCGGTCCGTTTCGTAATTTACCCTGTCGTTTTGGCTGTCCGCCGGCAGGTCCTTCTCCTGGGCCTGCCGGTTTTTTGAGTTGTTAGTGCCCCGGGCGTTGTTGGCGCCATAACAGGAGTTGGTGCCATAAAGAGTTGGTGCCATAAATCAGGACTCTCCGTGGTGGCACGCCAGGCACAACGGCCTTCACGTCCCCCCGTCTTCGGCCCTTTCGGCCCTGCCGTCCTCTACGATGATCTCGACACGACGCTCCTTCGGCTGTCGCTGAGGGGGCGTGCCGGCGTTCGTTGGAGGCGGGCCAAACGCCTCAATCCGCAGGCTCTTCGAGCGTACGTCGTGGTTTGTGTCCAGGTAATGCGCCACCGCGGCTGCGCGCTGGGCCGCGAGGTACCAGTTGCTGGGGTACGTGTCGCGGAGGCTGTCTCCAATTGGTACGGGATCGGTATAGCCTCGAATGCGGAAGTCTGCCCCTGCATGCTCCTGCCTGAGCGTGCGTGCGTGAGCATCGAGGCGACGTCGGCCCTCGTCTGGGATCCAGGCACTGCCCGACGGGAAGTAGACGTGCGGCGTGAGTGCAGTGCCCGCCCGCTCGTTCCGCAGGGAATCGCGGGCGGCCTGGAGGCGGCGTTCGAGAGTCTGAGCGGCCGTTTGGAACGAGTCGAGCCGCGCCTGCAGGGCGGAGTTGGGCTCTTGGCTCGTCCCCTGACACCCCCCAAGCACGACGGCGACAATGAGGACCCCGGCAGAGAAGCGCATAGGGCTCGGAAGCGGTTGGAGAAGCACGATGCCTTTATGATGGTTTTCTAAAGTCGCCACCAGAACGCGAGAATGCAACACAGGGTCACTCGCGTTACACGTGCTGTCGAACCGCTCCCGTTCCCCCTCCCCTGTGGGGAGCGCGTCCCATGTAATCACATTTCCTTCAAGTTTCTCCGGGATCAACCCCCGGCGATCCGGTTTCTCCTGCCCTACCGTCTACTCTTCTCTGCGCGTTTTCTTGCGCGTCGCACTCGCTTTTCGCGAACAGGGCCGCCTCCTGCACGGCATCCCCATGTGGCATCAATCCTGGACGTGGTTCCGGGAGAGCCTCACGCTCGACCGATGGCTGTCGAAATCAACGCCGAACTCCCTGCAAAAGGACATGGCGGCCGGCCTCACGGTAGGCGTCATGCTGATCCCCCAGGCGATGGCCTACGCCGTCATTGCGGGCCTGCCGCCGATCTACGGGCTGTACGGCGCCCTCGTCCCCCTGCTTGTTTATCCCATTTTCGGCACGTCGCGCCAGCTCGCGATTGGGCCGCAGGCGCTGGACATGCTGATTCTGGCCGCTGGATTGGGGGCGGTGGTGGAGGTAGGCACGGGGGAGTACGTGGGAATGGCCATCATCGTGACGGCCATGGTGGGGGTGCTGCAGATTGCGATGGGCGCCATGCAGCTCGGCTTCGTGGCCAACCTGTTGTCGCGGCCTGTCATTGCAGGGCTCACCTCTGCCGCGGCCCTCATCATTTCGTTCAGCCAGCTGGGAAGCCTGCTGGGTGTAAACCTCGGCAACTCGCAGTACGTGCACGTCGTTCTGTGGCGGGCAGTGCAGCATCTGGGGGAGGTGCATCTGCTGTCGATGGGCATTGGGGCCGTTGGCGTCGCGATTCTACTGGGGCTGCCCCGGTGGCTCCCCGCCGTGCCCGAAGCGCTGGTGGTGGTGGCACTGGCCACGGTGGCCAGCTACGCGTTTGCGTTTGAGCAGCAGGGGGTGGCCGTGGTGGGCTCCATCCCGGAGGGCCTCCCCCCCATCACCCTGCCGGCCCTCAGCTTCAACACGCTCGACACCCTACTGCCGGCAGCCGTGACGCTGGCACTGGTGCAGTTTATGAAAAACGTGTCGCTGGGACGCGTTTTTGCCACGCGGCACGGCTACACGATCGACGCCAACCGCGAGTTGGTCGGCCTCGGCTCGGCCAACCTCGTGGGGTCGTTTTTTTCGAGCATTCCGGTGTCGGGCAGCTTTTCGCGGTCGGCCGTCAACGACCAGACCGGAGCGCAAACGCCGCTCGCCAACTGGTTTACGGCGGGCGTCATTGCGCTGACGCTTCTGTTTCTGACGCCCCTGTTCTACTATCTGCCCCTGCCGGCCCTGGCGGCCATCATCATCGTGGCCGGCATCGGGCTGATCGATCTGCACGAGTTGCGGAACCTCTTCAAGGCACGGCGACGCGACGGCTACATCGCTCTGTTCACGGCCGGCTGCACCCTGTTCATCGGCATTCAGGAGGGCATTCTGCTCGGCATTGGGGCCTCCGTCATCGCCGTGCTCTTTCGCATTAGCCGGCCCAACATGGCCGAACTGGGCCACGTGCCGGGCACGCGCCTCTTTCGCGACCTCGACCGGTTCGACCAGGCCCTGCGGCTCGAGAACATCATGGTGCTGCGCGTGGACGCGTCGTTCTCGTTTGCCAACGCGGAGTACTTCAAGGACTTCATCCTGGACAAAAGTGAGCGCGAGGGGCGCAACATCGAGGTGGTCATCGTGGATGGCAGCAGCATCAACGGGCTGGACACAACGGCCATCGAGGCCTTGTTCTCGGTGGCCGAATCGCTGGAGGAGGAGGGCGTAGAGTTGCACCTCACAGGGCTCATCGGACCGGTGCGCGAGGTGGTGCGCCGCTCGGGCCTGCACGCTCTGCTGGGGGAAGACAAGTTTCACCTCGACCCCCATGCGGCAGTGGTAAGCGTGCTCGAACGCTGGGACAGGGCAGAGGGCACCAACCGCTTGGTGCACTACTTCGACACGACGGAGCCGGCCAAGAAGGAGGCGACCCCCGCCGCGTCGTAGCGGTGGCTCAGTCGGAAGCGCCGTGCTGCACGAGCGTGCCGCACGTCTGTGCCTGCTCAATCACCTGCCCCACCGTGAAGGCCCCGCGCGGCCACACGGCACAGCCCGCTGCTTCGAGCGCGGCCGCGGCCCAGTGGTTGCAGTTGTTGAAGACGTGGTAGGGCAACGGCGACGCGTAAAAGCGGCTGTTGATGTAGTATCCGGGCGCGACGAAAGAGGCACGCCCAGTGGAGTCGACCGCAAAGGATTCGGCCACGAAGGTCGTGAGCGCATCGAGTTCGTCGGGGCCCACCGGCACGCGCACGATGGTGTGCGCCGAGAACAGATCCGGGACTCCTTTCGGCACGGGCACCACGTGGAGCACGCTACGGGTGGGCCACGCCCCGGCCCGTACCGTTCCCCAGGCCCCACGGGAGCGCCCCGTGTAGTAGCCGGCCTCTCCCCACCCAATCTCCAGGTAACGTGCCGCGGGAAAATCACCGAGGATGGGCCAGGCCGTGTCCGGCACGTCGGCCCGGCGCACGGCAATGCCCGCGTGCCAGCCGTGCCGCACCACGTAGACGGCGCTCGTGCTATCGGGCGTGGGGCGAACGACTTGACGCGGCAGGTGGCACCGAGTGAGGAGCAGAAGGCCCCACCCGGCCAGCAGAAGCAAGACAATGCGTCGTCCCCAACGAGCCACGGCAAGACGGATAGAAGTCTTTAGAAATGGCCTGTACAGCAGCGCAACGTACGTGCCCGAGGATCCTGCCCGATGCCCCCTTTCCGGCCCGTGGGGGCACTGGCGCCCCCGCTTTTGGTCCCCGTTCTCGGTTGCGCCCGCATTTCGCTCCCCTTCCCCGATGGGCCGCGTTGAGAGATCCGCACAATTCGTGAACGGTTCGGGGAAGCAGTCAATTCACAAGGCGAGCGTCTCGTCTCCTACTCACGTGCCGCCCTCTCTCGGTCCATGCCCACCGCACCTGCCCTTCGAACACACGTCAACGCCCTTCTCACCGCCCGTCAGGCCCACTGCACCTTCGACGAGGCGGTCGCCCACATGCCGCCGGCACGGCGCGGCGAGCGGCCCGACGACACGCCCTACTCGACGTGGGAGCTCGTAGAGCACCTCCGCCGCGCCCAGCACGACCTCCTCGACTACTGCCGCACCCCAGACTACGAGCCCCCCGAGTGGCCAGACGCCTACTGGCCCGAGGCCCCCACTCCCCCTAGCACCGAGGCCTGGCACGACGCCGTGGGCCAGTTCGGAAACGACCGCGCGGCGCTGTCCGACCTCGTCACCGATGAGACGGTCGACCTCTACGACACGGTCCCGTCTAGCGACGAGCACACGTATCTGCGCGAGGTTATGCTCGTGGCCGACCACAATGCCTACCACATCGGCCAGATCGTGACAGTACGCCGCCAGCTCGGCCTTTGGCCTCCATCCAGCAACGACAAGTGACCGCCGTGCCGACGCGTGGTTCGCCTACGACTGGAGGTGCCGGTCGAGGTAGTCCTCTGCCTCGGATTTTACACGGCCCTGCATGGGTTGCAAAAACGGGCTGAGATTAATGGCCACGTGCACCGACCCTGCCTCCACCTCAATGCGCCCGTCGGCCCCCTGGCCGTCGAACTGAAGGATGTTGCCCGTCCACTCGGCCTCCACCCCGAGCTCGGATTCAAGTTTCTGCGCGACGTGTCCCACAGCAGTGCGTCCGTCATCGAGGCCCAGGGAGTGCGTCCGCGTAATGTTGATGTCCGCCATCGGAGGAAGTGCGTGTTGCGAAAAGTGCTGATTCAAAGAGGAGGTACGAAGAGCAGAGCGCCCCGTTCTCTTCCCCCGTTCCCCCCAATTCCAGCCCCGCCGCCCGCCCCCCTCTCCACCACCCCCCTGTAAGTACCCCGCCGACGCCGTTTGTTGTGGGCGTCCCCGTCGGTTCTCCTGATCGCTCTTTTTCCAGCATGCGCGTCGTTCGTCCGTACCGTTTCTTCCTGCTTGCCCTCGGCCTGCTTCTGCTGCCCTTCGTGGCCTCTGCACAGCCCGCCGACGGCCTGCAATCCCCGTCCGCCTTCCTCGGCTACGCGCTCGGCCAGCAGTTTACGCCCCAGCACCGCGTGGCCGACTACGTGCGCCACGTGGCCGCACGCTCCCCCCGCGTCACGCAGCGCCAGTACGGCACCTCGGTGGAGGGGCGCCCCCTCCAGCTGGCCACCGTCACCACCCCAACCAATCACGGCCGCCTGGAGACGCTCCGCCGCGACAACCTGAAGCGGGCCGGGAGGGCCGAGGGCGAGCCGCAGGCCGACCCCGTGGCCATCGTCTGGCTCAGCTACGGCGTCCACGGCAACGAGTCGGTCTCCACCGAGTCGGCCCTCCGCACGCTCTACGCGCTGGGCAACCCCCAGAACGACCGCACGGGCGGCTGGCTCCAAAACACAGTCGTATTGCTCGATCCCGTCCTCAACCCCGACGGCCGCGCCCGCTACGTGCAGTGGTACAAGCGCATGACGGGCACTCAGCCCAACGTGCGGCCCGCGGCCCGCGAGCACCACGAACCCTGGCCCGGCGGGCGCACCAACCACTACTACTTCGACCTGAACCGCGATTGGGCATGGGCCACCCAGCCAGAGACGCGCCAGCGCCTTGACGCGTACCACCGCTGGATGCCGCACGTGCACGTGGACTTCCACGAAATGGGCGTCAACGCGCCGTACTACTTTGCCCCGGCGGCCGAGCCGTTCCACGAGAACCTGACCGAGTGGCAGCGGGAGTTTCAGTTCACCATCGGACGCAACAACGCCGAGTACTTCAATGAAAACGGCTGGCTCTACTTCACCGAGGAGGTCTTTGACCTGTTCTACCCGGGCTACGGCGACACGTGGCCGCTCTTCAACGGCGCCATTGGCATGACGTACGAGCAGGGCGGCTCGGGCCGGGCCGGGCGTGGCATCATTACCGCCGAGGGCGACACGCTGACGCTCACCGATCGCCTGCGGCACCACCACGTGGCGGGCCTCTCCACCGTGGAGGCCACGGCGGAGCACCACGAGCGCGTGGTGCGAGAGTTCGCCGGCTACTACGCCTCCGTTCAGAACGACCCACCCGGCGAGTATCGCACATACGTCATCCAGCGCGACGCACAGGGCCACCGGCTTGCGGCCCTCGCGCAACACCTCGATCGCCAGCGCATCCGCTACGGCTACGCGACTGAGCCGCGCACCGTGGAGGGCCGCTCGTATCGCACCGGAGAGACGCAGCAGGCGCAGATTCAGCGGGGCGACCTCCTGGTGAACACGGCCCAGCCCAAAGGACGCCTCGCCAAGGTGCTCTTGGAGCCGAAAACGACGATTACCGACTCGCTGATGTACGACATCACAGCCTGGGGCCTGCCCTACGCCTACGGCCTGGAGGCAGTCGCCCTTCCCGACCGTGTGGCGCCGGACACCGATACGCTGCCCCTCGCTACCGCCTCGATGTCGGGCGACGCCGACACCCCGTACGCGTACGTCACCCCCTATACCAGCCGCGCCGACGCACGCTTCGCGGCGGCCCTGCTCGATGCCGAGGTGCACGTGCGGTTTGCGACGCAGTCCTTCGCGGTGGACGGCCGCTCTTATGAACCGGGCACGCTCATCATCACCCGCGCCGGCAATACCAACCGGCTCGGCCGCTTCGACGCTACGGTGCGGCAGTTGGCCGAGGAGCACCACCAGTCCCTCCAGGCGACCCCCACCGGCTTTACCGGACGAGGCCCCGACTTTGGCTCCAACAACGTCGGGTTTATCGAGCCGCCCCACGTTGCGGCCCTCTCCGGCCCGCCCACCAGCCCGTCCCGCATCGGGGAGGTGTGGCACTTCTTCGACCGGCAGCTCGACTACCCCGTCACCCTCCTCCCGGCCGACGACTTTGAGGCGTCGATGCTCGACAATGTGGACGTGCTCGTGCTCCCGAGCGGCGCCTACGGCGACTGGCTGACGGATGCGCAGGCCGCGG
>CAZFJR010000080.1:0-14510 GCA_964519235.1 uncultured Salinivenus sp. | reverse complement strand
GCAGGCCGATGGGGCGCCCGTCCGACGACCGGCCGGCGGGCAGCGTGAGGATGGGGTGGCCCGTTACGGCGGTCGGGCAGTTGTAGGGGGCGATGGGGAGCGCGTAGGGGACCGAGACGCCCTCGATGTCGAGGTCGGCCCCGATGCGGCGGTGCGTGAAGGTCGGCGTAGCGGCCACGGGCGTCACCCACAGGTCCCAGTCGCCCAGAAAGATGTCGAGCGAGTCGGCGAGGTCCTCGCGGGCATCGAGGGCGGCAAAGTAGCCCCGTGGGCCGAGCCGTGCGCCTCGCGCCATCCGCCCGGCGAGAGAGCCGTACTGCGATCGCACATAGCCCTGCCACACGAGGTGCTTCAGAGGCGCGTGGCGGAGCGGCCCGGGGAATCCTGCGGTGAGCTCAACGCCCTGGATGCGGCCCCAGGTGTCGAACGCGTCCTCGAGGTCGAGGGGGGCGGGCCGTCGCTCTACGTCGCATCCCGCGCTGCGCCACGCGCCGACGGCCGAACGGAGCACGCGCTGCGTATCAGTGTCGACGGGCACGCCGCCCAGTTCGGAGGTCACCGCGATGCGTAACGAATCGGCGGGAGGCGTTGGGGCGTCGATCGCGTTCGCCGAGCTGGACAGGGCGGCCCACGCCAGCTGCAGGTCTTCCACGGTGCGGGCCATGGGGCCGGCCACGGCGATGTGGCGCACGGTGGCGGGGCGATCGGGCGGACGGATGCCGCGCAGGGGGCCGCGTTCTGTGGGGCGTAGGCTGGCGACGCCGCAGAAGTGTGCCGGGACGCGGAGGGAGCCCCCCACGTCGGCCCCCAGCTCCAGCGGCGCAAAGCCTGCGGCCAGGGCCGCCGCGGAGCCGCCGGAACTGCCCCCGGGCGTGCAGGCCAGGTCCCACGGATTGTTGGCCCGGCCAAACGTTGGGTTCTGGCACTGCCAGTCGTACGCCGCAAACGGCAGGTTCGTCTTGCCCATCAAAATCGCCCCCGCGTCTTTGAGGCGGCGGATTTGGGGCGCATCGGCGGTGGGAATGAAGTCGTCGTAGCCCGGCAGGGCGTAGGTGGTGCGCACCCCGGCCGTGGAGAACTGGTCCTTGGCGGTAAACGGCACGCCGTGCAGCGGGCCCCACGTTTCGCCACGGTCGAGGGCCGCGTCGGCGGCCTGGGCCTGGTTGCGGGCGCGGTCGGCGTTGAGCGTGACCACGGCGTTCACGGCCGGGTTCCAGCGCCGGACGCGGGCGAGGTGTGCGTCCAGTGCCTCCACGGCAGATACGTCGCCGGCCCGAATCCGACAGGCGAGTGCAGCGGCGGAAAGAGACGTTAGGTCAGGCACAGAGCAGCGCAGATCGCGAAGGGCAACAACGGGTTTCTCCTACGAGCAGGCGCGAGGGCAGGATTCGGAAAAGACGCATGAGAACATGAGAAAAGGCCCGGGTCCCGCCGAATGAAAGCGGGGGGCCGGGCCCTTTTGGGACGGTCCCTGACGGGGCAGCTGGTGCCGGCATGTTGGGACGAATCCCCACGCAGCCCGCTAGCGTGTCCCGGCCGAGGAGGACGGCGTCCCCATTCCGGAGAGCGTCTGGGTAATGGTGCGGGTGCCCTGCGGGCTGGAGACGTCGAGCTGCGTCTTTACGACGTGATGGGGCGCGGCCCTGCGCAGATGCACAGTTCCTGTGACGTTGCCGTCGCCCACCGCCACGTCCACCGCGTAAGCCTCGAACGAGCCAGCGGGCGTCTCGACGGTCTCGGTGCCCGTGACCTCGAAGGTCGCCGTCTGCACAGTTTGTCGCTGGGGCGAAAAGACCCGCAGCGAGGTGGAAAAGCCAGGTTCAAGCGGCATCGTGCCCAGCGCAATGAGATCGTGCGCGCCGCCGGCGAGCGTGGGGCCGTCGAACGTTTTGCTGATGGAGGTGGAGCGGCCGCGCATCGACATGTTGCCGGACGCCGACGTATCGGTATACGCAATATCCATCGCGAGGGGGCCGCGCTGATGCCGCGAGACGGGGCGGAGGGTAGACCGGTCCACGATCAGCGAATCGGTCACCGTGGCCCGGGGCGTCTGGGTTTTGTTCACGATCGTCCAGGTCTGCTCCCCCTCCGTGGCGGTGGGCTGGATGGTGCGGGTGGACGACAGGTCGAAGGACCGCCCGCCCATGGACATGCTGGCGTTGTAGGAGAGCGTGGCCGCCTCCAGGGCAGAGCCGTCCATAAGGGCGGCGCCGTTCGGGGCCTCGGGCGAGGCTGCGCCGGCCGTGACCGTCGTGTCGGGCATCGTTACCGAGTCGGGGTCTACGGTGATCTCGCGGAGGCGCTGCCGCACGCGGTCGGTAGCGCTAGTCTGGTAGCGGCCGCCAAGGTGCCTGCCCAGAAACCGCTCCATGGCTGTCGAGAGGGCCAGCTCGTTGTCCTCGTTGTTGAAGCCGTGTCCCTCGTCGGGCGCCACGATGTACTCCACCGGGTGGCCCTGGTCGCGCAGCGTGGCTACGATCTGGTCGGATTCCTGCTGTTTTACGCGTGGATCGTTGGCGCCGTGCACCACCAGAAGGGGCGCTGTGATCTGGTCGGCCTTGAAGAGGGGCGACTGCCGCTTCAGGCGTGTGCGGTCCTCGGGGTTGTCCGGGTCCCCCACGCGCTCGTACCAGGTGCCCTCCAGAAAGGGCTGCCAGTAGGCCGGAAACGACTCGATCAGCGTGAGCAGGTTCGAAGGCGCGACGTAGGGCACGCCCGCAGCGAAGAGATCGGGCGTGAAGGTGACGCCGGCGAGCGTGGCGTAGCCGCCGTACGACCCGCCGAAGATGCCCACACGGTCGGGGTCGGCAATGCCCTGGTCGATCAGGTACTGCACGCCGTCGGTGATGTCGTGCTGCATGGCGCCGGTGCCCCATTCCTCGTCCCCAGCGTGCAGGAACGACTGCCCGTAGCCGCTGGAGCCGCGGAAGTTGGGCTGCAGCACCGCGTAGCCGCGATTGGCCAGGAACTGAGCGCGGGCGTTGTAGCCCCACGTGTCACGTGACCACGGGCCGCCGTGGACGTAGATGACGGTCGGCAGATTTGTGGCCTCCACGCCCTTTGGCAGCGTCAGGTAGGCCGGGATTTCGAGCCCGTCGCGCGCCTCGTACGTAATGGGCCTCATGGGGGCGAGGTGCTGGGAGGGAAGCTCCGGGCGCGATTCGTACAGCTTCTCCACGGTGCCGCTCTCCGACTCGAAGAGGTACGTGGCGCCCGGGTTCACGTCCCGCTGCACGCGGACAATGTGGGTTCGGAAGTCCTCCGTAGACGCGCCGATCGAGATCTCACCGTCCGGCAGCTTTTCCTTCAGCGTCTCGTACTTCTGCTCGAATGCCTCAGTTTTCGGGTACACGCGCTGCCGCTCGCCGAGATAGACCGTGGCGGCCAGCTCTTCGGTGCGGTCGTTGAAGACGGCCCCGCCGAAGTCGACCTCGCCCTCCGGGTCCTTCGCCACGAGCTCTGTCTCCTGGGTCTGCACGTTCAGCAGCTGGAGTTGCTGCAGGTCCACGTCCGTGCCCTTGTTGGTCCGGAGATAGACCCGCTCGTTGTCCTTGTGGAACCGGCTCACGCCGCACGACTCGTCGACCGAACAGGAATAGATCGTGGTAAGCGTGGTGTCCTGCTCCGCAATGCGGACGCGCTGGATCTCGGTGCCGCCGCTGCTGGTCTGGCGGCTGGCGAGGCGGAAGCGACCCTCGTGGTCGAACGTGTAGCTGCCGTACCCCTCCGTGTTCTTGAAGAGAAGCTCCCGCTCGCCCGTCTCCAGGTCGATGCGGTAGAGGTCGTGGTACTGCGGGTTCCGGTCGTTGAGCCCGACGACAATCTCGCCGGGTGTGGCCTCGGGCACTGCGAAGAGGCGCGCCTGCACGTTCTCGTAGGGCGTGAGGTCTTCGGCGGGCGGCACGCCGAGCTCCGTTTCCTCCGCGGCGTCCGGGTCCACGGCGTAGATGTGGAAGTTTTCGTTGCCGCCCTTGTCCTGCACGTACAGGATGCGCTCGCTGTCCTGGGTCCAGAAGTAGCCGCTCACGGGGCGAGTGGTGTCGGCCGTCACCGGCTCGGCCGCGTTGAACGGCTCGTCTATGCCCTTCACCCATACGTTCATTACGCCCTTGTACTTCTGGGTAAACGAGACGTACTCGCCGTTGGGCGAGAGCTGAGCGCCGCGGTACTGGGGGTCGCCGGAGAAGGCCTGCCGGTCGAGGAGGGGCGGAAGCTCCCCTTCGTACGTCGCGGTGGCCGGGGCGGTGTTCTCGGGCGGCACCAGGACATCGGCGCTCGCTGACTCCTGCGCTCCGGCAGGCGGGAGGGCCAGCCCGGCCCAGAGCAGAGACAGAAAAAGCACGGACACGGTCGGGGGAAGGCGTCGCATGGGTCGGTTGAGGCTGGTGAGGCAGAGGGGCGGGCCGCGCGGACATCCGCCGCCGACGGAGGGCGCAGCGGCCGTGGCCGGTGCGGGTGTCTTCGCAACGAGCGATGACTCTTTTAACAATAGGAACGGGAGGCTGTGCCCGCAAGCGCTTTTTGATGAACGGGACCTTGGCTCCATCGGCGGGGCCTGCGCGCGGTGAGCCGCGTGGCGCGACCGGCACACGGACGATGCAGGCGCACGACGCGCCCGGGCTGCGCGGGCCGCACGACCAGTGGCGAGTGCAGGCAGGGGGGCGACGACGAGACAGCTAGGACAGCTCTTCGGGGCGGCCCGCCTCCGCCTGGGCCCGCTCACCGAACCATGTGGCCGTTCGTCGAAGCCCCCTTCCATTTGTGAGGCCTGCGTCGTAGAATCGTAGAGCATCCCCGTTTCCTGTGCACGCCCCTCGGAGGCCCGCCGTGATTGAGGTCCGTACCCTGTCGAAGACCTACACGCTCTCGCGCCAGCAAAAGAAAGAGATGGGCCCCCAGTTTACGGGCGACACGCTCGACGCGCTGGAGGGCATCTCCTTTACGTGTGAGCCGGGGCGGGTGTACGGGCTGCTCGGTCCCAACGGCGCCGGCAAGACCACCACGCTGCGCATCATTGCCACCATGCTCGCACCGACGACGGGCACCGTGACGGTCGATGGCCTGGACGTAACCGAAGAGCCCCGGGCGGTGTGCGAGCGGATCGGTTTTCTCACCGGGAGCACGGGCCTGTACGACCGCCTCACGGCGACCGAACTGGTGCGCTACTACGCCGACCTGCACGGCGTGCCGGAGCGGGCCTTCGAGGAGCGATGCACGGCCCTGTTCGACCTGCTCGACATGCACGACTTTGCCGACCGTCGCATCGGCACCTTCTCCACGGGCATGCGGCAGAAGGTGAGCATCGCCCGCACCATGATCCACGACCCGGAGGTCATTATTTTTGACGAGGCCACCGCAGGGCTCGACGCCATTGCGGCCCACAGCATCATGCGCTTGGTTCGTACGAGCCGCGACCAGGGCAAGACGGTGCTCTTCTCCACCCACCGGATGGACGAGGTCAACATGCTCGCCGACGACCTGGGCATCCTCCACGAGGGGACGCTCCTCTACAACGGCACGTACGACGCCTTCACGGGCGACATGGCGGCCGACACGTTCGAGGACGAGTTCATCCGCCGCATCGAGCAAGCCGATGAGGCGGTGGCGGCGACGGACGGGCAGGGTGGAAGTATTGCGTAGTGCATGAAGAGTGATTCGTGAGGACGTGATGCGCGGGGGACGGCCATCTCACTCTTCACGCGTCACGCACTTGCTTGTCCCGGCGGTCTCCCCAACCTCGCCACGACTACTCTTCGCATAGTCCAACACTCAACCCCTTCCTCACCATGCGCGGCATCCTTGTCGTCTTCAAGAAAGAGTTTCTCGACACCGTTCGCGACCGGCGCACGCTCGTGGCGATGGTGCTGGTGCCGCTCGTGCTGTTTCCCCTCCTCATGATCGGCGGCAGCTGGCTGGCGAAGACGCAGATGGAAGAGGCCGCCCAGGAGACGCTGACGGTGGCGGTGCTCGGCGAGGGGCAGGCCCCAGCGGCTTCGTTCCGACAACGCCTCGCCTCGGCCCCCAACGTTGAGGTGGGCCCGGACGTCCCCGTCGACACGGCGCGGGCCCGGATCAAAGCCGGGGAGCTGGACGCGGCGATTGTGTTTGCGCCGTCGTTTCAGCGGCAAGTGAGCACGAAGAAGGCCGGGGCGGTGGACCTGATCTACGAGTCGGACGACGATTCCGAGGTGATGCTCGACCGCCTCCGGCCGCTGCTCGAGCAGTACGAGCAACAGCTTCTTCGCGCCCGCTTCGAGGCGCTGGGCCTCAGCACGGAGGCGACGAAGGCCGTGGTGGTGAGCGAGGTCAATCTCGCCTCCGAAAAGGCACAGGTCGCGCAGCAGATTGGGGGACTGCTCCCCTACATGTTTCTCATCTTCTGCTTTACCGGCGCCATGTACCCCACGCTCGACATGGGGGCGGGCGAGAAGGAGCGCGGCACCCTCGAAACGCTCCTGACGGCCCCGGTGAGCCGCTACCAGTTTCTCGTGGGCAAGACGCTCACCGCCACCCTGGCGGGCCTGTTTGCCGCCCTCGTGGCCATTCTCAGCATCATGGGGAGCGTGTGGTTCATCGAGGACATTCCTGACACCATTTTGGACGCGGCAATGAACATCCTGAGTCCGAGCGTGGTGGCCGTCTTGCTCTCGCTGCTGGTGCCGCTCACGGTGTTTTTTGCCGCCGCACAGCTGTCGCTCTCCTTCTACGCCAAGTCGTTCAAGGAGGCGCAGAGCACCGTCAGCCCGCTGCTGATTGCCGTAATTTTTCCGGCCTTCCTCGGCCTTCTGCCGGGCTTTTCGCTCAACACAACGACGGCCCTCGTCCCCGTGCTCAACGTAGCGCTGGCTACGAAGGACGCGCTGGCCGGCACGCTGGGCATGGGGCACCTTGCTCTCGTCTACGTCTCGTTGCTGACCCTGGCGGCGGCCAGTCTTGCGGCGTGCCTGTTCGTGCTGCGGAGCGAGCGTGTGCTGTTCCGCACCTGAGGTGGGGCCAACACCCAAGGCAGGGCCAAGAAGAACGGGCCGGAGGCCTGGACGCTGCGGCCGTGGAGGCGGCCGGCCCCGAAACGACGGCCGGCCCCGCCCCGAATCGACACAACCCTGCCCGTCGATGTCGGTTTGAATCGTCCTGCCGCACATCGACTGCGCTCCTCGCTGGCCATGACCCGTACTCGCGCCTACTGGATTTGTCAGACCGGGGGCTGGAGCCTGTACGTGGGGGGACGGCTCCTGCTCGCAACCTTCTTCCGCACCGTCACGTGGGAACACGCCGTGTCCAACGTGGCGCTGGGGGCGTCTGGGCTGCTGTTCACGCACCTCTACCGGCTCGTGGCGAAGCGGCGGGGCTGGGCGCGCCTCCCCTTAAAGCAGATGGTGCCGCGCGTCGTACTGGCGGCGCTCCTGCTCGCAATCCTCACGCACGTTGTGGGCGACCTCGTGGGGCGCTACCTGTTAGAGCTCAGCTTCTACGACCATTTCGAATCAGAGACGGGCCTGATGCTGGTGTCGATTGCGAACGGGTGGGGGCTGTTCATGCTCTGGTCGGTGATCTACTTCGGGGTGCACGCGGCGTGGAATTACCGGCAGGCCGAGGTGGACAAGTGGAAGCTGGAGGCCCAGGCGGAGGCGGCTCGTCTCAAGGCGCTGAAGCTCCAGCTCAATCCCCACTTCTTCTTCAACAGCCTCAACAGCGTGCGGGCCCTCATCGCCGAAGATCCAGACCGAGCCCAACGCATGGTCACGCGCCTGGCCCGGCTGCTACGCAGCACCCTGAAGGCCGACGACGTGAAAACCGTGCCCCTTCGGACGGAGCTCTCCACGGTGCGCACGTATCTGGAGCTGGAAACCGTCCGTTTTGAGGAGCGACTGCAGTACCGCATCGAGGCTGGCGATGAGGCGCTCGGGCAGTCGGTGCCCTTCATGCTGGTGCAAACGCTTGTGGAGAATGGCATCAAGCACGGGGTGGCGCAGCGCCAGGGCGGAGGCACCATCACCGTCGACGCTCACACGGAGGCGCGGCGCCTCTGCATTCGGGTGACCAATCCCGGGCGAATTGACTCGGAGAAGGGCGGTACGGGCCTCGCGAACGCGCGTGAACGGCTGCATCTGCTCTTTGGAGAAGAGGCGTCCCTTGCGGTAGAGAATGTGGAGGACGGCTCCGTGGAGGCGCGCGTGGTGCTTCCGCTCCAGTCCACGTTCCAGAACGGAGAGGGCTCCCCGCAGGCCGTCCTTACGATGCCTCGATGAAGGGCAGCTCCGCGGCGACGTTTGCGCAGCGTGCGCCCGAGCCCAGTCCTGCACAGGTGCTCTCTCGGATCCAACGGGGGCCGAACGAGTCGGCACGAGCGCCCGTGAAGGCCAGCTGGCCAATCGACTGCAGCTCTGCCCCACCTCGTCCCCCATCGCCCGCTGTGGCCGCCGGGGCGATAGAGGAGCGGAGGGGCCCTCGGCCCACAGTTCGAAAGGCCGGTTCGGCAGCCCTGAGTGCCGCTCGTCGAACAGCCCCCCTCCAGTCCCTAGGACGCCATTGGAAGACCCGTCTACGGCCCGCAATTGCTCTCCCGCTGTTTCCATTTGTACGCGCCATGCCTCATCGCCTCTTTGTGTGCTGTGTGCTGCTCGTCGGCCTCGCCGGCACCGTGCACGGGCAGAGCTTCTCCACGGTCACCGGCCGCAATCACCCCGAGATCGACTGGCGGACGGCGACGACCGAGCACTTTACGATCGTGCACCCGGCGCGCCTTGACAGCGTTGCCGCGGAGGCCGCCCCCATCGCGGAGGCGACCTACGACGCCCTCTCCGCCACCCTCGACACGACCTTCTCGGAGCGCATCCGCGTCTATCTGGGCGACCAGGACGCCATCGTGAACGGCTTTGCGGTGCCGTTTGGGACCGGGTACACCGACATCTGGGTGAACACGAACGACTGGGCCGCCTCCTTCTCGGGCGAAACGACGTGGCTGCGCCTCGTCCTGTCGCATGAACTCGCCCACATCTTCCACTATCAGGCCACGCGCGCGCCGCTCGGCACGCTGGCATATGTGTTCGGGCGGCCCTTCCCGCGCTTCTGGACGGAGGGACTGGCGCAGTACCAGGCCGAGACCTGGAACGCCCAGCGGGGCGAGCGCTGGCTCCGGGCCGCCGTCCTCGACGATGCGCTCGCCTACGACGACGGCCGTTCGCTCTGGAACGGGCGCCTGCTCTACGCCTCCGGCCACAGCCAGGTGCGCTACGTCGCCCAGCAGCACGGCGACTCCACCCTCGCCGACGTGCTTCACCACCGCTCGGATGTGCTCTTTGGGCTCACCGAGGTGCACGACTTCGAAGACGCCTTCCGGGAGGAAGTGGGTCGCTCCTACGAATCGTTCTACGAGGACTGGCGCCGCGACGTGAACGTCTACTACAACACGCTCGCCGGGCAGCTCGAAACGCTCGACTCGATGCGGACCGACACCCTGCGCGTGCCGGGACAATCGATCGACGACATCGCGTACAGCCCCGACACGTCCCGGATCGCCGTGCTCTCGACGCTGTCGCCGGCGCGGCCCGTGACGCGCCTTCACGTGATCGACCGCTCGACGGGCGAGGCCGACGTGGTGGCCGAGGGACCGATCGAGCCGCCGGTGGCGTGGCACCCGGGTGGTGAGCGGATCGCGTTTAGTCGGCAGACGCGGGCCGAGCACGGCTCCATCGTGGACGACCTGTTTGCCGTGGGCGCGGACGGGAGCGACGCACGCCGCCTGACGCACGGCCGCCGCACCTCGGCGCCCACCTATGGCCCCGACGGCGAGCGTCTCGCGTTCGTAGCCGCCGCCGACGGCACGGCCAACGTGCACGTGCAGGACTGCTCGACGGGACGGACGAGCCGCGTGACGGACTACGGCGGTGACGTGCAGATTACGGACCTCCAGTGGCACCCCACGCGCGACACCCTGGCGCTGGCCCGCGTGCGAAACGGCGACGACCGCACGCTCGTGCTCCACGATCTCGACACCAGTACGAACACCGTCCTCACCGATCCGGCCACCGACGACCGCCGGCCCGTCTGGAGCCGCGACGGCTCCCAGCTGGCCTACACCTCGCTCCGCGACGGGGTGCCAAATGCCTTCGTCTACGACCTGGCGAGCGACACCCACCGCCGCGCTACGCACCTCGCCCGTGGGGCCACCGTCCACGACTGGGTGCCGGCCGACTCGGCCTTCGGGGCGGACGCGGTGGAGGCCCGGCCGGGCGAGGCGCTCGTCACGTCGACCACGCTTTCCAAAACGAGCGACGGCGCCTTCCGAATCCCGGCGTCCCGCACAGCGCGCTCCGTGGAGCCCGCCATTCCCGGCGAGTACGCGGCCTGGACCACCCAGCGCCCCCCGAAGGTCATTCCGCAAGAGGTGGCGCCCGACCCGTCCCTCATCACGTCGCGGGGTGACTACAATTCGTGGGGCAACCTCACACACCGCCTCTCCTTCGGCCTGCCGTACTACGCGGAGACTGGCGACTACGGGATCTCGGGCGCCACCTCCTGGACCGAACCGCTGGGCAAACACACGATCAACGTGGGGGGCAGCTTGTCCCTCGCCGAACCGGGCACCGAGAGCGAGGTCGTGGCCACCTACGTGAACCGGCAACTGTACCCGACGGTCACCCTCACGGCGTTCAGCGCCTCCGCCTCGGCGCGCCTCTACGGGAATGACCTGCTGGTGGAGGACCGGACGGGCGGGGAGGTGACAGTCCGCTGGCCACTCGACTGGCGGGTGCGCCCCTACGTCTCTACGTCCGTTTCTACGCGCCTTCGCTACGCCGACATCGACCCGCTCGATCCCGACGACGTGGCGTCGGGCTTTGCCGCCTTAGCCCCGCCCCGGGCCGGCCAGCAGGCCAGCCTCCGCCTCCAGGTGATGCGTCAAAAGCGGCCGCCGTACCGGCACACCCTCGTGCACCCGCTGGACGGGTGGGGCGTGCGGCTGCGGGCCACCGGCGCGGCCGAGGTGCTGGGGGGCGACAGTTCCTTTCTGCGCGGCGACGTGGCCGGCTACCGGCTCGTCCCCAGCATCGGTGAGCACCGGCTCTTCCTCTACGGCCGCCTGCAGGCGCAGACCGGCGCGGCCTTCCCACAGGACTACATCGGCCTCTCGCGCTACGACGCCGTCGAGCTGCCCCTGCCGGGCCCGGTGTCCGTCCTCACGCTGGGCGACGCCGAGCGGGTGCGCGGCTACCGGTCGTACGTGGTGGGCACCCGCGTGGCGTTCGGGACGCTGGAGTACCGGATGCCCCTCACGCCCAGCCTGCGCACGCAGGTGCTCGGGGTCGTCGGGCTCGGCAAAACCACACTGTCGGCCTTCGTGGACGGCGGTCTGGTGTGGAGTGGTGGCACCCTGTCCGGCGGCGTGCGGCGGGCCGGGACCGGCGTGGAGCTCAAAAACGCCCTGCGCCTGTTCGGCGTTCGGATCGGGCACGCTGTCGGCGCAGCGCAGCCGACAACTGCCCTCGGGACGCGCGACGACATCCAACTCTATTACCGCGTGCAGACGGCGCTGCCGTTCTAGATGAGTCTACACGGCGATCGGCGCCTTCAGGGCCGGGTGGTGCTCGTAGTTCTCGATCGTCACGTCGTCGGCGGTGTAGTCGAAGATTGAGTCTCGCTCGCGGAGCTGGAGCGTCGGCCGGTCGTGCGGCGTGCGACTGAGTTGCTCCTCCACCTGCGCCGTGTGGTTCTGATAGATGTGGCAGTCGCCCCCGTGGAAGATGAGCTCGTGCGGCGTAAGACCCGCCTGCTGGGCCAGCATGTGGGTGAGCAGGGCGTAGCTGGCGATGTTGAAGGGGAGGCCGAGAAACGAGTCCACCGAGCGCTGCTGCCACATCAGCGACAAGCGTCCCCCGTTTCCCGGTTCTCCCTCCACGAAGCACTGAAACGCGTAGTGGCACGGCGGAAGGGCGGTGTCGTTGACCTGTGCGGGGTGCCAGGCACTCACGACGTGGCGGCGCGAGTGAGGGCGCTCGCGCAGGTTTTCGACGAGGTGGGCAATCTGATCCACGTGGCGCTCCGGCCCCTCAAAGTCGCGCCACTGCTTGCCGTAGACGGGGCCGAGGTCGCCCCACTGCTTGGCAAACGCGTCGTCCTCGGCAATCCGATCTTCGAAGTCCTCCTGGCTGATCTCGGCGCCCGTCTCGTCCCGGTAGCGCTTCAGGGGCCAGTCCGTCCAGATGGAGACGCCCGCCTGCACGAGCGACTGAATGTTGGTCTCTCCGCGCAGGAACCAGAGCAGCTCCTCCGTGACGCCCCGCATCCACACGCGCTTCGTCGTGAGAAGCGGAAAGCCCTCGCTCAGGTCGAAGCGCAGCTGGCGGCCAAACACGCGAAGGGTGCCGGTGCCCGTGCGGTCGGCATGCCGGGTGCCGTGGTCGAGGAGGTCCTGGAGGTATGTGAGGTACGGGCGCATCTTGGGATGAGGGTGTGGGGGGGGAGGCACAGAAGCGTCAGAACCTCCCAACGCCCCGACGGGGGACAGGTTGTGGTATGGAGGAAAAGGTATGGCACGGACGGAGGGAGCGATCTTTTTCAGAGGGCCGCGCGCCGATTCAGAGACGACGAGCCCAAGGGCCGTACTCGAGAGGATCGAGCGCTGAGGGTCCTGTGCTTGTGCGTCTGCCCCATCTTCCGCCTCTCTTCCGGTCTTGGTGCTCCATCTCTATGCCCCCATGTCCTTCGGCCGGGAACGCACTGCCAAATCGGTTCGTTGGGCGGAGGCACTTACCTCTTCGGATCGACGACGTGCCCTGGCATGGCCAATATCGACCCTGACATCCCCGAAAACAAACATCTAAAACAGGCCGTGAACCACCTGGAAAAGGTGCTCGAATACGCCCCGATGGTGGCCGAAGGTCGCGACGCCACCGTGCACCTCACGGCGCAGGACTGGCAGGTGGTGGCCGATGCGCTCTTCAACATGAACGCTCCGGACGAGGCATTCCCGGAGGCGATCATGGACTACGGACTCACCAATGAGAACCAGACCATTACCCTCACGACCGACGAGTACGACATCGAGATTGAGGTCGTGGCGAGTTAAAGGGTGAACATAGAAGGTTCGAGGGACAAACCCCTTCAGCTTTCAATGTGCCAACCCTCAACCTAATTTGCGGCGGCGTGGAGGGGGAACGACGGCATGGACACGCGGAATTGTTCGCCATCGGCCCGCTGCACAAGATAGTTGCCCTGGACCGTTCCATTAAACGACTCGATGGTGCAGGCCCCGTCGTGCACGTGGGTTTCGCCGGGAGCAATGACCGGGTGGGGGCGGAGCGGGCCATCGCCGGTTAGATCCTGCCGGCTTCCGTCGGCCTCTTCAATGATCCAACGGCGTCGGAGCAGCTGCACCTCGTCCGTCCCCGCATTCTCGATTCGAATGGCGTACCCGAACGCGAACTCGCGCTCCAACAGGTCGGACGGCTCGTCCAGGTAAATGGGCCGTACCGTAACCGTGATGTTGCGGGTTGTGGAGGCGTAGCTGATCATGGGCCGTTGGAGATCTCCGAGGAGGGAAAAATTCGCACGGAAAGACTGTGCTGCTCCGAAGTCTTCCGATGCGAACACTTCTACCAGATAACAAAGAAATGTTCAAAGTCGTGTACCAGATTTCACAAAGGCCCGTTCGGTAGCTGGAAAAGTTGACGCATGCCGCGCCGATCCCTTCCTTCAGAGTAGGAACCAAGCCACCCAGTGACGTACGCGCACCCCGCCCGCTACATTCCCGACATCGGTTTCGTCCGCTCCGATGGATGATGCCCCCGACAGCACCGCCGCGCCCTGGTCGAGCACACGCATCGCGGCCCTCAACGCCCAGTTCGAGCCGCACGGCCCCAGAGCCATCCTGAACTGGGCCGTTCATACCTTTGGCGACGACCTGGCGCAGGGCACCGGCTTCGGCCCCTCGGGCATCGTCATCATGCACATGCTGGCCGATCTGCGGCCCGGCACCACCGTCTTTTACCTCGACACGGATCTGCTCTTTCCGGAGACCTACGAGCTGTGTGAGGACCTCGACGAGCAGCTCAATGTGGATGTGACGCGCGTGCACGGGGGGCTCTCGCTTGAGGAGCAGGCCGAACAAGAGGGCGACGAGCTCTGGGACCGAAACCCGAACCGCTGCTGTTTCCTGCGGAAGGTAAAGCCGCTGAAGAACTTTCTCGCAGACCGCCGCGGCTGGATCACCGGCGTGCGCCGCGACCAGTCCGAGGCCCGGGCCGACGCGGACATCCTGTCGTGGGAGGCGCAGTACGGCGTGTTTAAGATCAATCCACTTGCCAACTGGACACAGAAAGAGGTCTGGAAGTACCTTTTTGAGCACGATCTTCCCTACAACCCGAAGCACGACCAGGGCTACCCGAGCCTTGGGTGCGTGCCGTGTACCGAGCCTGTGGACGGGGCCGACGGCTACTCGCGAGAGGGGCGCTGGGGAGACCGGGACAAAACGGAGTGTGGGCTCCACACGTCACCGGGCGACGAAGACGGGG
>CAZFJR010000079.1:0-14540 GCA_964519235.1 uncultured Salinivenus sp. | reverse complement strand
TCGGGGGAGGGGTACGTGGCGTGGCAGCGCGACAACGACGACCGGATCGACCTCGTCCCCGAACAGACGGACTATGCGCCGGGCGAGACGGCCCGCCTCATGGTGCAGTCGCCCTATGAGGAAGCCACCGCGCTCATCACGGTGGAGCGAGAGGGCATCCTCCAGAGCCGCGTGACCACGCTGGAGGGGAGCACGCCGATGGTGGAGATCCCGATCAAGGACCACTACCTCCCGAATGTCTACGTGAGCGTGATCCTCCTGAAGGGCCGCACCGCGCCGCCGAAAGCGGGGAGTGACCCCGGTGCCCCCAGCTTCAAAATCGGGTACGCGAGCCTGTCGGTCGACCCCGACCAGAAGCACCTGCGGGTCGATCTGGAGACGGACCAGGAAGAATACCGACCCGGAGGGGAGGTGACGGTTGATCTCCAACTCACGAACGCCGCGGGCGACGGGGTGCCCGGCGAAATTGCGTTCAGCGCGGCGGACGCGGGCGTGCTCGACCTCATCGGGTACCGGCTCCCCGATCCGTTCGACACGTTTTACGGCCCGCGCCCGCTCGGTGTCACCACTGCCGAGACGCGGGGATCCCTCGTGGAGCAGCGCAGCTACGGGCAGAAGGCCGAGGACGTGGGCGGGGGCGGCACGACGGAAAAGTCGGAGGTGCGCGAAGACTTCCGCCCGCTGGCGCACTGGGCCCCGGCGGTGCAGACCGACGACGATGGGGAGGCGTCGATTACGTTCGAGCTCCCCCAGAGCCTCACGACGTTTCGCCTGATGGCGTCGGCCCTGACGGACAACCACACCTTCGGGGCCGCGCAGACCGACATCGTCGTCACCAAGCCGCTCGTGCAGACGCCGGCGCTCCCCCGCTTTGCCCGCATCGGCGACCAGTTTGCGGCGGGCGTGCTCGTCACGAACCGGTCGGACGAGGCGGGCACGGCCACCGTTTCGGCCTCTGCTGAGAGATTGACGTTGCGGAACGATTCGACCCAAACCGTGCAGCTGGCAGCGGGCACCACGCAGGAGGTGCGGTTCGACTGGACGGCGCCAACCGCGGACACGGCCCGCGTCACGTTCCGCGCCCGGCTCAACGGCGAGACCGACGCGCTGGCCACCACGCTCCCGGTGAAACGTCCCACCACGAAGCGCGCGAGCGCCACGTTCGCCGCCACGGAGGACACCGCCCGGGAGGCGCTCCAGCTGCCCGAGCAGCGCGTGCCCGGCCTCGGGCAGTTCGACATGACTCTTGCCAGCACGGCGCTGGTGGGGCTCGACGGCGCCGTGCAGCACCTCTTCACGTACCCGTACGGCTGCCTGGAGCAGACCACCTCGCGCATCCGGCCCCTCGTGGCGGGCGGCGCGCTTCTCGACGCGTTCGACCTGCAGGCGTTTGAGGACAAGAACCGCGATGAGGTAGTGCGGGATTGGATGGGCTCGCTGCAATCGTACTGGACGGGCGGGGGCTTCAGCCTGTGGGAGGGTGGGCGCCACGTCAACCCGTACGTCACCGCCTACACGCTGATGGCGCTGGCCGAGGCGGACGCCGCCGGCTACGACGTGCCGCAGCCCCTCACCCAGAACGCGATCGACGCGGTGGCGGACCTGGTGCGCAATCGCAGCGACCGACCCGACTACTACGACGAGGACGTGTGGCGCGACACGCGGGCCTTCATGCTGTTCGCGCTGGCCCGGCACGGGGAGGTGCTGGAGAGCGAGATTAACTGGCTGGCGAGCCACCCGCCGACGAGCGTGGAGGGCCAGAGCCACCTCCTCCGCACCCTTCTCATCACCGACCAGCCGAATCTTCCGGACGTGCAGGCGCGGCTCGTGGAGCAGCTTCAGCAGCGGATTCGGGTGGAGGCGACAACGGCCTACCTGTCGGCACCGGCAGACGACGACTACGGCTGGATTTTCAGCAGCGACGTGCGATCCACTGCGTTCGGCCTCACGGCGCTCCTGGAGGCCACGCCGTCCGACGACTTCCGGCAGCTCGCCCAGCGCATGATTCGCTACCTGATGGACCGGCGCCAGCAGGGCCACTGGTCGTCTACGCAGGACAACGCCGCCGTGGTGACGGCCTTCCAGCACTATGTCGACGCCTACGAAGAGGAGACGCCCGACTTCTCCGCGTCCGTCCAGCTGGCGGGTAAGACGATTCTGGACGAGGCCTTCCGGGGCCGCAGCTTGCGCACGAGTGCGACCACGATCGAAGCCGACGCGTTCCCCTCCGGTCGCGAACTGCCGCTCGCCGTGACGAAAGACGGCACCGGGCGCCTCTACTACTCGGCCCGGCTCACGACCTACACGAGCGCGCCCCAGGACGCCCTCGATCAGGGTCTCCGGGTGGAGCGCACCATGCAGCGTCTCGACCGTCGAGGGAAAGCTGTGGGTGCCCCCCTCCCAACCGGCAATGAGACGATCACCGTGGAGTCGGGCCAACTCGTGAAGGTGACCCTGCGCCTCACGTCGCCCACGAGCCGCACCTACGTGGTGGTCGACGACGCGCTGCCCGCCGGCCTGGAGCCGGTCAACGAAGCATTCGTGACCAGCGCGGAGGGTGTGCTCGACGAGGCGGACACCGGTTCGGACCGGTGGTGGGGCTCCTTCACGCACACGGAGATGCAGGACGACCGCGTGCTCCTCTTCGCCGATTACCTGGAGCCGGGTGAGCACACCTACAGCTACGTCGCCCGCGCCACGACCGCCGGTACGTTCGAGCACCCGCCCGCAGAGGCGGAGATGATGTACCGTCCGGAGACCCGCGGCCACACCGCGACGGGCACAGTGGTGGTGGAACCGTCCGAAGAGCCCACGGCAGAACGGTAGGCCATTCGACATCGGCCTATCCATCGGGGTGGGCCCAAATGTACCGCCGGACGGCCCAGACGGCATGTTCTACGACGACGGACCCGCCGACCTCTTCATGGCCGCTGGTCTCTTCAACCAGCGGCTCTGCGTAATCCCCTCGCGCGAGATGGTCGCGGTCCGATTTGGGCGTCCGAGCCGAACATGGAGCGATGCGGAGTTTCTGGCCCGTCTCCTCGATGGACAGTCGTGCGAGATGTCCAAGGCCGACTAAGAATCGGAGATCTTCACGGGGCTGTCATTTCACCTGCCGGGGCGGTTTCGTATACTGAAAGCGGTTTTCAAAGGCCTCTTTCGCCGCGCTGCTCTTCTGCACAGCTGCCCCGCCCCCATGCTTTCGCGCTTCCGCTCGTCCGTTCTCGTCGCGCTCCTGTGCGTGGGCCTCGTCGCGCCCGGAGTGGCGCAGGACCTGCCGCTGTCCATCGACACGCCCGTGCCCGGCACGGAGGCGTACGACGACGCGATCCCGACCCCCACCGAGGTGATCGGGCACGAGATTGGCACCCGCCACACGCGCCCCGCGCAGGTCGTGCGGTACTTCGAAGCCGTCGCGGAGGCCAGCGACCGCGTCGCGCTCCGCGAGCACGGGCGCACCTACGAGGGACGCCGCCTCGTCCACGCCGTCGTCACGAGCCCCAGCAACCACGACAATCTCGAGCAAATCCGCCGCGCCAACCGGCAGGCCACCCTCACGCCGGGCGACGTGTCGGACGCCGACCTGCAGGACCGGCCCGCGGTGGTGCTCATGGGCTACAGCATCCACGGCGACGAGGCGAGCGGCACCGAGGCGGCCCTGCTGCTGCTCTACCACCTGGCCGCGGGGAGCGGACCCGACGTGAGCGCGATGCTTCAGAACACCGTCACGCTTATCGATCCGATGTTTAACCCCGATGGGCGGGACCGCTTCGTCGATTGGGTGAACGGCAACCGGGGCGGCACGCCCACGGCCGACCCCCAGGACCGCGAGCACAACCAGCCCTGGCCCAGCGGCCGCACCAACCACTACTGGTTCGACCTGAACCGCGATTGGCTCCCGGCCCAGCACCCCTCGTCGCAGGGGCGCCTCGAGTACTTTCACCGCTGGAAGCCGCAGTTCCTCACCGACTTTCACGAGATGGGGAAGGAGGCAACCTACTTCTTCCAGCCCGGCGTGCCCAGCCGCACCAATCCCAACACGCCCGCCCGGAACCAGGAGCTTGCGGGCGAGATGGCGGAGTACCACGCCGATTACCTCGAGCGGGTCGGGTCGCTCTTCTACACCCGCGAGACGTTCGACGACTTCTACTACGGAAAGGGCTCCACCTACCCCGACGTGAACGGGACGGTGGGCATTCTCTTCGAGCAGGCCTCCTCCCGCGCCCTGAAGCACGAGACGGAGAAAGGCGTCATGACGTACGCCTTCACCGTCCGCAACCAATTCCTCACGTCGCTCTCCACCCTCGAGGGCGTGGTGGAGATGCGGATGGATCTGCTTGCCTACCAGCGCGACTTCTTTGCCAATCGCGACGAGGCGCTCCAGGACACCGAGACGGAGGCGTACCTCGTGGATCGGGCCGCGACGCCCAGCCGCGCCCACGCCCTGGCGCAAACCCTGGCCCGCCACGACGTGCGCATGTTTAACCTGGGCGAGCAGGTGCGGGCCAACGGGCACACCTTTCGCCCCGGCGAGGCCTACATGGTGCCGCTCGACCAGCCGCAGGGCCGCTTCGTGAAGGCGGCCATGGAGCGCACCTCCTCGTATCCCGACTCCATCTTCTACGACGTATCCACCTGGTCGCTGCCCCTCGCGTTCGGCGTGGACCATGCCGCGGTGACCGACGCGCCGGACCGCGGCGCTCCGCTTCAGGACCCCAGCTACCAGAGCGGCGACGTCGTGGGCGGCCGCTCGGACTACACCTACGTGCTGCCGTGGGGCCACTACTTCTCGCCGCGCGCCCTGCAGCGCCTCCACAACAACGATATCCGTCCGCGCCTCATGACCGATCCGTTCACGGCACGGGTGGACGGGGCGGCGCAGGAGTTCGGGCGCGGCGCCATTGTCATCCAGGTGCAGCAGCGCGGCGTGCCGGCCGACACGGTGCACCAGGTCGTGCAGCGCATCGCGGCGCAGGACTATGTAGACGTGTACGCCGTGGACCGTGGCCTGACGCCCCAGGGGCCGGACCTCGGCAGTCGCAACTCGCCCCTTCTGAATCCGCCGAAGGTGGCGATTGTCACCGGTACGGGCGGCGGCTCGCGCTACAGCGGCACCAGCGCGTACAACGCCGGGGAGGTGTGGCACCTGCTGAGCGAACGCATGAACGTGCCGGTTTCGCTCGTGGACCTGGGCGACGTGCAGTCCGCCGACCTGGACCGCTACAACACGATGGTTCTGGCCGGCGGCCGCTTCGAGGATCTGCCGGAGGAGAAGGTGACGGCGTGGGTGGAGGATGGAGGGACGCTCATCAGCATTGAGGACGCCGTGGAGTGGCCCATCGAGCACGGGCTGGTGGATCTGGAGGAGCGTTCCCTCGACGTGGACTCGCTGGTGAAGAATCAACCGTACGCCAACCTCCCCAATGCCTATGGCGCGCAGGGGATTGGCGGCTCTATCTTCGAAACCCACCTCGACACCACGCACCCCGTCGCCTACGGCTACGACGAGACAGTGCCGGTCTTTCGTGTGGGCACCGGCTTCTATGCCCCGAGCGACGAGCCGGGCGCCAGCGTGGGCACCTACGATGCAGAGACCCCGCGCCTTAGCGGCTACGTCTCGGAGGCGCAAGCCGAGAAGGCTCAGGGTGCCGCCTCCATCGAAGCGCACGAGGTGGGCGCCGGGCAGGTGGTCCTGTTTATGGACAATCCCAATTTCCGCGCCTTCTGGTACGGCACCAACGGCCTCTTCCTCAACGCCGTCCACTTTGCCCAGGCCCTGTAGGCGCCGCCCCGTCGCATCCTTCTGCGGACGTACATCCCGCTACGACCCATGCCCAACCGCCTTGCCGACGAGCAGAGCCCCTACCTTCGCCAGCACAAGAACAATCCCGTCGACTGGTATCCGTGGGGGGAGGAGGCCTTCACAAAGGCCCAAGAGGAAGACAAACCCATCTTTTTGTCCATCGGTTATTCGACCTGTCACTGGTGCCACGTGATGGAGCGGGAGTCTTTTGAGGACGAGACCGTGGCCCAGGTCCTCAACGACGGCTTCGTCCCGATCAAGGTCGACCGGGAGGAGCGGCCGGACGTGGACAGCATCTACATGGACGTCTGCCAGATGATGCGGGGACAGGGCGGATGGCCCCTCACGGTGCTTCTTACGCCCGAGCGCAAGCCCTTCTTCGCGGCCACGTACCTGCCGAAAGAAGGGCGCTTCCAGCAAACGGGGCTGATGGACCTGCTGCCCCGCGTGCGGAAGCTCTGGCAGAACGATCGGGAAAAACTGCTGGAGGACGCCGAGGAAGTCACGGACCTGCTTCGTCGCTCGACCGAAGAGGAAGGAAGCGGCGACGCTCCGGGGCCGCAGCTTCTTTCGGACGCCGCGCGGCAGCTGTCGCGTCAGTTTGATCGGACGCACGGCGGGTTCGGGTCGGCGCCCAAGTTTCCCGCCCCGCACAACCTGCTCTTCCTGCTTCGCCACTGGCACCGGACCGGCGAGGAGCGCATGCTCGACATGGTGACGGAGACGCTCGACCAGATGCGCCTCGGCGGCCTGTTTGACCAGGTGGGCTACGGCTTCCACCGCTACTCCACTGACCAACAGTGGACGCTGCCGCATTTCGAGAAGATGCTCTACGACCAGGCGATGCACGTCCTGGCGTACACCGAAGCGTATCAGGCGACCGGGGAGGACCGGTACGAGACGACGGCCCGCGAGGTGATCGCCTACGTCCTCCGAGATCTACAGGCGCCGGCGGGGGGATTCTACTCCGCGGAAGACGCCGACAGCGAGAACGAAGCGGGCGAGATGGAGGAGGGCGCGTTCTACGTATGGTCGACCGACGCCGTCCGTGATTTGCTCGATGCGGAGCTTGCAGATCTCGTCATCGACCTCTACAACATGCGCCCGGAGGGCAATTATCAGGAGGAGAGCACGGGGAAGCGAACGGGTAAAAATGTGCTTCACCTCGACCGCTCCCTGGCCAAGGAGGCGGAGCGACGCGACATGGACGAAGACGTCCTCCGCGAACGCCTCGACACCGCACGCGTCGCCCTCTTTGAGGCCCGCGCGGACCGCCCGCGTCCCGGCCTCGACGACAAGGTCCTGACCGACTGGAACGGCCTCATGGTCGCGGCCCTCGCCGCGGCGGCCCGCGCCTTTGACGAGCCGGAGTACGAAGCGGCGGCGCGGCGGACGGCCCAGTTTTTACGGGACGAAATGCACGACGCGGAGGGCCGTCTCCTGCACCGCTACCGGGACGGAGACGCGGGCATCCGGGCGACGCTGGACGACTACGCGTTCCTGATCTGGGGCCTGCTGGAGCTCTACGAAACGACCTTCGAGCCGCAGTGGCTGCGGGCGGCCCGCGATCACATGGAGGCCTGTCTCGATCGCTTCCGGGACGCCGAGCGGGGCGGGTTTTACAGGACGCCGGACGACGGCGAAGCGCTGATCGTGCGGCCCAAGGACGCGAACGACGGGGCCATGCCGTCCGGTAACTCGGTACAGCTGATGAATCTGCTGCGCCTGGCGCGCTTCACGGGGCGGACCGAGTTCGAGGACACGGCGGCGGCGCTGAGTCGGTGGGCGGGGCCGAGCGCGCGGAGTCGGCCCACGGGGTTCACCGCGCTGCTCATGGGGCTTGACTGGGCGCTCGGCACTCCGCGCGAGGTCGTGGTGGCAGGAGACCAGGAGGCGGACGACACGCAGGCCCTCCTTCAGGTGCTTCGCGAGACCTACAGCCCAACGACGGTCTCCCTCCACCGCCCGCCCGGCGACGCGCCGGACATTGCCGACCTCGCCCCCTTTACGGCCGCGCAGACGCCCCGCGACGGCCAGGCGGCGGCGTACGTGTGCCAGGACTTCCAGTGCGAGGCCCCGACGACTGATCCCGACCGCCTCCGCGGGCAATTGCGGGAATAGCGGGATGAGAAACGCCTTGGTGCAGAGTCAAGCAAGTTGTTTTAGGCGGAGTCATTTCGAGCGCAGCGGAGCGGAGTCGAGAAGTCTCCCCGAATTCAGCGGAATCGATAGCACAGGGACAGTTTTTACAATCGGCGGCTCGATTCGATAGATCTGGGGAACGTCCGATCACAAAGAGACCGCTTGACGTTTCGGTAACACACGTTTCACATTCGTTCACCAATCTCTCCTCTCCCATGCGCGACGTCTACGTTGCCGCTGCCGTGCGCACCCCCATCGGCCGCTTTGGCGGCGCCCTCCAAGACCATTCGCCCGTTGATCTTGCCGCGCCCGTGATGCGGGCGGCGCTCGACCGGGCCGATGTGGACGGCGGCGGGCTCGACCTCTACATCTTCGGGAACGTGCTGCGCGCCGGGCAGGGCCAGCTCGTGCCCCGGCAGGCAGCCCTGCAGGCCGGCATCCCTGAAACCGTCGACGGGTACGCCGTGGACATGGTGTGCGCCTCCAGCATGATGTCCATCATGAACGGGGCGACGATGATCAAGGCGGGGGAGGCCGATCTCATCCTGGCCGGCGGCACCGAGTCGATGTCCGGCGCCGGGTACTACCTCGACGCCGGGGCGCGGTGGGGCTACACGCTCTCGCCGGGCGGTGAACAGCTTCAGGACATCATGCAGCGCGACGGCCTCAGCGACCCGAACAGCGGGGAGGCGATGGGGGAGCAGACGGAGCGGCTCTGCGAGGAGCACGGCATCACGCGGACGGAGCTCGATGAAATTGCCGCTCTGTCTCAGCAGCGCGCCGGCGAGGCGACCAAGACGGGGCGCTTCGACGATGAGATCGCGCCGGTGGAGTACCAGACGCGCTCCGGCTCGGAAACGCTGACGACCGACGAAGGCGTTCGCCCGGACACGACCGCCGAGGGGCTGTCTGGCCTAAGCCCAGCGTTCACGAAGGGCGGGGTGCTGACGGCGGGAAACAGCAGCCAGATATCGGACGGGGCCGCGGCGGTGCTTCTCGCCAGTGAAGAGGCGATTGAGGCGCACGGCCTCACGCCCCTTGCGAAGGTGCACCGCGGCGGCTGGTCGGCGCGCGAGTCGTGGCGGTTCCCCGAGGCCCCGATTCCGGCCGTGCACAATGTGCTCGAGTCAACAGGGACCGAGCTCGCGGACTACGATCTGTTTGAGAACAACGAGGCCTTTGCGGTCAACAACATCCTCTTCCACCGCGAGCTGGACGTGCCGTACGACCAGTTGAACGTACACGGCGGCGCCATCGCGCTGGGGCACCCCATCGGGGCGTCGGGCACCCGGATCACCGTCACGCTCCTCCACGCCCTGCGGCAGCACGACGGCGCCATGGGCCTGGCGGCCATCTGTCACGGCACCGGCGGCGGCGTGGCGCTCGCCGTGGAGCGAGTGTAGCGTTCCTACTGCGCGCGACACGTGACTGGGGCCCGCACGGCCTGGAAGGCAAGGCGAGGCCCGCCGCCCCGAAGCGTACCTACGACGCGGCGGGCTGTCTGCGTGCCGTCGAGAGCGAAATCACTGTCGAGGCTCACGCGGGCACCCTCAAGGGAGAGCGTTGCGGCATGAGTGGCGGGCAGGTGCGCATGGAGAGGGGCGCCGGTCGTTCGGAGGGCAACGTCCGACTCTGGGGCGCCGTGGTAGGTCAGGGAGGCTCCATGCGCGGCCGCCTCGCACGGCCCAGGCACATGCTGGAGCGTGAGGGGGGCGCCGTGAGCAACCACGTCCACCGGCGCATGGGCGTTCTGGACCGATACCTTGCCGCTGCTCCAGCGAAGATTGAGGGCGCCGCCGGCCTCTTTCACGGCGAGCGTTCCCCCACTGCCCTCCACCTGCAGAGGTCCTCGGGGGGCACGGGCGCGGACCGTAGCGCCAGGAGCCGCAACGTGGACCGGCCCCGCAATCTCCGCCAAGTCGACGCGTCCGCCCGGCACGCGGCTTCGCACGCTCAGCGATGAAGGGACGCGCACGGTCAGATGAACCCTCGTAGAGAGCTGTCGTCGCCACCGCCAATCGGCCACCGTGCTCGTGGGGCCAGCCCCATGGATCTGCAGGCGATTGCCCGAGCGCCGCGGCGCAAGGTCGCACTTCTCGAACACGCGACGGGCCTCCTCCGGGGTGGCCTCGGGAACCTCGACGCGAACCTGAAGCGCCTCCGTGTCGGCAGGACGAAGTGTGACGTCCGCCCCCGGAACGTCGATCGCGAGGGCCTCGAAGGCGTCGGCCTCGAACGCCGCGTCCAGGGCGGTCGCGGTAGGGGGGGCAGAAGGAGACATGATCGAAAGACATCGTAAGGAAAAGGAGCACACGAACTACCGGCCTACCGACCAACTGTTCAGTCGTCATGGATCCCCTTTCGGCCTCGTACTTTGACCGATCGACCGTGGTGGTCGCCCGGGAATTGCTCGGCGGACGGCTCGTACACGAACATCCGGACACGGGGCGGCTCGTGGGAAAAATCGTAGAAACAGAGGCCTACACAGAAGACGACCCGGCCTGTCACGCCTCGCATCTCCAGAAAGACCCCGAGACCGGGGCCATTTCGGGACGCGGGCGGGGCCGCGACCTGTTTGCCCCGCCGGGAACCGCCTACGTGTACCTCATTTACGGGAGGCACTGGCTCCTCAACGTGGTGACCGAGCCAGAGGGCACGGCGGGGGCCGTCCTCATTCGGGCGGTGGAGCCGGTGGCAGGATGGGACGCCATGCGGACGCGCCGGGACCGTTCACGAGACGTGGACCTTACGAACGGCCCCGGCAAACTCACCGAAGCATTCGGCATTGATGACGTGCAGCACGGCACCACCCTCACGGACGCCCCGCTGTACCTTGCCGCGGGGCGGGCCGTGGACGCGGCCCAGGTGGCGCAGTCGTCGCGCATCGGCATCTCCAACGGCGTGGAGCGGCCCTGGCGGTGGTACGTGGCGGAGAATCCATACGTATCGAGAGCGACGCCCAGTGATCAGCAGTGACAATTGCGCGTTGCGTGTTCCGTAGCTCGCATTGCGTGTGGCGTGCGACGCGGCGAGGACGCAATACGAAATACGCAATACTCCCCGGAATCCTCACCGCGCTCAGCCGTACACCTCATTGCTCTTATGACCGCTGCTTGCCCGCCACATGCCCCCATGGAGACGAGGCGGAATCCCACGACCTACGAACAGGAGCGCCATACGCCCTTGCCCAGTCGAAATCACGGATTTATTCAAGCGATCATTACCGGTGAGCTGCTCCACTAGCGGGACGAGTACACGTCCTTCAGTGCGTTGACCCTTCAACTCGGCGACCTTACCGGCACGCTCCATGATCCGGCGACAGACATAGAAGTGAGCCTCGCCGAGATCTTCGATGAGGAGTAGTGTACCCCTTAGTTAAGGTCTATGTCACTACTCTCATGTCTCCCAATTACTTGCAAACATCACGTCTATCGAGAACCGAATGCCTGACCACCCGATGGAGCCCCATCTTCAGACCGACGTTGATACCACTCGCACCTCGGAGGACATCCGGCGGGAGTTCATGCAATTCTTTGAGCAGAAGGGGCACGAGGTCGTACCCAGTGCCTCGCTCGTGCCGGAAGGGGACAGCACCCTTCTCTTCACGAATGCCGGCATGAACCAGTTTAAAGACGTTTTTCTGGGGACCGGGCAGCGTCCCTACTCCCGCGCCGCAGACACGCAGAAGTGTCTCCGCGTCTCGGGGAAGCACAACGATCTGGAGGAGGTGGGCCACGACACCTACCACCACACTTTTTTTGAGATGCTGGGCAACTGGAGCTTCGGCGACTACTTTAAGGCGGAGGCCATCCGGTGGGCCTGGGAGCTGCTGGTGGAGCAGTGGGGGCTCGCGCCCGATCGGCTCTACGCCACCGTCCACGAGGGGGATGAGCAGTTTGGCCTCGACGCCGACGAGGAGGCGTACGACCTGTGGCTCGCGCAGACCCCGCTGCCCGAAGAGCGTGTGCTCTACGAACCCTCCAAGGAGAACTTCTGGATGATGGGCGACACGGGTCCCTGTGGGCCCTGCTCCGAGATTCACGTAGACCTTCGTCCGAAGGAAGCACGGGCGGAGACCCCGGGCCAAGCCCTCGTCAACGCCGACCATCCCCAGGTCATGGAGCTCTGGAACCTGGTGTTTATCCAGTACAACGCGCAGACGGACGGCAGTCTGGAGCCGCTCGACAATCAGCACGTGGATACGGGGATGGGGTTTGAGCGGATGGTAGCCGTTCTGCAGGGCAAGGAGTCCACGTACGACACGGATCTCTTTGCGCCGCTCCTCCAGGCCGTGGCGGATCTCTCTCCCCGCGAGGAGGTGCGCGGCTACGACGACCTTCGGATCGACGACGAGGACGAGCACGAGCGCGTGCGCATCGCCCTGCGCGTGGTCGCCGATCACATCCGGGCCATCGCCTTTGCCATCTCCGATGGGGTGATGCCGAGCAACGAGGGCCGCGGCTACGTCATCCGCCGCATCCTGCGCCGGGCCGTTCGCTACGGCTACCAGACACTCGCGCTGGACGAACCGTTTCTGCACCGGCTCGTCGATCCGCTCGTGGAGAAGATGGGCAGCCAGTTCGATGGACTCCTGGAGCAGCAGGACTACATCGAAAAGGCGATTCGGTCGGAGGAGGAAAGTTTCCTCGAGACCCTGGGCACCGGGATCGAGTTTTTCGAGCGCGTGGCGCCCTACGTTACGAGCTTCCAGGAAAAGGATGGGGAGGGAACAGATCGTCTTCTCGGGGAGCTTCAGGGAGATTCGCGAGCCATGGATTTGCTGAAGAAGGCGTACGTCGACACCGACGACCAGAGTCAGATTTTGCGCTCCTTCGCCCGAACGGCCCGCGACGGCACGCTCCCCGGAGAGGTTGCCTTCCTCCTCCATGACACGTACGGCTTCCCGATCGACCTCACGCAATTGATGGCCCGCGAGCGCGACCTGGAAGTCGACATGGAGGGGTACGACGCCCTCATGGAGCGGCAGCAGCAGCGGGCCCGGGCCGCCTCGGATTTTGCCGTGGATCAGAGCGACGTGCACGCCTGGCAACCGGTGACCGAAGGCGACGAGTCATCGGTGTTCGTGGGGTACGACCAGGACGCCGTCGACGACGCCGAGATCCGGGCCGTCCGTGTCGTGGAGACCGAGGAGGGGCGGCAGTACGAGGTGGAGCTGAGCCACACGCCGTTCTACGCCGAGGCCGGGGGACAGGTGGGCGACACCGGTACGCTTCAGATTGGCGACGACACGGTCCCGGTGCTCGACACGCAGTATGAGGGCGAGCGCATTGCCCACACGGTCGATGCCCTTCCCGAGCACCTGGAGGGGCCGGTGCGGGCGAGGGTGGACACCGAGCGGCGGCGAAAGATCCGCGTCCACCACACGGCCACGCACCTCATGCACGCGGTGCTTCGCGAGACCCTGGGCGACCACGTGCAGCAGAAAGGGTCGCTCGTGGCGCCGGACCGCCTTCGGTTTGACTTCAGCCACTTCGATGCGGTTGATGAAGATACGCTCCGGGACATGGAGCAACGCATTAACACCGTCATTCAGCACAACATTCCCAAGCAGGAGGCGCGGGACGTGCCCATCGATGAGGCGCTCGACCGGGGCGCGACCGCTCTCTTCGACGAACAGTACGGCGACCGAGTCCGCGTCATCACGTTCGACCCTGAGTTCGGCCCAGAGACCACGTCCGCCCGTTGGTCGGGGCGCAGCATGGAGCTCTGCGGCGGGACCCACGTCGACGCCACCGGCGAGATTGGGCTCTTCCGCTTCCTATCCGAGGGATCCGTGGCGTCGGGCGTGCGCCGCGTGGAGGCCGTCGCGGGCGAGGCCGCGCTGGCCCACGTGGAGTCGCAGCTTGAGGAGTTGCAGCACGCACGTCGGCAGTTCCGGTCCCGTCCCGACGCGCTGCCGGGCGCAATCGCGGAGTTGCAGGCGGAGCGCGAACGCCTACAAGACGAGGTGGATCAGCTCCGCCGAAATCAGCTTGCAGATCGCCTGGACACCTTTGTCGCCGAGAATGCAACTACGGTGGACGGGGTGACCGTAGTGACGGGCCGCCTCGACCGCGCCAGCATGGACGATCTGCAGGACCTTGGCCAGCAGCTGCGCGACAAGCTGGGCGCGGGGGCTGTGGGCGTTCTGGGCAGCCTCGGAGAGGACGGGGAGAAGGCCTACGTCGTGGCCACCGTCGCCGACGACCTCATTGCCGAGCACGACCTGCAGGCCGGGGCGCTCGTTGGGGAGCTCGGGCAGCGACTGGGCGGCGGTGGGGGCGGACGTCCCGCCCTGGCCTCGGCGGGCGGACGCGATACGGAGGCGCTCGATGCCGTGCTCAGTGCGGTGCCGTCCATCGTGGCGGCGGCCCTGTAGCCTGTTGGGGGTGGGCCTTCATGCCCTTTTTGACGACGCGGGTGGTCGCCCGCAGGAACGCACCGCAGGAGGGAGTGTATTGGGCTTGTGGAAATACTGCAGAGACACTTCCTCCTCTTCACGGTGGGGTGGCAGAGCCTGGCTGAATGCACCGGTCTCGAAAACCGGAGGGCCTGTATGGGTCCCGGGGGTTCGAATCCCTCCCCCACCGCCGCC
>CAZFJR010000078.1:0-14699 GCA_964519235.1 uncultured Salinivenus sp. | reverse complement strand
CAAAGTCTGGCTGCTTGCCTGCGTTGTCCAGTACTTCCGCGTATCGCACGAGGCCCTCCTGGTCGACAACGAACGCCGAGCGCTTGGAAATCCGGTCGAGGCCCATGGACGTGAAATCGTCCTCGTACTTCGATCCGTACCGCGCAGACACCTCGGCATTGTGATCACTCAGAAGCGGAAAGTCCAGCTGCTCTACGGATTGGAACTCTGCGAGCACAAACGGCGAATCCGTCGAAATGCCGACCACGTGCGCTTGGGCGTACGCGTCAAGATCCTGGTTTACCGTGTTCATCTCCGAGGTGCACACGCTCGTGAACGCGCCCGGGAAAAACAGCAGCACCACGGGCTGATCCTGGTCGGAGAGTCGCCACGGATTTTGCTCGCTGGAGTACAGCGTGAAATCGGGCGCGCGGTCTCCAACAGACGGCACAGTACCGTTCGAGGAACTCATATTGAGTGTGGAAAGAAATGGGATGAGAGTACAGAGAAGGTGAAAGTACACCTCTATTCGAATCGGATGGCTCGCACCGGCTTCACCCGAGCAGCCGCACGGGCAGGCACGTAGGCGGCCGCGCCACAGAGGAGAATGGTGCCGCCCCCCACGAGCAGATAATCGAAGGGATTGAGCCCAATGGGCGCGGTGGTCATGTAGTAGGCCTCTGCCGGCAGCGAAATGATTCCGAAGTGTTTTTGAAGAAGTGCCAGAGAGAGGGCGAGGGCCGCCCCCAGCCCCGTTCCCACTCCCCCAATGAGAAGGCCCAGCCCCAGGAAGAGCCGTCGGAGCGCCCCGTCTGAGGTGCCCAAGCTTTTGAGCACGCCAATTTCCTGCGTCTTCTCCAGAATCATCATAAGGAGCGTACCGATGATATTGAAAGCCGCAACGAGCACGATAACCCCAATGACGAGGGGAATGATGCTCTGCTGCAGGTCCACCCACGCAAAGAGCCCCGCGTACTGCTGGTAGATGGTACGCGTGGAAACGGGGAACCCGAACTGGTTTTCGATTCGGGAGGCCAGCGGGTCGATGCGGGACGGATCTTTAACAGTGAGGTTGAAGCGACTTACGGCCCCCGACGGAACGGAGCCGAGGCGGCGCGCCACCGGAAGGCTCCCAAAGACATAAACGTCATCAATGTTCTTCAGGGACGTGTCGTAGATGCCCCGCACTCGAAACTGCTTCACCCGCGGTCGCTGCAGAGAGCCCCCTCCGTCTCGGGCCTGTTGCATCGCGAACGCCGTAACCCGCTCCCCCACCTCCACCCCCAGGCGCGTCGCTAATTCCTTTCCCACCACCAGCCCGTGCCCCGCCCCGGCCGACGGCCGCACCGCAAATGTACCCGCCTCCATTCGCGAGCGCAGATACCGCGGTGCCTGTGCCATACCCAGGAGCACCGCTCCATCGATCGACTCCTCCGAGCGACGAAGAAGCACGGGCTGCTCCACCACAGGGGCAACGTCGGCCACGCCCTCCACCGCTGCCAGCTGCCTCTGCAGCGAGGCGCCGTCCGAGAGCGGCGCTCCCTGCACGTAGTTCGCAACTTGAATGTGCGCCCCAAAGCCGACAATCTTGTTTTCAATCTCTCGGCTAAAGCCCCGAACAATCGCCAGGGCCAAAAGCAGGGCCGCAACCCCGAGCGTAACGCCCCCCACGGCCACGTACGTGATGAACCGAAGAAAGCTACGTCCTTCGCTCTGCCCCTCCGCCCCATGGAGGTAGCGCACCGCTACAAAACGCTCGAACGGGAACGGCACAGAGACAAGACGCGGTGGGTGGAAGGGAGTATGCTGAGAGGCGACATGTGCGCAACCGAGTCGCCAGAGAGAAGATCCAGGCCACCGGCCACGAACAAGCGCGCGAGAAAATGCGTATTTTTGACCCGTTGTTTTCTCCAGAGCCTCCCTTCTGCCTCAGGCGCAGATGGAGCCGCCTTCTGTACCCGCACACAGCACACCGCGCCGCTCGCCCCTGGCCCCAACCTGAACAGGCCGATTCGCCCTATCGGAAGGCGGGCATGGAGACAAGCAGCCCCCTCCCACCATTTCTTGCACCCACAACGCGCCCACGATTATGAACAACGCATATCCCGAAACAGACCCTCCCCAGAACGAACCCACCCGTTCGTACGCTCCCGGCTCCGAGGAACGCCGCTCAGTCCAGGAACGCCTGCTCGAACTTCGCGCCCAGACGGTAGAAATTCCTGCGTTCATCGGCGGTGACCCCGTGTACACCGGTGAGACCTCCGAGGTGGTCCCCCCGCACGACCATCAGCACCAGCTCGGACACGTGCACCAGTCCGGCGCCAAAGAGGTCTCCTCCGCCATTGACGCCGCACAGGACGCCAAGGCCGAGTGGGCAGCCATGGACTTTTCCGACCGGGCGGCAGTCTTTCTGCGGGCAGCCGAGCTCATTTCGGGGCCGTACCGGGATACCCTCAACGCCGCCACCATGCTGGGACAGGGCAAGAGCATTCACCAGGCGGAAATTGACGCCGCCTGCGAGCTCATCGACTTCCTGCGATTTAACGTCCACTTCGCAGAACAAATTTACCGGGACCAGCCCAACGACGCACCGGGCATCCGCAACCAGATGCAGTACCGGCCCCTGGAAGGGTTTGTCCTAGCCGTCACGCCCTTCAACTTCACCGCCATTCAGGGGAATCTGCCCACTGCGCCGGCACTGATGGGCAACACGGTGCTGTGGAAGCCCGCCTCCCGTTCCATCTACTCTGCCTTCTTCACCTACAAGATTCTGGAAGAAGCCGGCCTGCCCCCCGGCGTCATCAACATGCTGCCGGCCGACGACGGCGCAGCGGTGGGCGGCCCTGCTCTCGACTCGGAGCACTTTGCCGGGCTTCACTTCACTGGTTCGGTCGGCACTTTCAATCATCTCTGGGCGAAGATTGGAGAGAACCTCGACACGTACCGCACCTACCCCACCATCGTCGGAGAGACAGGGGGAAAAGACTTCATCGTGGCGCACCCGTCGGCCCACGTCGAACAAGTCTCGGCCGCAGTGGTCCGCGGGGCGTACGAGTACCAGGGACAGAAATGCTCGGCGGCCTCTCGGCTCTACATGCCCGAGTCGATCTGGCCCGATGTCCGCGCGGAGATTTCCGACCAGCTCGACGACATCAGCGTGGGGCCCCCCGAGGACTTCACCAACTTTCTCAACGCGGTGATCGACAAACGGGCCTTCGACAAGATTGTCGGCTACATCGAGCATGTGCGGGAGGCCGACAACGCCGAGATCGTCTACGGGGGCGACTACGACGACTCCACCGGCTACTTCATTGAGCCGACGCTGGTTCGGGCCCACGACCCGAAAGAAAAGACCATGCGGGAGGAGATTTTTGGGCCTGTGACGACCGTGTACGTGTACCCGGACGAGGAATACGCCTCGACGCTGTCGCTGGTTGACGATACCTCGCCGTACGGCCTCACTGGATCGATCTTCGCCCGCGACCGCGCCGCCATCAAGCTTGCGGGCGATGTGCTGGAGCATGCCGCCGGCAACTTCTACGTCAACGACAAGCCCACCGGCGCCGTGGTGGGCCAGCAGCCGTTTGGCGGAGCGCGGCGGTCGGGCACCAACGACAAGGCTGGCTCGGCATACAACCTCATGCAGTGGGTGTCCCCGCGGGCCATTAAGGAAAACTTTGCCCCCGCCACCCACTACAGCTACGCCTGGAACCAGCCGGATGCGACGGAGCATCCCTCGGAGTCGCGCACGGAAGCCGGCGATGGCGCCGTGGCGTAGCGCCGCTCTCCTCCCTGTGCCAGCAGGTACTGTTTTTTCCCGCGCCCCCTCCATCGAGCTGTGCCGACCGTTTTTGAGAGCGCATACCACCCGGGGGACGCGTCATGGGGACTCGTCTACACGCGGTTCCTCGCTCGTCCCCTGGCGGTATGCACCCTCCCGCTAATGATCGGGGCCACCACATCGGCACTGCTGGGCGAGCCAGTCTGGGGCTACCTCGTGTGGGGCCTTCCGGCGGCGCTGGCGCTGGCAACCGTCTGGACCCACTTCACCATTGCACGCACCCCAGCCGAGGTCGCATTTCGCCCTGGACAGGCCGCCCTGCGGAGCGTGTACGAAGTCCTCCGCGATCGGCCCCGCACCTGGGAACCACTTTTTAGCGTCCGCGCCACGCGCTGGGACATAGAGCTGTCTGTGGGCCGCACAACGCACATGCTGAAGCCGGACCGATGGCCCGACTACAACGCCCTACGGGACGCTGCCCGAACCGCATTCCAGCCCGAGGCCCGTTCTTCCTCCTAGTCATGAGCATTCTCGGAGGAAGCGGCGAGTCTCCCGCGGGGACGGAGCAGTCCCATTTGTTGTTACGTAACAGACCAGATTGTTTCCAATGCAATAACAGAAATACTATCCTCCGATGCGTCCCGGGCCACCGGGGGCCGCCTCGTACTTCCTTCCGCCGATGTCTCCCCGCTCTCATGTCGACGCTACAGGTTGATCCCGACGGCACTGTTCCCGTGCGGGAGCAGCTCGTGACGCAACTCCGCTACCTTATCGCCAGCGGGCACTTCAACGTAAACGAGACCCTTCCCTCCACCCGATCGCTTGGAGAGCAGTTGGACGTCTCCTTCCACACCGTGCGCAAGGCCTACAAGGAGCTAGAAGAAGAGGGACTCCTCAGCTCCCAGGTGGGCAGTGGCTACACGGTTGAGGAACGGACCCCCTTGGCCAAGAGCGAGCGCATGGAGCGGGGCGCCAAGGTCGTCAACGACACCCTGCAGCAACTCGTGGGACTGGGCCTGAGCGACGCAGAGATCGAGTCGCTGTTTCAGGAACAGGCCACCCTGCTCGACCACGCGGGCCTGGAGCGCAAGCTGATTGCCGTAGGGCCCCACGACGAGCTCAACCGCATGTGTGCCCAACAGCTAAGTCGCGCCCTTCAGAAGACCGTTCTGCCGGTGCCCCTCCCCCGAATCGGGCGGCACGAGGACGCAGACTTCGCCTTCTGCCCGTACCCGTACCTCACGGAAGTGCTCGAAACCCTCTCGCAGACCGACACGATGGGATTCGCGACCCATCTCCCCCCCGATGTTCTCGAAACAGTGGCGCGGCTCCGGCAACACGAAACCCTGGGACTGGTGACCCGCTACCGAGACACCATTCCGCCTCTCTCCGAAGCCCTCCGCACCCGCACCGCATACGCCGGGCAGGTCATCGCGGCCTCCATCGACCAGGGGGCCGACCACCTGCAGGGATTTGTGGAGGAGACAGACCTGCTCCTTGCCACTCCCGCAAGCCAGCGGCGACTGCGGCCGTACCTAAATACCTCGGGGCACGAGTTCAACGAGCTGCGCATGCTCGTCAGCCAGAATTCCATCGATGCCATCGCCGACGCCGTTCCCGCGTAGAGTTGTCTCGCCCCCCATGGGCTGGAGGCGTGACAACGCCCCCAGGGCGCAGGGCCGCCCGGCCTTAGCCCTCGTCTTTGGGCGCCGCCCCATCGCCGGACGGCGCATCGGACACCGATGACGGGGGGGCTGCAGTCCCTGCGTCCCCCGACGACGCCCCATCCGGGCGCTCTGCCAGGTCTTGCGCATCCTGGGAGTGGGGCGACGCATCGGCAAGCTGCGGGCGCGGGTCTCGCGTGGCCTGAATCCGGTCGTCGTGCAGCCAGGCCCGCTTCCCCCACGCATCCTGGTCGCGCACAATCGAAACGTGTGCGTACGGCTGTTCGGCGTGCAGCGACACCCCCTCCACCGCCGACGACTCCGCCTCTTCTTCTTGGTCCGGGTACTTCACCCGCACGTGGTAGATGCCGAGAAGCATCTTGAGAAACGTGTCCTTCATCAGGCGCAGGTCCCGGAAGGTAAGGTCCGTGTCGTCCAGCTGTCCGTCGTCAATGCGCTCGCTGAAGATGAGATCGATCAGGTTCTCCAACTGGCGCGGCGACGGATCGTCCAGGCTCCGGCTGGCTGCCTCGATGGAATCGGCCAACATGAGGATGCCCGCCTCCTTCGAATCGGGTTTCGGGCCGGGATAGCGGAACTCAGACTCCGGAATGTCGGGGTCGTCTTCTTCGGCGTTGCTAACGGCCTTCTGGTAGAAGTATTCGATGCGGGCTGTGCCATGGTGCATGGGCACGAACCTGAGCACCTGCTCGGGCAGGCCTTCTTCGCGCCCCATTTCCAGCCCCTCCTTCACGTGGCTCGCAATGATGAGGGCGCTCATGCGCGGCTTCAGGTCCTCGTGCGGATTGGCCATGGTGCGCTGGTTCTCCACGAAGTACTCGGGGTTTTTCATTTTCCCGATGTCGTGGTACAGCGCCCCCACCCGAGTAAGCAGGGTGTGCGCCCCGATGCGGTCCGCCGCCGCCTCCGCCAGGTTGGCCACCTGCAGGGAATGGTTGAACGAGCCCGGCGCACGCAGGCTCAGGTTCTTGAGAAGCGGGCGGTTGGTGTCCGAAAGCTCCAGCAGGGTGAGGTCGGTCGTGATATCGAAGATGCGCTCCACGCCCCACAGAAACAGCGAAGACGTGACGGTAATGGCGGACGCCACCGCCGCGTAGGCCAGATCCGGCGCCACCCGGCTGAGGGGCAGGTCCAGGTACAGCCAGGTGGCCGCAAGCACCAGAAAGTATCCCACAAATACCAGCCCTCCACTCACGAAGAACTGCCCGCGGTTCTTAATGTCGCGCACGCTGAAGATGCCGAAGGCCCCCGCAAAGAACGTAGCGAGGGTGTACTCCAGGTCCAGCCCCAGCATCTGCCCCCCGGCAAACGCCAGCAGCAGCGTACCGATGAGGGCGATGCGAGAGTTGAAAATGATGGTGAAGAGCACGGACGCCAGCGCGACGGGCACGGCGTACAGCGACCACGGCGTCCGGATGACAATGCCGAACAGCAGCATGACGAACCCGAGGATCACCGATATGAGCACCAGGTCTCGCGGTTTGCCCCAAATTTGAGGCCGGAGGAGATAGAGGTAGAAGAAGAAAAACCCGAAACCGAGCAGCGTGTACAGCAGCTCGCCCCCGAGCTGCTTCCATACGATGTCGGGCCCCAACCGCTCGTTTCGGGCTCGTTCAAGTGAAGTCAGCTTTCGTTTGATCTCTTCGGTCACCCGCTCTCCTTTTCGGACGATGGGCTCTCCCACCTCCACGCCTCCCTGAATGGCCGTTACGGTTTGGGCACGCCGGTTCCGCTCCTGCATCGTGGCCTCGCGCAGGTACTGAAGCGAGGGCTCGAAGATGGCCCGGAAGAAAGCGTACGCGATGCGGGCGTGCTCTCGGTTGTCGAGCGTCTCGTCCAGCCGCTGCTCGGCGTAGTCAAACGCCTCGTTCAGGCCGTATAGATTGTCCTTGCGAACTGTGCGCTGCGTCTGCTCCTGCTCGTTGCGGACGATGACGTCGTCGGTGCTGATTGAGTCACGGGGCCGGTCCAAAACGCCCGCACTCAACAACTGCCCGCCGACCTGAAAGGCCGAGCCCAGGAGTTGCTCGTACAGCAGGGGTGATTCGGCGGCGTCTTCTCGACGGGTCGGGGCGGAAAGGGTCTGTACCTCCTGTACGTACTGCTCTGCCAGGAACGCCCACTGCGCATCGCCGAGGGTAACGAGCGCATTGCGGCGGCGGCGAATGTACTTCACCGAGTCGCGCCGGGCAGCTTGGAGCTCGCCCTGATCGCGGTGGTAGCGGTAGCTGGCGTAGGTATCGAGAATGCGGCTGAGTTGTCGGCGCAGCGTGTCCCGGTTTTCGGTAAGCCGCTGCGGCGCCCGGAGGACGTCGCGGAAATACGGCGGGGTGTTTTTCCGGACGGTGTCGCGCCGCGCCTGCACCCGCTCCGCGTTTAGGTAAACCGGGAAATTGAAGGGGGCCGTGAGGGTAGACTGCCGCCACGTATCGCCCACCTCAACGGTATATTCGTAGAAGTCTCCCCGGGGAAAGGCGGCCACTGTAAGGACCACGAGCCCCAGAAACAGCCCTCCACGCAGGAGCCACCGCTGCCACGCGCTTTCCTCGTCGGCGCGGTCGCCTCGCTCGAGATCGTCACCCACGGGCGGGGGCGTCCGACGTTTCAGACCGAGAGTTTCAAGGAGTCCCATGATCGACCGCACAAACAGTGAGGGCTACAGCCAGCCGTAGAGGCGCGGCCAACGGCAGCACGACAATGGTGGGTCCTGAATGCACGCCGGGGCGAAGAGGATCCTGCCGGTGCCCCCCCTGCCTCGCTCTCGCTCACAGGCCCTGATAGAGCAGGCGGTTCTTCGGGGAGAGCCGGACCGGGCACGAGGGAAGTGACGACCGACGCGACATTGCTCCGGGCATGGGCGCCGTGCACGGGCACGGACATCATGCACAGGCACGGGATGTACAGGCACGGGCATGGCGTACGTGTAGAAGCCTCCGGCGACGTGTAAAAGTCTCCGAAGTCCCCGCCGCCCTACCGGCGGCGGGGCGCACTGCCACTCGGGGCTGTGGGGGCAGAGGACGCGGGATCGGGAGTCGTGTCAGGGGCGTTTCCGTATGTGGTGTCGGGCACGGCCGGCACGGAAGCGGCCGTGGCCCGGAGGGTGTCGGCGAAGCGCTGCGCCGCGGTGCGGTCGATGACAATTCGTCCCTCCGTGTCCCGGCGCGTGATGGGGTACGGGTATCGCTCCAACAAGAGCCGAAAGCGCCCCATCTGGTTCTCCACCGTAATGCGACGGGTGAAAGGAAACACCATCGCCTCTCCCTCCTCGATCCAGTAGGGCCGGCGGAGCTTATCGTCCTGTTGGACCCGCAGCTCGCGCACGTCGGCCGTGGCCACCACGGTAACGTGCACGGTGTCCCCCAGCACCACGTCCGACGAGGGCAGGCGCGCCGACTGTGCAGTGTCGACCGGGGACGCGGCGCGGGTCGTTTCCGCGGGGAAAGCATCGCCTTCCACGGTGGGATCGGGGCCCCGGGAAGGCGCCTCTGCATTCCCCCCCGCAAAGAAGACGAGAAGCCCCGTCCCCCCCGCAATGGCCAGAAGCACCAGCGCCGCCACAGCGACGGTGCGGGGACGGACTGAGACAACGGACCCGTTTCCTGACAACGTTGGCGTCGCGCCTCGCTCAGACTGTCCAGGCTTCTTGGCATCTCCCTCGGCGTTCGTGCCGGATGCCTCCGTCGTAGCCTCGGAGAACGGTTTGGAGCGGGCAGGCGAGTTCTTCCCCGCCGCAGCCGCTCCCCGCGACTCCGAGTCAGCCTCCGAGCTCCGTGCGCCAGAGTCGTGAATACCCTCTTCGTCCGTCGTCTTCCCCGCCTCAGGCTCAGAAGGGCCCGCGTTTTCAGGGTCGGTCTGAGGCGGCGTGGGGGACACGTCGAGAAACCGGACGGCCAGTTGGTTCTGGTAGTCATCTTTCCGCGCAGATGCCAGGTGCCCTTCCACGACATCTGTCGGAAGGTCCACGGCCCGTGCGTACGACTGCACAAAGGCCCGGAGGTACACCGGGCTCATCGTAGAGCGCTGGAAAAGCGCACCACTTTCGAATGCCTCCAGGTCGGAAACAGGCACCTGCGTGGCGCCGTGGATGGCCGCCAGAGAAATGCCTCGGTCCTCGCGGATCCGGCGGAGATCGCGGGCAAATCGCTGCGGGGCACTCGTAGCCGCGTTGTCGGACATGGGAATGGGAACGCTCGTAAAGAAGCCCTAGCGTCTAACACGCAATCTCCATTCCGGTGGGGTGGGGATGGTGCCGCAAACCCGCAAACAAAAAGGCCGTTCCCGCTCAGAGGGCAGGGGAACAGCCAAGGGGGGTCGGGACGGCGGGATTTGAACCCGCGACCTCATGTACCCCATACATGTGCGCTACCGAACTGCGCCACGTCCCGAATGTGTATCTTCGCTGGTCTAATATGACGGCGTGGAAACAAGGTTCTGCGGGGCCGGGCCTTCGTGCCCCACAAATCCTGTGAGTTCTCCACGAAGCCCTTCTCCCGCATCGTACGGGGGGCATCGTTCTGGCTGCCAGCGAAGAGCCCGTGTGGCGTCAATGAATGCGGGCTCCCAGGACAGCCCAACAATCTCGCTCGGGAGGAGCCGTGTGCCCGGAACTGCGACCCGACAGCGCCCCGTTGACACGGCCCAATCCACAATTTGGGCCCGATCTACTGCTCGTGTCATACCTACCATCCACGTTCTCCGTATGCGCTCGTCGTTTCTCTACGTCCTCGTGGCCCTTCTTTTCCTCCCTGGGGCTTACGCCCAGTCGCCCCTCGACGCCGACACCCAGATTCGCGCCGCGGTGAAGGCCGCTCCGTCTTCCCTGCGCAGCACCGCCGTCGTGCGCGGGTGCCCGAACGACGGCACGGTCACCACTCTGCGCGAGGGCGCCGGCCTGCCCACCCGTCCGCAGGACGGCCCGTGCTCATGGCCCCCGGCCAGCCCTGGGCCCACCTCATGATTCCTACTCCATGAACCCGCACTCTGTGAACCCGCCCGGCACCCCCTTGCCCCCGCATGAAACGAGCAATTCGTTGAACCTCAACCTCGCAGGCCCGAGGTTAAACTGTCCCCTCTCGCCTCTTGCTCACGACCATTCCCTCTCTCCATGAGCTCCGACTACCGCACCGAACGCGACTCCCTCGGCGACGTGCGCGTGCCGGCCGAGGCCCTCTACGGCGCACAGACACAGCGGGCCAAGGACAACTTTCCCGTCAGCGACCTGCGGTTTTCGCGTCGCTTTATCGCCGCGCTCGGCCACGTAAAGCAGGCGGCCGCCCACGCCAACCACGACCTCGGGCGGCTTGACGCCGAGACGGCCGACGCCATCGCCGAGGCGGCCCGGGAGGTCATCGACGGCACCCACGACGACGAGTTTGTGGTCGACATTTTTCAGACCGGAAGCGGCACCTCCACCAACATGAACGCCAACGAGGTGATTGCCAACCGCGCCTCTGAAGTGATGGGGGAGGCGCGCGGGAGCAAGGCCGTACACCCCAACGACGACGTCAACATGTCGCAGTCGTCGAACGACACGATTCCAACCACCATGCACGTCGCCGCGCGGATGGGATTGGAGCGGGACCTGCTGCCCGCCCTGGAGGCCCTGCACGGTGCCTTGGCCGCCAAGGCCGAAGCATTCGACAACGTCCTCAAGAGTGGCCGCACGCACCTCATGGACGCCACACCCGTGCGGCTCGGGCAGGAGTTTGGCGGCTACGCAGCCCAGATCCAGCACGCGACCCAGCGCCTCGAACGCGCCTCTCAGCGCCTCTCCGAGGTCACGCTCGGCGGCACCGCCACCGGCACCGGCCTCAACTGCCCCGACGGCTTTCCCGAGACGGCCCTCCAGCACCTCACCGATGCCACCGGCCTTTCGTTTTACGAGACGAACAACCATTTTGCCCAGCAGGCGGGCAAGGAGCTGTACCTCGACGCCCACGGCGCCCTCAACACGCTGGCCACGGCCCTCCTCAAAATTGCCAACGACCTGCGGCACCTCTCCAGTGGCCCCACCAGCGGCCTCGGCGAAATCAAGCTGCCCGTGATCCAGCCCGGCTCCTCTATCATGCCAGGCAAGGTGAACCCGGTGCAGAGCGAGCAGGTGATGATGGTGGCCGCGCAGGTCACCGGCAACCACCAGACCATCACGATGGCCAACACGCACGGAAACTTTGAGCTGAACGTGATGATGCCGGTCATGGCGCACGCCATGCTTCAGAGCATCGACCTGCTGGCCAACAGCGTCAACGCGTTCCGCACCAAGTGCGTAGAGGGCATTGAGGCCGACCGTGAGCGGTGCCGCGAGCTGCTGGAGCTGAACCCTTCCATCGCCACAGCGCTCAACACCGCCATTGGGTACGACCAGGCCAGCACGGTGGCCAAGACCGCCGCGGCCGAACGCCAGAGCGTACGCGAAGTCGTAAAATCGATGGACCTGCTGAGCGACGCGGAGCTGGACGAGTACCTGGATGTGCGCCGCATGACGGAGCCGGGAGTACCGGGTGATGCGTAATCGTACCGGGCCTGTTACGTTCCCGCCTCGCTTTTACAAGGCCCGCTGCATCTTCGCTCAGAGGCCTTCGTAGGGGCGCCCCCATCGTTTGGGCTGGTACGAACCGACGGGGGCCGTTCGTTAGTACCAGTGGGCAGACCGCTTTCTCTGCGGGCCGGGCTGTGCCCGCCTTTCGCGCACTTTCTTGCACGATTCCTCGCCTCCTCCATGAGCACACAAGGCAAAGTTTCTCTCGCCGTCGTCATTGGCGGTGCCTTCCTGGCCGGCATTCTGTTCGCCACGGCCGGGGCCAACCTGTTCGGTGCCGGCGACGCAGTGGGCACCCCCAGCAAAGCCGCCAACCTCGACGGCTCCACGGCGATCGAGCAGTCCGCCAGCGCCATGCCCGGCGACTTCGAAACGGCCTTTTCCCAAGTGGCCGCGTCCGTCAATCCGGCCGTGGTACAGATCCGGGCGGCCCAGGTGGTGGAGCAGCGGCGCATGAACCCGTTCGAGGGAACCCCATTCGAGCGCTTCTTCGGCGGCCCGCAGGGCCCCTCCCAGCCCGAGGTGCGGCAGGGCCTAGGCTCGGGCGTCATCGTGCGCTCCGACGGCCACATCGTCACGAACAATCACGTCATTGAGGACGCCGAGCAGCTCAGCGTGCGGACGCTGGACGGAACCCAGTACGAGGCCGAGGTTGTGGGCACCGACCCGTACAGCGACCTTGCTGTGCTCAAGATTGACGCCTCGGACCTGAAGGCCGTTAGCTTTGGAAACTCGGACCAGCTGGACGTGGGCCAGTGGGTGATGGCGTTCGGCTCTCCGCTGGACCCGCGCCTGAACAACAGCGTCACCGCCGGCATCATCAGCGCCCTCGGGCGCCTCCGCTCCATGCCGCAGCGCGGCCCAAACCCGGCGCAGAGCAGCGGAGTCAACAACTTCATTCAGACCGACGCGGCCATCAATCCCGGCAATTCGGGCGGTCCCCTCATTAACCTGCGCGGGCGGCTCGTGGGCATCAATACGGCCATTGCATCGCGCACCGGCGGGTACCAGGGCATCGGGTTCGCCATCCCCGCCAACACGGTCGAGCGGGTGGCGACGCAGATCATCGAGGAAGGCGACGTGCGGCGGGCCTACCTCGGCATTCGCTACGGCGAGGCGCCCCAGTCGCTGGTCCAGAACGAAGACCTCCCGCAGGGGTCGGCGGTGGTCTCGCAGGTGGAGGGCGATACGCCCGCCGAGGAGGCCGGGCTCCAGGCCGGCGACATCATCACTGCCATCAACGGACAGTCCCTCGACAACTACTTGCAGCTCGGGAACCAGATCGCCAGCATGCGTCCGGGCGATGAGGTGGAGCTCCGCATCAACCGCGACGGCGAGTCGCAGACGCTAACGGTAACGCTGGGCTCGCGAACCGACATGGCGGCCGCCTCTGGTGGTAACGGCGACAGAGACCGCTCCAGGGACGCGATGCAGGAAGAGCTGGGCCTGCAACTGCAGGACGTTACCCCCGAGGTGGCGCGGCGACTTGGCCTCGACCAGGAGCGGGGCGTGCTTATTACAGGCATCGACCGCTCCAATCCGATGATTCGCGACTCCGGCCTTCAGCCCCGGCAAATCATCTTCGAGATGGCGGGGCAAGAGATTCCGGACATGGACGCCTTCGTAGAGGTGTACAACCGGATCTCGTCCGGCGAGGCCTTCCGCCTGGCCGTGCGCAACCCCGACGGCTTCGTGTTCGTCACCAGCCTCCGCAAGCCCAGCGACAACAGCTAGGCCCGCTCCGCCCCTCCAGGTCTCCGCGCCTCTCAGTCTCCGCGCCCCGTCCTCTTGCCGAGGATGGGGCGCTTTTGTGTTGTATTTTTGTTAAGGAGGCGCTTTGCATCAGGGAATCGGGACGGATTGTACCGAATGTCGGGGACGGATCTGAACGGCGTTCGCCTCGTTTTTCTTATGCTATTTGTCGCACTTACTCCTCCCTACATCATGCCCGACCTTCAAGATCTTCCCATGCTCGACGCCTCGCCTACGGCCGCTCAGATTGCCGAGATGCGCGAGAAGGCCGCCGCGGAGGGCGAGTCGGTCCAGGCCGTCCTGCCGACCGATGCCGATGTCCCAAAACGCCTCGTCGTGTCGCCCCGCGGCACCTGCGTACTCCTTCAGGACACGCGCGAGGAGAGTTTCAACCCCTCGGTAGACGCCGCGGATGTTGCCGAGGCCCTTTCGGGCGCGCTTTCAGAATGAGAGACAGGGCGGGAGTGCCCCCGCCCGGCCCTACTCCTCCGGCCTTACGTGGCGACGACGCAGTTCTCCGTGCCGAACTCGTTGAGCACAAAGTCGTCGGCGTCCTCTTCGGTGATCCACCCGTCCGCCTCGCTGTAGTAGCGGAAGGCGTAGTGGCCGCCCTCGGGAAGCAGCACGTTGGTGCTGTAAGTGTGATTGCTGCGCCGCACGAAACGATGCTCGCCGGGCGTCCAGTCGTTGAACTCCCCGACCACCGACACCTCGCCGTCGTACGGGTGGTCCTCAGGCAGTACGAAGGTAACCTTTACCTGGTCGCTGTCGCGCTTGTTGACTTTCTTAATCATGGCTGCAGGATGCGGCTGTGAAGAAAAGCAGTACGGACCGCCGCCCATCGGGCCCGAGGGACCCGCCGGACGGACACAATTTTAGACTACGACAGCGGCCCGACTTTCTCAGCATTCGACACGTCCGGAAAGCGCTTCCTTCGATCGTTTTTTGCAGGCTCCCCCCTGCA
>CAZFJR010000077.1:0-14738 GCA_964519235.1 uncultured Salinivenus sp. | reverse complement strand
GAAAAAACTTGGGCAGGCGCTCGGCGGCGCGCAGGGCGGCCCGGTAGCCCCCAATCGAGCTCATTGCGGAGAGGGCGTCCAGCTTCTGCGCCCGCGAGATGCGCGGCACCAGTTCCATCGCCAGGGCCGTTACGCCCCGCTCCGCGAGGGCCCGGGCCGTCTCCGGCTGCTCCAGCGGACGCAAAAACCCGATCACCCCTTGCCCCTCCCCAAGCGTCGCGATGTCGTCGAGGGGGAGCGGCGCCACGGTGGTCACCAGGTCGGCCTCGAGGGCCGTCGCCCGGTCCACAACGGTGCACCCGGCCGCTTCGTAGTCGGCATCGGCGTGGTAGGCCCCGCGGCCGGCGCCCTCTTCAACGCGAATCTCCAGCCCCTCCACCGTCGCCAGCAGACGGTCGGCCACGTCGGGCACCAGGGCCACGCGGGTCTCGTCGGGGTCGGTCTCACACGGCACGCCAATCGATAGAGCCATTGCGCCATCATCGTCAATTCCAGAGTACAATCAGAAGCGGGGGGAGCCTCGTCGTGTCCCCCGGAGCCTTCCGTCCTACGCTCAGCCGTGGGCGCGCTCAAACGCGTCCATGAAGGCCACGAGTGCCTCCACGCCCTCTTCCGGCATGGCGTTGTAGAGAGACGCCCGCACGCCCCCCACCGAGCGGTGCCCCTTCAGGCCCATCAGCCCGTGTGCCTCGGCCTTCTTCAAGAACACCGGTTCCAGATCGGGGTCGTGCAGGCGGAACGTCACGTTCATCAGCGACCGGTCCTCCGACGCCACCGTCCCGCGGTAGAAGTCCGTCTCGTCAATCTTGTTGTAGAGCGTGCGCGCCTTGCGCTTGTTGACGGCGTGGATGGCATCGAGCCCGCCCCGGGTGCGGAGCCAGCGGCACACCTTTTCGACCATGTAGATGGCAAACACCGGCGGGGTGTTGTAGCGCCGCTCGGCGTGGGTGCCATAGTCGAGCATGGTGGGCAGGGGCTGCGTGCGCCGCTGCAGGAACGCGTCGTGGACGAGCACGAGGGTGACGCCTGCGGGGCCGATGTTTTTCTGGGCGCCGGCGTAGATGAGGCCGTAGCCATCCAGGTCCATCGGGCGGCTCAGCATTTCGCTGGACGCGTCGGTGACCACCGGCACGTCGAGCACCGGGTCGCTGCGCAGCTGGTTGCCGTTCACCGTCTCGTTGGTGGTGGTGTGGACGTAAGCCGCGTCCGGATCGAGATCCCACGTATCGACTGCGGGGATGCGGCGGTAGTCGTCGTCCTCGCTGGAAGCCGCGGCCCGGGCCGTCCCGATCATCTGGGCCTCCTCCAGCGCCATGCGCCCCCAGCGGCCCGTCACCACGTAGTCGGCCGAGCCGTCTTCGGGCAAGAAGTTGAGCGGCACCTGGTGAAACTGCATCCGGGCCCCGCCCTGCAGGAAGAGGATGTGCCAGTCGTCGCCGAGGCCGAGCAGGGCGCGCAGGTGTTCGCGGGCCGATTCTTCGATGGCGTCGTACGTGGGAGAGCGGTGACTGATCTCCAGCACCGACGCGCCGACGTGGTCGTACACCGGCAGTTCGTCTTTCACTTCGAGGAGCACCTCCTCGGGAAGTGTGGCGGGGCCGGCCGAGAAGTTGTACTGGCGCTGGCTACGATCCACGGAGGCGGAGGACTGGGAGGCGGACATGATGGAGCAACTGATTCACGAAGGCCAGAGACACATGGCCGGGATACTAGCGCGCGGCACTTCCGAAAGCATGTGCCAACTGACAGCATACGCCAATGTAGACGGCGACGTCGCGCTGTGCAACGAAGCGCGCGCGGCGGTTCCCGGTCCAAAACCACTTCATATAGCAACGCCCCTGCACAGAAACCCATGCAGGGGCGAAGATGCTACCCAGACGAAACGATTTCGGATCCTGGAGCGCGACGCCCGATGTTACGGGGTGACAATGTTTCCACCCTCTCCGCCCGGCTCGCCCGGCGAACCGCTTCCTTCGGCCACATCGACCACCTCAATGTCGAAAATGAGCGTGCGCCCCGCCAGTGGGTGATTGGCGTCGATGGTAACGGTATCTTCGCCCAGGGCGGTAATGAGCACGGGGACGGTCTGTCCGTTTTCGAGCCGCAGCTGGAGCTGCTGGCCAACCTCCGGGTCTACCTCGCCCGGAATCTGATCACGATCCATCTCCATGACCATGTCCTCGCGGTGCTCGCCATAAGCCTGCTCCGGCTCCACTTCCGCCGTTTTGGTGTCGCCCGGCTCCATGCCCGTCACGGCCTGTTCGAAGCCCGGGATGACCCGGTTTTCACCGATTTTGAAGCTAAGAGGCTCCCCGTCTTCCGAGGAATCAAACACCGTCCCGTCCTCTAGTTTGCCCGTGTAGTGGACCTGGACTTCATCTCCTTCATTCGCTTGTGCCACGACGCTGTCTTGGTCTGTTGCAAAAGGGGTTGCGAGAAGCACCAATCAGTTTTCTGCAACGCGGCGCCGGGACCAGTGTTCGCCGCTTGGCACCGTTTCTAACAGACATCCAGTGAAATGGCGGAGGGGGCGCCCGCGCACACCTCGTCCGGGCAGCTCCCTGGATGCAACAAACCTGTGAGGGCGCAGCCTTGCCTGTAACGATAGCGTCCTTCCGGGCCTCCAATAAAATAACGGATGGGGGCGTGGAGTTATGTACGTGTTCAGTTCTTTTTCTCATCCTTCCACCCAGCATCATGTACCGAACTGTTTTTCGCGCTGCTCTCACTGCAACTGCCATTCTGCTCCTGGCCGCAGGCCCTGTCGTGGCTCAGGAAGACGACATGGGTGCCGATCAGCCCGACATTGTCGACACCGCCGTCGAGGCCGAGGACTTCAGCACGCTCGTGCAGGCCCTGAAGGCAGCCGACCTCGTCGAAGCCCTGAAGGGCGATGGCCCGTTTACGGTATTTGCGCCCACGGACGAGGCTTTTGCGGCCCTGCCGGACGGCCAGCTCGAGTCTCTGCTCAAGGAAGAGAACAAGGCACAGCTGCAGGCCATCTTGCAGTATCACGTCGTGAGCGGAAAGGCCATGGCGTCGGACGTAACCGGCATGGACGCTGCCCCCACGCTCGAAGGGCGCTCTGTGCGGTTTCAGGTGGACGATGGCACCGTGAGGGTAATGGGCCAGAACGTTGCCACCGTTGCGCAGGCCGACATTGAAGCCTCGAACGGCGTCATCCACGTCATCGACACCGTTCTGCTGCCCCCAGAGGAATCCGCTGAGGGCGACATGTAGGCTTCTTTCCTTCCCTTCTCACATATGTGCTCTGTCCCGAACGGAGGGCGTGGTCGTTTGACCACGCCCTTTCGTTATTTCCCCTCTTTCGTGCTGTTGGCCCCAGGCTTCTTCTGATCCAGGGCCGCTCAGGCGGCGCGGGCCGCCTCACGGTCCTGATAGAGGCGTTCTACCACCACCATGTGGGGAAGGGTCATGATGGCAATGAGGATAAAGAGGAGGGCAACCATCTGGTTTTCGAGGCCGAACGACTGCGTGGCGGCGTACAGTCCCGCCAGCCCTGCGAACGGAATCACGGTAAAGAGAGCCGCCTCGCGGTAGAAATCGCGAAGGGACATGTCGTTGCCCCGGCGCCGGAAGAAGCGGAGCAGCTCCAGGATGTGGCCCAGCGCGTGCCATCCGCCAAAGTATACCGAGAAGGCCACCAGCGGGTGCACGAGTCCGAACAGGGCCGTGAGCACGGCCACATTGAGTGCCTCCCGGCCCAGGGCCCGCGGACCCCGCGGAGAGGCGCGCAGCGCGGCGATCCCGAGGGCCACGACGTGTTGCCCCACAAGGCCCGCGAACAGGGCCGTGGGGGCGGTGGCAATGCCCGGCCACTCAAGCAGATGCACTCCGCCGATGGCCTGGAAGATCGGGTCGACGATGCCGGGAAACGCCGCGATGGGAGCCCCAATCAGAAACAGCCCGCGGGAGAGGTAGAGGAGGCGGGCTGGGCCCGGCGAAAGCCGCCAGTACGCCAGGTCCGCCTGCCCGAAGTGGTACATGGTCATCCCCAGAAACAGCGCCAGGCTCCAGCCCGGCGCCACGATCCAGGCCCCTGCATACAGGGCCATGGCGGCCAGGTAGCCGCCGTAAAACTTCGCCTGGTCGGTCCAGGTCGCCTCGAGCCCCCACAAGCGCGCCGCTACGAGATGGTCGATGGCGCCGTGAGGAATGCCGGTAGCGGTGACGGCGACAAACAGAATGGCAAACGCCCACGGCCCGAGCGCAACGCTGCCCCAGACCCCACCCCCAATCGTGAGCAGGGTAAGGGCCAGCACGCCCGTGTAGATGCGTGGAGAACGGAGGGTCATGGGGGGGGCGGCCGAGGACACAGGGCAGGTGAGCCGATGAGAGAAGAGCTCGTGGTATTCAAACGTAGGGACTAACACCCCCGAGGTCCACCCCGAGGGCGAGAGGCCGGCACGCGATTTTAGCAAATTTAGTACGCCTGGGAACCTCGGTTCCGTACTCGCAATTTTAACATTCCTTCTACACTTCTTGTGGTGCCCGGACGGCCGGCACGCCTCTCGTGCTGGCCGCCCCGACTGCACCGTCGCCCTCTGCGTGTCACTCGTCGCGCCGTGCCGTGTCCCTTTCGTCTCAGCGCCCACACGTCGTTCTCGGGGCCACCGGGGGAGCAGGCCGGGCCGTCGTGACTGCTCTGCTCAACCGCTCGTTCCCGGTCCGCGCCGTGCACCGCAGCGGGGATGGCGTCTTTCCCGATGGGGTGGAGGTCGTTGCGGCCGACTGCACCGATCTGGAGGCGGCCCGGGAGGCCTGCACAGGGGCCTCGGTTGTGTACAACTGCCTGAACGTTCCCTACGAGCAGTGGGCGGACCGGCTCCCGGTTCTCACCGAGCACAGCATCGCGGCCGCGGCCCACGCCGACGCTCCTCTCATCATGACCGACAACCTTTACATGTACGGCCCGACCGACGGGCCCATGACGGAGGAGACGCCGCGCACACCGCAAGGGCCCAAAGGCGCCCTTCGCGCAGAGCTGGAGACCATGCTGCGGAGCGCCCACGAGCAGGGGCGAGCGCGGGTGGCAATCGGCCGGGCCTCCGACTTCTACGGACCGCACGCCCACTCTTCAACGCGTGAGCTGGTGTTTGAGGCAGCCCTGAACGGAAAGACCGCCGCGTGGCTAGGATCGCTCGACGCCCCCCATACCATGACGTACCTGCCCGACTTTGCGGAGGGACTGGTCACTCTTGGAACCGATCCGCGGGCGCTCGGCGAGGTGTGGCATCTGCCGAGCAATCCGCCGATCACGGGGCGCCGCTTTATCGAGAGGGTGTACGCGGCGCTCGGTACGTCCCCTTCGATGCGTGCCTACGGGTCCTGGGCACTCACGCTCGCGGGCCTGTTCGACGCGCAGGCCCGCGAGATCAAGGAAGTGCTTTACCAGTTCCAGAGTTCGTTTGTAATGGACACAAGCAAGTTTGAGCAGGCGTTCGGGGGCACTGTCACGCCCTACGAAACGGCCATCCGCGACACCCTGGAGTGGCACCGTGCACAGCAGGACTGACACTCCCTTTCGGCACAACAAAGCCTGCCTAACAGCAAGGCCTGTCCAACAGAAAAGGCCTGTCCAACGGCAATGGAGTCCACACGTGGTGCATTTATTCCCTTTTTCTCATCCTCTTTCCTTTGCTGCTGTTCTCCGGTGCACCGGTGCCTGGAGGCAGATGCGAAGATGCCGAAACCTTTTCCTGTTTTCTACCGGCACGGGAACCGTCGGGGATCGGTGTGGCAGGTGCACAGTTGTAAACGGTTCTAAGCGGCACTTACACGGTTCTTGTTACATTTCTTCTCCGCCATGCCCTTCGACACCCCTTCTCCAGCCGCTGAACGGCCCCACGTCGTCATTGTGGGGGCCGGCTTTGCGGGCCTCGAGGCCGCCAAGGAGCTTCGCGACGCCCCGGTGCGCGTCACGCTGGTCGACCGCAACAACTACCACAAGTTCCAACCGCTTCTGTACGAGGTGGCCATGGCGGGGCTGGAGCCGGACGACATTGCCCACAACGTGCGCAACATCTTCCAGGGCAACGAGACGGTGAACTTTCGCCTCGGCACCGTGGTCGACATCGACCCTGCCCGCCAGCAGGTGCACCTGCACGGCGGTCAGTCGCTCTCCTACGACCACCTCGTCCTGGCGGCGGGTGCCGTCTCGACCGACTTCGGGATTCCCGGCGTGGAGGAGCACGCCTACCCCCTCAAGAACGTGCCCGACGCCGTCAACCTGCGCAACCGCGTGCTGCGGCAGTTCGAGCGGTACGACCGGCAGCGCAACGCCGCCGGCCAAGGGGCCCTCACCTTTGTCGTTGTGGGCGGCGGCCCCACCGGGGTGGAAATGGCCGGGGCGTTCGTGGAGCTTTTCGACACGTTGAACGATGACTTCGCCAAGTTCGACACCCGCGAGCAGGCACGCTGCCTTCTTCTGGAGATGGAAGACGGCCTGCTTCCTCCGTACGAGCGGCCGCAGCGCACCTACACAGAGGCGGTGCTTGAGGGGCGCGGGGTGGACGTGCGTACGAGCACGGCCGTGGACCGAGTCGAAGCCAATTGCGTGCACCTGCAGGGGGGCGGCACCATCCCAACACAGACGCTCGTGTGGGCAGCCGGGGTGAAGGCAAGTCCGGTGGCCGGGATGGTCGGGACCGAGCAGGCCCCTGACGGGCGCGTGGTCGTAAACCCTGATCTGAGCGTGCCCGACCACCCCACCGTATACGCCGTGGGGGACATGGCGGCCATTGCGGGGCAGGACGGCTACGAACCGCAACTGGCGCAGGTGGCCATCCAGAGCGGGCGCCACGCCGCGAAGCAAATCCAGCGCGACCTCCGCGACGGCACACGCGAGTCGTTCGAATACTGGGACCTGGGCCAGATGGCCACGATCGGGCGCAACGCGGCCGTGGCCGAGTTTGCCGGAGGCATCTCGTTTCGGGGCGCCTTCGCCTGGTTCCTGTGGGTCGTGATTCACATCGCCAAGCTGGTCGGCTTCCGGAATCGCCTCAGTGCGTTCGTGAACTGGGCCTACAACTACTTTACGTACAACCGGAGCGCCCGGCTCATTCTCGACGTGGTCCCTATCGCCGACGATGTGCCGATGGAGGTGGAGGAGGTCGACCAGCAGGTAAAAGAACACCTCCGCACGGTAGAGACCCAGCCGCGCTAGATTCCGGGCCCGCCCGCATCGCCTCATGCTCCTCCCCCGCGCCGTCCACTGGGCTCTGCTTCTCGGGCTCTGCCTGTTGCCCGGCTGCGGCGCCGACGCCGGGCCCGACGTGCCCCCGGGCCGGTACCGACTATACGTGGAAGGCAGCGTTACAGACACGCTTCGAGGAACGGCCCGCCTTCAGTTTCGAGAGCAGGGCCGCATCGGCCTCGAACTAGGCCCGCGCAACGGTCCTGGCCTGTCCATCGAACTCGTGGCGGAAACACATGGCGACCCCGCGAACCGGCTGCCCCCGGGCCGCTACGACGTGGTCGCCACCGGCCTCTATCCCGACGGCCTTCCCCCCAATCCTTCTCGGCCTTCGGACGCTCTCGTCATTTTCTCAACCGAGAACACCCAGTTTGTCGGCACGAAGGGGCATCTCTCCGTCACGCCCCTGAACGCAGACGCAGTCGGTGCGCGACTTCGCGTGGACATGCGCAGCCGGTACGGGGACCGCCCAGCCTCCCGCTCGATTCGCGTAACTGGGGTGCTTCGCGCCTCGGCCCCGTAGGACAGGTACATCCGCGGTACAGGCACACTCGTAAGACAGTTACGTCTGGGCGCGTGCATTCCGCAAACGAACTGAGCTTCGGAGACGCGCCTCCCGCCCAGAACGCAGAAAAGGGACCTTGCACGTTTCAACGCAAGCTCCCTATGAGGCCGGGTGTGAGAAAATCGGAGGCGACGCACCTCCTCCCGTCATTTTCAGCGTGTGCCTTTTCTCGGAAAGGACTATGCAGAAAGGGGATCGGCCAAAAGATCGGCGACACCCTCCACGTCCTCTCGGTTGAGCAAAGGTTCGAGGCCCTGAACGATGAGGCTTACACACGTGGCCCGGTAGATAAGGGGCTCGCTGGGGCGGCCGTGCTGGGCCGTTTGTTGCTGAATACGGGTGTTGAGCATGGTCCAGTGGCACTTCATCTCGATGTAGCCGATGGCAAGCCCTCGCCTGAGTTCTTCCAACGACCCGATGGCCCGGAGGCTGTCGAGAAGGCGGTCGCGGAGGGCCCCTGCCTGTGCGCGCACCTCGTCCCGGTCAGCGGGGGAGGCCTCCTCCCACTGCCCCAACACCTCGTCCCACTGCTCATCGAGCGATGTGCCGAGGGCCGCTTCAACGCGGTTCCGAAGGGTTTCCAGTTCCGATTCGACGTCTGCGGCCCCGTTGGGCATCTGTTTTGTGGATGCGTGCTTTTCCTGTGTAGGTGTGTGGGTCACGTCCAGCGGCGGCTAGCTGCATTGGTGCCACGAGAGATCTTCGTTGAGCACCCGCACCAAAACGCGAGGGCTCGTGGCTGTGCCAAGTATGCTCTGGTCCGTGATATCGAAGGACCAAGCCGAGGATTCTTGCCCGTCATTTTGTTCGGAGGTTCATAGCGACTTGGTTACATCCGCCGGTTTGTGCCGACGGCGACGGGCTGCCTTTGTGGGTTTTTCTCGGACGGACGGATCGATGCCCCGCACGACTAATACAAGAATTTCCCGGTCGCGAGGCGCGCGTGCCGTCCGTGCAGGGGTGTCGGACATCTTTCCGGAGCCCGGCGGCAGCGCATGCCTCCCACACAGTTTCCCGGCCTCCCCCGCCCCTCCATGTCCACTTCCCAGGACCCGTACTCGTACCTGCGCGAAGATGAGCCCGGCCCCGATGCCTCAGGGACGCCAAGCCCGGAGGAAAACGCCGGTCAGGACTCTTCGGCACCGGACTTCGCCTTCGACGACGAAGACGTCGGCGAGGAGTTGCGGCACGCCAGCTCCGAGGCGCTCAACGACGCCCCGTTCGGCATCATTAAGATCGATGACGACGGGGTGGTGCAGTTCTACAACCGCTATGAATCCAACCTGAGCGGCGTGGACCCCGAGGATGCCCTCGGGACCAATTTTTTCACCGAACTGGCGCCGTGCAGCAACAATCCGCTGTTCTTGGGCCGGTTCACCGACGGGGTGGAGGAGGGGGCTCTCGACGAGCACTTTACGTACACGTTCACCTACAAAATGCGTCCTACGCTGGTGGACGTGCACCTGTATCGCGATGAAGCCGGCAACAACTGGATTCTCATCCAGAAGCGGTGAGGCGGCCGGTCCGGCGCCTCGGCCGCCTCAGAGCAGTCGTCTTGGGTTGGTCGTCTTGGGGACTCCGAACTGCCGGCCGCGCCTCATTCCTGCGGTCCGCTGCTCGCCTCTGTGGTGCCACTCGTCTCCGGAACCGCTCCTGTGGGCGGCGGGCCGGGCGCCCGCGTCGTGTCGGTGGGAAGGGGCATGTCGTTAAGGATCTGCTCCAGCTCGTCGAACCGGTTGCCGAAGCCTGCGAAGTCCCCATCCTGTAGGGCCGTTCGTGCCTCCTGGATGAGTTCTTGGGCCCGCTTTAGGTCTTCCACCTGCCCGGGCGGGGCCGCGGCCTGCGCCCGCTGCGCCGTCTGCTGCATGGCGGCCAAGGCCTCCTGGCGTGTCTGCATCACCTGCTCGCCCATCACCGTGTTGAGCGACTGCCGCAGCGTCTGCTCCATCGCCACGCGCTCCCCGTACGCCACAATCACCCGCTGCATCTGCGGAATTTGAATCTGCTCCGCAAGCAGGTAGATCGGCTCCACGTACAGGAAGGATTCCTCAATCGGGACGACGATGAGGTTGCCCCGAATCACGTTCGATCCCCGCTGGTCCCACAGGGAAAGCTGGCGGGAGATCTCGGTGTCCTGATCGATGCGCGACTCCACCTGGTTGGGCCCGTAAATCAGCCGCTCCTTCGGCAGCTTGTACACCACAAACTCGCCGTAGTTGGGCGGGTCCGACTTGGCCGCAATCCAAGCAATCATGTTGTCGCGGTTTTCGGGCGTCATGGGCGACATCAGCATAAACTGCTGCTTCTCCTGCCCGGGGAGCTTGGTCATGATGTAGTACGGCTCCATGATGCGCTGCTGGCCCGCATACTGCTCGCGCGGCCGCGTCCACAGGTCCTCGTTGTTGTAGAAGATTTGCGGCTCGGTCATGTGGTAGCGCCGGTAGCGCTCGATCTGAATCTCGAACAGGTCCTGCGGGTAGCGGACATGCTTCTGAAGCTCCTGCGGCATCGCATCGAGCGGCTGGAAGAGATCCGGGAAGGCGTTTTTGTACGCCTCGATCACGGGGTCTTTCACATCGGTAACGTAGAGGGATACGTCGCCGCTGTAGGCATCGACAACAATCTTCACCGAGTTGCGGATGTAGCGCGTCCCCTGGAACCCCCGCTGGTCGCGGATGGGCTCAGAGTAAGGGAACGACTGGGTAGTGGTGTAGGCGTCCTGAATCCAGTACTGGCGGTTGTCGCTCAGGACGAAGTACGGATCGCCGTCGAACTGGAGAAACGGCGCCACGCGGCGCACCCGCTCGCGCAGGCTGTTCCAGATCTGAATCTGGCTCTCGTCCGTCAGGTAGTCCGTAAGCAGGATGTTGAAATCGCCCGTGTAGTACGCAAACAGGAGCTGCCGCCAGAAGCTGCCAATGTTCACGCCGCCGTCCCCCTCATAAGTAGTATAGACGTTTTCGTCGCCCTTCGGGTAGTGCAACTCCTGCGACTTGGTATCGACGAGGCGGTAGGTCGGCACGCTCTCGCCGTAGTAGATGGACGGGTTGTCGACGGCCAGGGCCGAGTCCGTAGACACAGGTGGAAGGTCCTTCACCAGAAACTCGGGGGAGCCCTCCGTGCCCTGCCGCGCCACAAGGTTGGCCACGCTCCCGTAGCCGTGCGTGTACTGAAGGTGGCGGTTTACCCAGTTGTTGGAGCCCTGCGGCAGCCGCTGCGTAAGCTCGCGCGCCGAAAGCATCACCTGCCGGTACTCGCCGTCAATCGTGTACCGGTCCACGTCCACATCGTAAAACTCGTAGTACGTACGGATCTGCTGGAGCTGCTTGTAGGTGTCGATGAGCAGCCGCGGGTCCCAGAGCCGGACGTTCTCGATGGTCTCCTTGTTGTTCTCGATGTCCTGTGTCGTGAGGTTGGGCCGGGCCGGGTAGGACTGCACCTGCGCCTTGTCCAGGTTGTACGCCTCGCGGGTGAGGTCGATGTTGTGTTTCAGGTAGGGGCGCTCCAGCTCCAGCTCGTTGGGCAGCACGGTCAGCTGTGTCACGAGCGACGGCGCCAGCACGAGCCCGCCGACCAGCAGCACGACGTACCCCACAGCCCCGAAGCCCAGCAGGCGCAGGCGGCGCTGAAACAGGTTGAGCGCGATGAGGGCCGCGAGCACGAGCGTGGCGCCCACCATGGTCCAGAGCGCCGGGATCATGACATTCACGTCGGTATACCCGGCGCCGTACACAGCCCCGCCGCCCTCCTGCAGCAGTTCGTAGAGGTCGAGGTAAAAGCCCCACGCCCACCCCAGCAGCAGGAGAATCAGGTTGGCCCCGAGGTGGCGGAGCGCGCCCGCATCGGCCTCAAACCCGCCGTTCTGAATGCCTACCTGCCCGGCAATCACGTAGCCGGTCACTAGCGCCAGAAGCCCCAGGAAGGCCAGCCCCACCACCCCGCTCTGCACGGCCTGCAGGAAGGGCAGCTCCAGCATGTGGTAGGCTAGGTCCACGCCGTAGACGGGATCGCTCTGCCCGTAGCTGCCGGCGTACCAGAAGCGAAGAAGCTCATTCCAGCGGCCCGAGAACCCGGCCGCAAAGAGAAGACTGAGCACCCCGGCGACGACGTATGATAGGCGCCGAAGGCGTCCGCGCGTGAGCGGCTTGCCGCCGACCTCGGGCGCTTCGCCTTCCTGCGCCCACTGCGAGGCCCAAAGGGGCGGGATGTTGCGAATCAAGGCGTAAAAGTTGCCCCCAAAGTAGAGCCCCGCCAGTACGAATACGAGGACGAATAGCAGGATCTGCGTGCCCCGAATCGTCCAAAAGACCCCAGAGTAACCGAGCTCTCCCAGCCAGAGATATTCCACAACGAGCTCTGGCGTGACGAGCAGCACGGTGAGCACAACCCCAACGATAGCCAACAGCACTTGGAGGAGGCGACTCGACCGTAGAGACGACATAACAACGCGTGGATCGTGAGGAGAACGCGACAGAGGGACGCCCCGCCGACTGCGCTTTTTGTCCCAAAAGGAGGGCTTTACGGAATGCGTGCGTACGGGTGGGGTTCTATCCAGGCGGCAGATCCATCTGGTTTCCGTATTCCAGGCCGCCACGAGACCACCTGCCAGACGCCCTCGCTCCCTGCGCAGCCCCCCTAATCCCACACGCTTCTCGCAAACGCATGGGTCCGCGGAGAACGGCGTCCCGAATGGCAATCTTTCCGCACAAAGAAGACACGATTTGACTACACTTCTTCATGGTACGCCAACACAAATCTACGCCCTTCATCCGAAGATCGTGGTCGTAAAGATCCGGCGAGGGAAAAACCAATAGCCCGTCGCTTCGTTGCAATGAACGCTTTTTAGAGGGAAAGAGAGAAGACTTGAGCCCTTCCGGTACTTGATCTTCATTCCGCCCTCTTCTTCCGTCTTTTTCGGAAGGCAGTGGCGGACACATATCTCTCATTTTCTTACCCAACAAACGAGGTAGTATATATGACACTCTACGTTACGCTTGCTTCGCTGTGGACAATGTACATGGCCGTCGAAACGTACGTCTTCGGACGCCCACAGTCTCGCCCGCATTTCGTCGGCTTTCTTGTCACGCACACCGCACTCGCGCCCCTGTCGTTTGTCCTTTCAGCGACGAGCGGCGTGCTCCGCGAGCGCATCGGAACGGCGTACCGCGGCGCCTGGGAGTCGAAGCGCCGGTTCGCCCGTATGGACCGAAAGAAGCTGATTGGGTAGACTGCAGGTCTCCCTGTCGGCGTGAATGGCCTCTCTTCGCCGCCGGGTGGAGGGCCTCTACACTGTATGCTCTCCGTCCACATTGTGAGAAGACTGATACGCTCGATCGTGCGCCCGCCGCGGGGCAAACCCGCCCCCGGCCCGCACCGTTCGGGCGATCCGTTTTTCTCATCACTCTGCCGCGTCTATGTCTACGCGTCTGCTCACCGGGATCGTTGCCCTCGGCCTCGTTGGCTTTCTCGTCGCTGGCGCCCTGGGTGAGAGTCCGCCCCCCGAACACCGGTCGGCCGCGCCCTCCGACACGACAGATACCCTGTACACCCGACAGCCCCCGAGCCGCAACGGCATTGGCAAGGTGTACCTGGGGCGCGAGATCTCGAAGGTGATGGGGCACCGCGGTGCCAACTGGCTCGAACGGCCCGCCCGCGAGTCTAAGGAGCGCCCCGACCTGCTGGTGGACAGCCTGCCGGTGGACGCCCCCGACACGGTGGCCGACATCGGGGCGGGCACGGGCTACCTCTCGTTTCGCGTGGCGCCTAGGGTGCCCCAGGGAAACGTTCTGGCCGTCGACATCCAACCGGAGATGCTGAACATCATTCGGAAGCGGATCACGGAGCGCGATGTGACGAATGTGACGCCCGTCCGCGGCACCGTGACCGACCCGCAGCTCCCCACCGACTCGGTCGACCTCGCCTACATGGTGGACGCGTACCACGAGTTCTCCCACCCCTACGAGATGATGACGGCACTTTACGAGGACCTCACGCCCGGCGGACGTGTGGTGCTGGTGGAATATCGGCGGGAGGACCCCAGCATTCCGATCAAGACGCTGCACAAGATGACGGAGGCGCAGACCCGCAAGGAAATGCGAGTGGCGGGATATGAGTGGGTGGAAACCAGAGAAATGCTTCCCCGCCAGCACTTTATGGTGTTTCGGAAGCCGTCGGACTGATCCGTGCACCGTCCTCGTGCCAGTCGTACAGAGGCCGTATCGCTCGGCCCGCCCAATCGACTCGAATGCCTGCAGCGTCCCTCTGGGGGCCTGCACGCTCCGCAGCGCCTCCACTCGCCTCTTGCGCGCACCGTGCCGTGCCCCGGTGGCTTGCCGCGGGGGCTACTCGTTTTCTGATGTGCTTTCCGGCGCCCCATCGCCGGACGGGCGCGGGGACTCCCCGTCGGCGTGCAGCGTGAAGTCGTCCAGCCCAATGCCGTCGATCACCGACTCGTAGTGGGTTAGGTCGGCAGGTAGGAGCACCTTATTCTCCTCCTTGCCCAGCTTGGCAATCGTGTCGAGGTACTGCTCGGCCAGGCGCAGCTTCACCGCCTCCTCCCCACCGGGTGCAGACACCGCCTGGGCCACCCGCTCGATCGCCTCCGCCGTTGCTTCCGCCAGCGCCTCAATCTCCTCGGCCCGGCCCTCCGCCTCGTTGATGCGGCGCTGCTTCTCTCCTTCCGACTGGTTAATGAGCTCTTGCTTCGAGCCCTCCGCGTCGTTGACCGTGGACTCTTGCTCCCCCTCCGAGCGGGCCACCGTGGCGCGGCGCTCTCGCTCGGCCGTCATCTGGCGCTCCATCGCCTTCTGCACCGTGCGCGGCGGCTCGATGTTTTTGATCTCGTAGCGGTGCACCTTGATGCCCCACGCCTGCTCCACCTCGCTCAGCACCTCGACCACCGCCCGGCTGATGGCGGCCCGCTCCTGAAAGGTCGCGTCCAGCTCCATGCGGCCGATC
>CAZFJR010000076.1:8180-14767 GCA_964519235.1 uncultured Salinivenus sp. | reverse complement strand
TACGCGCACCAATCCGTCGTTCTCTGATCCAGGGTCCACAATAACGGGCTGGGAGAACGGGCTGGGAGGGCGCGTGCGCCCGCATGGCTGGGAGCCCGAGGCGTACCTGGCCGTAGCACGGCGGCTGGCGGCGGTCTCGTCTTCACCGGCCACTTCGTCACCGCTGGCCCACGCCTGGATTGAGGCGGACGGGGCGCCCCTCAGCGATCCCCATCGCGTGGCCGACCAGCATCGCGTCCTGTACGACCGCCAGACTCTCTTTGCCCATGAGCCCCGCCTCGCCTCTATCCGTGGTTCCTCCTTCTCCCTCAACGTCGCAGACGTGCTCCCATTCTCCTGCTGGCCGTTTGTCGCTGGGAGCACCTTCTTCGGAGATTGCCACCGCGGCGCTGCGGCACAACCTCGGACTGGCCTCCGGAATGCGCGGTCGCGGCCGTCCTGCGGCGCCACGCAGACACGCTGTGCCCCGGTCGCGTGGCGATGTGGTGCCGCACACAGAACATTGAACTGCCGGTCTACCGGGGCCTCGCCGATTCCGACAAGCATCATGCGCCGCTCTTCGTAACGGATCCGTGCGGGGCGGTTTCCATGGTAGAACTCCACTGGGCAGGGGAAGATGTCTCCGTCCCCGCCGGTTCCCAGTGGCCCGCGCCTGCACTGCTTCCCCTCCGGTGGGGATGCCTGCTCTGGAGTGTGCCGCGACGCTGACGCTGCGGGCACAGCGCCCTCGGACGCGAACCGTGGCTGCATGAACGCACCGCTCAACAACAAGAGCACCCAAACAACAAGGGCATCCAAATAAAGACGCCCACCGGGACGAATCCCAGCGGGCGCTCGCGGAGGTGACGGGCGGATTCGAACCGCCGTAGGAGGCTTTGCAGGCCTCTGCCTAACCACTCGGCCACGTCACCAAAGTAACAGATCCGCGCGATTTATAATGAGGAGCAGCGGCACTGAGTTCCTCTCCCCGGATCTGGAAGGACGGGCTCGGAAAGTACGCCCGGCAGGATTCGAACCTGCGACCTGCGGATTAGAAGTCCGCTGCTCTATCCAACTGAGCTACGGGCGCAGGCTCGTTGGTTGCGGGTTCGAAGGTTGAAAGGGAAAGGGTGAAGCTCAGAAGGAGGACCGGGGGTTACACGGTTCGTCTTCCGACCTTCCAATGCTCCAACCAAACCGTAGTCGGGGCGGCCGGATTTGAACCGGCGACCTCCTGCTCCCAAAGCAGGTGCGCTACCGGACTGCGCCACGCCCCGCGCGATGGAGACACGGCAGGGTCAGCTGCCTAAGTCAGCTTTTTCGCTTTCTCTAGTTCTTCCTCGACGTCGTCGAGGGGGACAATCTTCTGGCGGAAGCCGTAGTTGCCATCTTCCTTTTCTTCGGCGACCACGAGCTTCGCCATTTTTTGCGAGGCCGAACCGTTGCTTTGGTTTGCCATGACTTATTTTTTCTCTCGGTGAAGGGTATGCTTTTGAAGGACCGGATTGTACTTCATGATCTCGAGCCGGTCGGAGGTGTTTTTCCGGTTCTTGGTCGTGTGGTAGCGCGACGTTCCGGGTTCCTCCGTGCACTCGAGCACGATTTGGACGCGGTCACCTGTGGCCATCGGAAAGCAGGATCGGTTGTGAAAGGGAGCGCAGTGTGGAGCGGGCAGCAGTGCTTCGCCCAGGGCCTACACGTCGTAGCCCTGCTTGCGGGCCTCCTTGAGCACCGCCTGAATGCCCTTCTTGTTGATCGTCTTCAAGGTCTTCGAGGACACCTTCAGCTTCACGTGGCGGTCCTGAGACGGAATGTAAAACCGCTTCTCGTGGAGATTGCGCTTGAATCGACGGTTCGTCTTCTGGTTGGAGTCCGACACGCTGTTTCCCGTGACGGGTCCTTCGCCTGTAATGTCGTCTTTGCGGGCCATAACTGAACCTCGGAACGTTGGTTTGTGCGGCGTGGCGTTTTGTCTCGGAAACGAGCGGTTATGAACGAACTGTGCCGTAAACTGACAGGTTTGAAGGAAAAGACCTGAGGCTTTGTTCGTGAAGACGGCGCAATTTTGCCGCGCTTTTCTTCTAGCTCCTCCCCGTGTCCTGACCGCGGTCAGGAATGGCCGTCCCCGGACGGAGTTCCGCCGGGTAGATGCGGCGTAAGGCCTGGCGTGAGGAATTCAAAGAGCGTGTCGCCCCGCAGGCCCAGCCGCAGGGTTTCCAGCGGAAGGATTTCTTCCGGGTGGATGTTGCCGAGGTTTACATTGGCTCCCTGGTGCTTGATGAGCCACGCCTGCTGCCGTTTGTTCGGGGCCTCGAAGATGATGTTGCGCGGCTCCACGCGGGACAGGAGTTCGTCGACAAGGCCGGTGCGTACCTCGCCGTTGGGACGGAAGAGCCCGGCCGTGCCCGCCTCCCGCGACTCGGCGGTCACCTTCCAGCTTCCGGCCTCCAGCTCCGCCTGCATGAACTCCACCCATCGGTACGGCGCCATCACGTCGCTGGAGTCTTTGGAGCCGACCTCGCTCACGACGGTAAAGTCCTTGGCGAAGCGCTCGATGTAGCCGAGCTTGTCCTCGTGGGCCATCGAGACGGCACCGGCGGAGATTTCGACGTGGTGCACGTCCAGCGCATCGAGCAGGCGCCGGTAGTCGTCCATTTGGTCGCGCAAGAAGTACGCTTCGAAGAGGGTGCCGCCGAAGAAAAACGGGATGTTTGCGTCCCGGTAGACGTCTAGCTTTTCTTCCAGGTTGTTCATGACGGCGGCCGTGCCCCATCCGAGCTTGGCGAGGTCGATGATGTGGGCAGCTTTGTCGAGCACATCTTCCACCGCCCGGGCCGAGAGCCCTTTGTCGAGCATATGCGTAAGCCCGTGCTCCCTGGGCTTTTCGGGGCGGTCGGGCAGGCCGATGAGGTTGAACGCGTCGTTGAGCATGGGGCGCGGGGGGCGGCGGGGAAGAGCGACGGGGAGGAGACACGGCGTGCGCCACACAGGCGGCGCCTCCATCGGGGGTGGGCACTTCTACGAGCGGCTCTGTTGCGGGCGGCTCTGTACGCGGCTCCGCCGATGTGCGCAGCTTCGGGGAGGAGCATAGGGCGGACGTACGGGCCTGTACACGCAGCAGCGGCCGTCGGTTCGGCCTCGGGGGCGTGTGCGCCTATCCTTCAAGGTGGACGGCACGGGCCGGCTCAATGTCGGCTGCGCGGGCGGCGGGGTAGAGGGCGGCCAGTACACAGAGCCCAAACGCGACGAGCGCGATGAGGGTCACATCGAGCCACTGAATAGACACGGGGTACGCATCGATAAGGAACGACTCGGCCTGGGCCATGGGGACGAGCGCGTAGTGCTTCTGGAGGGCGGCGAGGCACAGGCCCAGCACGAGGCCCAGCCCGGTGCCCACGGCCCCAATGAGCGCTCCTTCGTACAGAAAGATGCGGCGCACATCGCCCCGGGAGACGCCCATGGCCTGCAGCGCCCCGATGTCGGCCCGCTTTTCGATGACGACCATCGTGAGGGACCCGATGATGTTGAACGCCGCCACGAGGACGATCAGCCCTAAAATGGCCGACGCGCCCCACTTCTCCAGTCGCATCACGTCGTAGAGCGATTTTTGGAGGTCGTACCACGTCCGGACGGCGTACCGGTCCGCATCGAGCTGCTGCTGGAGGACCGCCTTTACGGCGCTGGCCTGCTCCAGGTCGTCGAGGCGGAGATCGATCCCGGTTACGTGGTCGTCTGTGCCGAACAGTCGTTGCGCCTCAGACAGGGAGACAAACACCTGCTGGCCCGTCGCGGCGCCTTGGATTTGGTAGAGGCCCCGAACGGCGAAGCGGCGAAGGGGCGGGCTCGCAAATACGTTCGTCAGCGTGTGCTCGATGGCGGGGGCCGAGAGCAGTCCCACGGCCTGGGCCGCCTGCCCCGCGGCGGCGGGAAGCGCGCCGGTGCGCCGCCCCAGTCGTCGCGGGAGCACGATGCCGGGCGTGCCGTCGGAGCCCCGTGCTACATCGAACGCGCCCCGAGCCATCGGAGGGACGGTTGCGTCCATCATCGCGGGATCGACGCCCCGCACGCGCACTACACGGTTGGCCTCGCTGCCGGTCCGGGTCAGGAGTAGGGCCTTGCCCTCCACGTACGGCGCAGCCGCCGTGACGTGCTTCGTCTCGCGGGCCAGGCGGAGAAGCGAATCCGCATTTGCGACGCCCTGCCCGTCTGCCGCCACCACTCGCACGTGGGGGTCGAGCGACACGAGGAGATCGCGCACGAAATCGTAGAACCCGTTCATCACCGAAAGCACCACGATCAGGGCCGCGACCCCCAGGGTTACGCCCGTCATCGAGATGCCCGTAATGATCGAGATGAGAGAGACCTCTCGACGGCTCGCCAGGTAGCGCCGGGCAATTTGAAACCGATAATCCACGGTGCGAGACGTCTTTCGGGCGTCAGAACAAAAAACCGACGGGGACGCCACGGATTCTCAGGGCGCCCCGGCGCTTGCTTGGGAAGCGGGTTGGGGGCTACTCTTCGCCGCCGAGCATCGGTTCCGGGTTCGAGAAGGCTCCGTCCGGAGGTGTGCTGGGCAGGGCCAGATTATGGGTGAGGAGCGCCCGGTTGGCCCCCGTGGCCTCCTTGCGCGCGGCGAGACGGACCGTGCCCGCCGGCGCCGTCAGGTCGCGGTATTCGGTCCACTGGTAGTGTTGCGGCGGCGCCTCCTTAGGCATGCCTTCCAGGTGGTATGCCCATCGATCGAGCCGTCCCGTGTCTTTCGATACGTACAGCCAGTACTGGTCGCCCGGCGTGCGGCCTACCGCGTTAAACGACAGATGGATTACGTCGTGTTCGGTGGTCGACGAGTCGGGGCGGTACGACCGATTTACCCCGGGATCGAACACTTTTAGGGGCGACAAGAGCCAGTACGTGTCGTTGACGAAGCGGGCGTAGGCCGTTTTTCGGGCCGTGCTGTCGGCCGCCCCCGTTAGTGCTTTGCCGTTGAGGTAGACCGTCCCGGCCAGCCGCCCGTCCGTCTCTTCCCGCACGTTGATGAGCGCCACGTACGAGGAATCCGCCCCGCGCGACCACTCCACGCGGTACTCGCCGGTTTGCCGGTTCCAGAGGTGGCGGGCAATGGTTTGCTGGCCGCCCGGCATTTCAATGCCGAAGTCAAACCGCAGGTATGGTGCCGAGGCCCATGCATCGGCCCCGTGGGCCTGTAGGAGACGATAGGCTACGGAGTCGGCCCGTGTCGTGGGCGTAATGGTGTCGGTGGGCGCCACCGGTGTGCTGCCCTCAGGCTCCGGTTCGGAAGCGCAGCCAAGTCCCAGAAGGGCCGTAGCGAGGAACGCTGCAAACAGTGGGCGACGAGCGCGGAGCATGGCACTGTGGAGGGGACTTCCAGAGAACAGGCGTGGGGCCAACATACGAGGTGTCGGGGAGAGGTGCAGGCGAGGGAAGGCGCGATTCGCAATCGTGACTCGCAAAACGGCCCGCGGATGCGCTACTCATTGCGCCTTCCCCATCACGTCTTCACCCATCACGCCTCACGACACGTTGAACCGGAACTCCATCACGTCTCCGTCCTCCACCACGTAGTCCTTGCCTTCAGTGCGGAGCAGTCCCGCCTCGCGGGCCGCGGCCTCGGAGCCGGCCGCGTCGTAGTCCGAAAAGTGGATTGTCTCGGCCTTAATAAACCCCTCTTCCATGTCGCTGTGAACCTTGCCGGCGGCCTGCGGGGCCTGCGTGCCTTTCTCAATGGCCCACGCGTAGGCGCCCTTCTCGTCGGCCGTAAAGAAGGTAATGAGGTCGAGCACGTCGTAGGCAGCGTGAATAAGACGCTCGAGGCCCGAGCGCTGCAGACCTGCGTCTTCCAAAAAAAGCTGCCGCGTCTCCGGATCGAGCTCTGCGAGCTGCGCCTCCAGTTCTGCAGAAAGGACGACGACCGGACTCTCTTCCGTGTCCGTGAGGGCCCGGAGCTGATTCACGTGCGCGTTGCCGTCCGGCAGGTCGCCCTCGGCCACGTTGGCCGCGTAGAGAACCGGCTTCTCGGTGAGCAAAAACAGCTCGTCCACAAGCGATCGCTCCCCCGCGGAGGTGTCGAACGAGCGTGCCCATCGCCCCTTGCTGAGGTGCGCGTGGAGGCGCTCAAGCACCGCTCGCTCGGCGGCGGCGTCGGGGTCGCCCTTGTTGGCGGCCGCTTCCACGGTCTCGATGCGCTGCTCCACTGTCTGCAGGTCTTTCAAGAGCAGTTCGGTGTGGATGGTGTCCACGTCCCGCGCCGGATCGACGGTGCCGGACACGTGCGCCACCTCGTCGTCTTCGAAGCACCGCACCACGTGGACGATGAGGTCCACCTCGCGGACGTGGGCCAGAAACTGGTTGCCCAGCCCTTCGCCCTCGGCGGCCCCCTCCACGAGCCCGGCAATGTCCACAAATTCGATGGTGGTGGGCGTGGTCTCGGGCGATCCGGCCAGCTCGGCCACACGCGCCAGGCGCTCGTCAGGCACAGGCACGACGCCCACGTTGGGCTCGACGGTGCAGAAGGGGTAGTTCTCGGCGGAAGCCCCAGCGTGGCTTAAGGCATTGAAGAGGGTCGACTTGCCAACGTTGGGCAGCCCAAC
>CAZFJR010000076.1:0-8080 GCA_964519235.1 uncultured Salinivenus sp. | reverse complement strand
TCACACGTTGAACCGAAACAGAATGACGTTCCCGTCCTCCACAACGTAGTCTTTTCCCTCGGACCGCATCACGCCAGCCTCGCGGGCTGCCGCCTCGGAGCCGAGACGCTCGTAGTCGGCAAAGTCGACCGTCTCGGCCCGGATAAACCCGTTTTCGAAGTCCGAGTGGATGGTGCCGCCGGCCTGCGGGGCGCGTGTGCCCTTTTCGATGGTCCAGGCCCGCGCCTCCGATGGCCCCGCCGTGAAGAAGGTAATGAGCCCCAACTGGTCGTACGCGGCCCGGATCAGGCGCTCCAGCCCCGGGCGCTCCAGCCCAAGGTCTTCGAGGAAGAGCTGCCGCTCGTCGGGGTCGTCAAACGCTACAATCTGCGCCTCTACGTCGGCCGAAATCACCACCGTCTCTGCTCCCTCCACGTCGGCCATGGCGCGCACCTGATCCACGTGCGCGTTGCCGTCCGGCAGGTCGCCCTCGGCCACGTTGGCCGCGTACAACACCGGCTTGTCCGTCAGCAAAAACAGCTCGTCGATGAGCGAGCGGTCAGGACCCTTCGTCGCCGGCTCGAAGGTGCGGGCCCAGTGCCCGTCCGACAGGTGGTCGTGCAGCGCCTTGAACATCTGCTGCTTCTGCTGTGCGTCCGGGTCGCCGCTTTCCGCGGCGCTCTGGTGCGCCTCGATGCGTGCGTGCACCGTCTCCAGGTCCTTCAAGAGGAGCTCCGTATTGATCACCTCAATGTCACGCGCCGGGTTCACGGAGCCGGATACGTGTGCCACCTCGTCGTCTTCGAAGCACCGCACCACGTGCACGATGAGGTCCACTTCGCGGATGTTGCCCAGGAACTGATTGCCGAGCCCTTCGCCCTCGGAGGCCCCCTCCACGAGCCCCGCGATGTCGACGAACTCGATGGTGGCCGGCGTGGCCTCATCGGCATCGGCCAGCTCCGCCAGGCGGTGGAGGCGGTCGTCGGGAACGGGCACGACGCCCACGTTGGGCTCGATGGTGCAAAAGGGGTAGTTTTCGGATTCCGCGCCGGCGTTGCTCAGCGCGTTGAAAATCGTAGATTTGCCCACGTTGGGGAGGCCAACGAGGCCACACTGGAGCGACGACATGAAGGGGAGGCTTGGGAGCGTATAAGAAGAGCGCAAGCCGCCTGTATTGTGCCCTAGAGGGGGTTGTTCCTTCCGGGCAGTGGGAATCGATCAGCGTTCACCCATTGGCGTAGGGCACGTCTACAAATTCGCGCTCTGGGAGACGAACAGCCGTGAGGCGTCCCATCCCGGGCTTCATGTGGTACACGCAGCCGGTATCGATGAGGATGAGCTTCTCGCGGTTGATGGGTTCGGAGTGCGGGGTGTGGCCGCACACCACCGGTTTCTCCCACGCTACCTCATCGGCCTCCAGGTGCCCCCGTTCCCACAGCAGCACCTGCTCATCGGGGTCGTTCTGGGTTTCTGCGATGGTGCGGTCGGGCTCGAGGCCAGCGTGGACGAAGAAAAACTCGTCGGTTTCGTGGTACAGCTTCGTGTCGCGGATGAACTCGGCGTGGGCGGCCGGGATGTGGATTTCGGAACTTCCGTCGCCGCGGAGATAGCTCTGAAGCGTCGAAACGCCCCCGTTCATGCGCCAAAGGCTGAACGCGCCCTCGTCGAGGTACTCGATCATCATAGCCTCGTGGTTGCCCCGCAGGAAGGTGCAGGGGACGTCCTCTCGGAGCTCCAAGAGCCGCTCGATGACGCCTCTGGAGTCGGGGCCACGGTCGATGTAGTCGCCCACAAACAGCAGATGGTCGTTCGACGATGGGGCAATCCGGGCGAGGAGTGCGTCGAGCGATTGTGCGCATCCGTGAATGTCGCCAATGGCTATGAGGCCCATCGTGTGCGGCCGTCGGAACGGCGAGGAGCGTGGAGAAGAGGAACGGCACCGACGTCAGTATCAGAGGCGTCCGGTGAGAATCCCAACCGGAGGCTTGCGACTCAGGACGAACTGGAGGACTTGGCTCGTTCGCGAATGCTGTCCATCCCGATGAGCCCGCGCCCGGATTTCTGGAGGCGCTCCTGCTCGTGAAGATCGAGGAGGATGGCGTCGATGACACCGTTGATGAAGGTGCCGCTTCGCGGAGTGCTGTATTTCTTGGCGATTTCGATGGCCTCATCCACCGACACCTTCGGGGGGATCTCTTCGAACCGGAGCAACTCCGTGGTGGCCATGCGGAGCAGGGCCCGGTCGATGGCGGCGATACGGTGAATGTCCCAGTTCTTGGCGTGCTTCTCGATGACTTGGTCGGCCTCCGGCGCGGTGTCGAGCGTGGTCCGAAAAAGACGCTCGGCAAATGCCTGAGTCGGTGGGGCTTCTTCCAGGGGGCGCCGGAGCAGGGTATGGACAATTTGCTCGGGGGACCCGTCGGCCTGCTCGTGCGCGTAAAGCGCCTTCATCACCTGCTCGCGCGCTTCGCGTCGGGTACTCATGCGTGCAACCGGTCGGGAGAGTGGGAGCGAAGGGCGTGCGGGGTCGCGACGAGTGTGTGGAGACAGCTCTTATTTCCGACAGGAGAGGCAGGTTCGGGGCTGGAGATAGATTCCTATAATCTTGGATTTGTGCGTGGGCGGGGGACGGGACTTTGGGCGCACGTTAGAAATTGAGGGGGAGGCGTGTCTTCCCAGTCCTCCCTTCATCACAACAACCGCGATAATCAGACTCGTGCGGCCTGACTCATCGATTCGCTGGTCTGGCTACCCGTCTCTCCTGCTCGCCGGTGCATTTGCGGGGGGCGTCGTGGGGGCGTCTCTGCTCAATATCTCCCTGTCCGTGTGGCTCTGTGGAATGGGGGGCGGCCTGGTGGTGTTTGTGGGCGGGCAGTGGTGGGATCGCAGACGGCTCGTCACGCTTGCGCCGCTGGGGCGCGTGGTCGCGGTCGTGCTGGTGACCGCTGGGGCGGGCGGGGTGCGGTACACGTTCCACCAGGCCCCTTCGCCTCGCAACCTGGCCCGCTTGGTCGATGCAGACGGCCGTTCGCTCGGGGTTCAGGGCATGGTGGCTACCCCTCCTGCACGCACGGAGGAGGCCACCCGCTTTACGTTGACGGTGGACACTGCGCTGGGTCGCGCAGATACGGCTGCCGTGGTGGGGCGCGTGCGCGCTACGCTCCAACCGTCGCCCTGGAGCGACCACGCAGGGCCTTTCCCCACCGTGCGCCAGGGCGATCGGGTTCGACTACGGGGAGTGCTCCGCCGGCCCGAGGGGAAACGCAATCCTGGTGGGTTCGACTACCGGGGTTATCTCGCCCGGCGCGGCGTCTGCTGCACGATGTACGTGGGAACGCCGGGCGATGTGCGGGTGAGAGGGCACCAGCGGGGGGTGGTGCAAGCGGCAGTTGTGGCCGTCCGAGGGCACGTTCGGCAGCAAATCCGTCGGTACGTTCCGAGCGACGGCGGACGGGCGGTTCTCCAAGCCCTTCTCTTAGGAGATCGAAGCCGCGTGACCGATGCGCAGCGAGAGCGTTTTGCCCAGACGGGTCTGTTGCACCTGCTTGCAGTCTCGGGGCTTCACGTCTTTCTGGTGGGCATGGTGTTTTACGTTCTGCTCCGTCCGCTCCTGATGCGTGTTCGGCTGCGGTGGTGGGGGGTGGAGGTGACACGGGCTGCACTCACGGTCGTCGTTCTCGGTCTCTACATGCTCCTGACAGGCGGCCGGCCGTCGGTTGTGCGAGCGGTGCTTATGGCAACACTTCTCATCGGAGGGATCCTGTTTCAGCGGTCGACGCATTCGCTGAATACGCTCGGGCTGGCGGCGCTCATCCTGATGGCGGTGCGTCCGGCGGCTCTGTTCGACGTCGGGTTTCAGCTGTCAATGGCGGCGGTGGCGGGCATTGTGACGCTTAATCCCCGGCTGTTGGAGATGGTGCCGCTCCGCTACCGAAATGCGGCCGCGTCGGAGTGGCTGGTCTCTACGGCCACGGTCTCGGCAGCGGCAATCTTGGGAACGGCTCCCGTACTGCTATACCATTTCGGGTGGGTCTCTGCGGCCGGTCTCCTTCTCAACATGACGGGAATTCCATGCACGGGGCTGGCTCTCTCTGCCGCCATCCTAATGGCCCTTATGGGAGGTGGCATTCCAGTGGCTGGGGCGGCGTTTGGGAGCGCCGCGGATCTGTTCGTTCACGGCCTCCTGGCCACTTCCCGCTACGGCGCAGACTGGCTCTCGTGGGCGGGGGTGCGGATGGCCGTCCCGGACCTGTGGGTTCTGGGGGCGCTCATGGCACTCCTGGTGGCACTGGCCCAGTGGGCCCGGCCCCGAACCCGGTGGCGCTGGGTGGTTGTGGGGCTTCTTCTGGCGACAATCTCGGTCTGGGGAAAGACGATCGGACGAACGTCTGCCCCGACCTTTGATCTTCTGTTCTTCGACGTGGGGCAGGGAGGGGCTACGCTCATTGCGACGCCGGCGGGACGGCATGTGTTGGTAGACACGGGACCCTGGTCCCCAACGGGCTCGGCCGCGGCGTTTTCCGTTCTCCCGTATCTGGAGCGCTGGGGCATCCGCCGGCTAAGTGCAGTGGTTATTACTCACCCCGACGAGGACCATCTCGGTGGTCTGCCGACGCTTCTTCGAGAGGTCTCAATCGGACGAGTTGTTCACAACGGGTGGTCGGCCGATACGGAGCTCCATGCGTCTGTGAAGCAGCTTCTTTCTCAGCGGCAGGTTCCTGAGCATGTTGTTGGACGGGGGGACACCCTCCGGCTGGGGGCAGCGTCCAAGGCACAGGTTCTTTCCCCTCCACAAAACGGGGGCGGATGGCAACCAACAGACAGAAATAATGCCTCTCTGGTACTCCGTCTGGGGTTTGGAAAGACCAGCGTGCTCTTGCCAGGTGACATAGAAACTACGGCGGAGCACCACTTGGTGCGAGTGTACGGCGAACAGCTTGCAAGCCATGTGGCCAAGATCCCTCACCACGGCTCTGTCACCAGCAGTACACCGGAGTTCGTGGACGCAGTCTCTGGAGAAAACCGCCTCTGGGCCGTGGTAAGCGTCGGCCGAAAGGCCCAGTACGGAATGCCAAGCCAGGACGTCCTGGCTCGGTGGCGCGAGCATGGGGCAACCGTTCGCAGCACTGTGTCTCAAGGAGCTGTTTGGATGCGGACGGATGGCAGTAGTGTGTGGCAGGTCCTGTGGAGATAGCGAGCTTGTTCTTCTCGGTTTGGCCGCAGCGCCACGTGCTGCTCTCTCTACGAGTCCCGGGTCCTGTCACCGTAGGGTGTGGAGCTGCTCAACATGCAGCCACTCTCGGAGTACGCTCTTGCCTTTTATTCTTCACTAGGAATGTCTATTCTCTGAGATTGATATAACCTCTTATACCGAATGGGTCGGGATTGATCTGTTTATAGATCAACTCGCCGTGGGCGTACCGCTTCCGGTTCAAGTTATCCACACGCCTTAGTATGAATACGGCACTGGGGGATTTTTAAAAGATGTGGTTGTTGTTATTGGTCGTGTGGAAATGTGGATAACTAGGTTTCCCACATTGAGTGGGGGGCAGTGTGGACAAATCGGCCAGTCGTACACAGAGTTTTCCACAGTGGGCGTGCCTGTAGAAGCTGGTCTACGCCGCTCAGTGCGCACACGGCGCCTATTTTCCACGTATCCACACCAATCCACAGCGCACAGTGGATTTTCAGGGCATTAGTTATACACAGTCGTCCACAGTGTGTAAAAGACGGGGATGGTTGTGGATATCGGGGGCAGTTGTCCACAGCCTCTCGCGGTTCAACACTGATCCACGGATTATCCAGATGTTATCCCCCACTTATCCACGGGTTATCCACAATTTTGTGGATAAATGTACCGTCGGTGTTGACGGCGTGGATCTGGGAAGCGGTACATGGAGGATATACGGAGGGCAGACGGCCGCTCCGCTGAGAGGCTCGCCCCAGCATCGGGGGCGTTGCAATAGGGGGCGTTGGGGAGGCTACTCCGGCTCCGTGACCGTGAAGAGCCGGTAGATGCAAAATGCAGCGATGAGGGCCGGCCAGAGGGCTGCGATCCAGTCTCCAGCCTGCAGCCGGATCACCGTAAGAGAAGAGCCAAAGATGGCGATGAGGGCGTAGATGACCTGAAAGATCCGGGTGCTCGACATGCTACGCGGAGAGACGTGGGAGGTGAGAGCGTCGGGGCAATTCTGGGGGGAGCGTCCGGACAGTCACGGCCGCGAGGCCTGCAGACGAGGTTGTCCAGAGAGGACAGGACGGTTGGGGTGCGCGCATCAGGTTACGCGTCGGGGCCAAGTAGCTCCATGAGGAGCGGTGTGAGACGATCAGCGGCGGTTTGAGACAGCCGTTCGCTGGCGTCCGCGGGGAGTTCGATGGGGGTTTGCTCCACAAGTTCGAGCCCGTACCCGGCCAGCCCGATGCGTTTTCGGGGATTATTGGTCAGCAGGCGAAGCCTACGGATGCCGAGATCACGGAGAATCTGGCACCCGATCCCGTAGTCGCGGTGGTCCATTTCAAGAGACACGTCGTCCGGGGCGCGGTCGCCCTTGGTTTGTTGGTGTTCGAGGTCCTTGAGCTTCGAGAGCAGGCCCTGGCCGTGGTTGCTTTGCATCATGTAGAGGATGGCGCCCTTGCCTTCGTGCTCCACCTGGAGCAGGGCCTCGGCCAGCTGCTCGCTGTAGGGTTCGCGGCGGGCCGCCAGCACATCGCCCAGAGCGTTCTGGGAGTGCACCCGTACGAGGACGGGCTCTTGGGGCGTCCACTCGCCCTTGAGGACGGCCAGGTGCACGTCTCCGGTGAGGGTTTCCTGGTAGGCCACCACCCGAAAGCGGCCGAAAGCGGTGTCGAGATGCACCTCGGCCTCCCGCTCCACGAGGCGCTCGTTCTGCATCCGGTAGGCGATCAGGTCCTGAATTGTGATGAGCGGCATGTCCAGGGCCTGGGCCCGCTCCCGCAGTTCCGGGACGCGCGCCATGGTGCCGTCCTCGTTCATGATCTCGACGAGGGCACCAGCAGGCTCGAACCCAGCCAGGCGAGCCAGGTCTACGGAGGCCTCGGTGTGGCCGGCCCGTCGCAAAACGCCGCCGCTGCGGGCACGAAGGGGAAAGACGTGCCCGGGCCGGGCAAAGTCGTAGGGTGAAGCGTCGGGGTGGGCCAGGGCGCGAATGGTCTTTGCGCGGTCGGCCGCCGAGATGCCGGTGCTCGTTCCTTCCCGGTAGTCGACGGAGACCGTAAAAGGAGTGCTGTAGAGTGAGGAGTTCGACTCCACCATCAGGTCGAGGTTGAGTTCCTCGGCCCGGTTGGGCGTGATGGCGGTACAGAGAAGGCCGCGCCCTTCTTTCGTCATAAAGTTGACCTGTTCAGGGGTCATCGCCTCGGCCGCCCCGATAAAGTCCCCCTCGTTTTCGCGGTCCTCATCGTCTACCACAATCACAAGGCGGCCAGATCGAAGAGCCGTGAGGGCTTCTTCGATGGTGTTGAAGGCGGCGTCCGTGGCCGAGTCGTCTGGGGAAGGGCTCATGGCGGGAAGGGGCGAGCCGTCTCGGGGGTGGGGAGCGACAGGCTGTTCTGAGGGTCCTACTCGTCGTCGTTTGCGAGGCTTGCGATGGAGTCCTTGTCGAACCGAAGCCGGGTCCCTTTGCTGTCGACCTGCGCCAGGACGCTGTCGTCGTCAATCGTCTGGATGGTGCCATGGATGCCGCCCACCGTCACGATCTTATCGCCCTGCTCCAGGTTGCTCACCATCTCTTGGTGCTCCTCCTCTCGCTTTTGCTGAGGGCGGTAGATGAAGAAGTAGAAGACCCCGATGATGAGGACCAGCGGAAACAGCAGGCCTACGATGCCGCCCCCGCCGCTGCCAGACTGGCCGACGAGGAGGATCGGGGAAAAAGACGAGAGCAACGGCGGAAGCATGGTGGGGCGGGAAGGGTCAAAGATTGGTGCAGGGAAGCGGCGCCGGAACCAGCGGCCCGGCCTGCTTCCCATTTGCCAAACGAAACGGAAACCAACCGGTTCGACCGCTGAGGCGCGACACGCCAAGAAGGGGCAAAAGAAAAAGGGCAAGCGACCCGCAGCGCGCCGCTGCGACCTCCTACCGCTG
>CAZFJR010000075.1:0-14887 GCA_964519235.1 uncultured Salinivenus sp. | reverse complement strand
TCTTCGTCCAGCGCCGCGACGAGGGTTGGGTGGTCGACGGCCGCGAGCGTGCGGTGCATCTCGTCGGTTTTGTCGGGGAGGGTGTCCACGAAGGCCCGAAGGGCGGTGAAGAGGCGGTCGGGGTGGTTGTGTTGTGATTCGAGGGCGGCGGTGCGCTCCGGGTTGCGGCGGCGGAGGGTGTCGAGGTCGAGGCGGGCCTGCATGGCGCGGGCCAGGGGGGTGGTCCAGGCGGCGTTGGCGCCCAGCAGGGCCAGCCGACGGACGCGATCGGGGTGGGTGTGGGCGAGGCGGAGCGCGACGGACGCGCCCATGGAAAAGCCGAAGAGGTGGGCTGTGGAGGCGTCCACGGCGTCGAGGGCGGCCCGCGCGTCGTTGGCCAGGCGGTCGATGGTGAACGTATCGTCGGGCGGGAGGGACGAGCCACCGTGCCCGCTCAGGTCCACGCCAATGAGGTGAAAATGCGGCTCGAGGCGGCGCATGAGCGGGGCACTTTCGAGGAGGGTGCTGCCCGCGGCGCCGTGGAGGACGAGGAGGGAGGGGCGGTCAGAATCGCCGCGCTCGTAGACGGCCAGCTGGCCGTTCCGGTGCGAAACCGTCGTGGGCGTCCAGTTCGGCGGCGCGGACTCGCAGAACTCAATCAGGACGCCGTGGGTCTCTTTCGGGTGGACGAAGAAGATGCGCTTGTCGTCGGCTCCCGTCTGGGGGGCGTCGCTGAGCAGCGTAAAGCCGGCGTCGCGCAGGCGGGCCATGGCGGCCTCGGCGTCGTTCACCTCGAAGGCGAGGTGGTGGAGGCCTTCTCCCCGGCGGTCGAGGAAGTTTTGCACCGGAGAGTCGTCGGCCAGAGGCTCCAGAAGCTCGAGTTTGGCGGTGCCGGCATCGATAAAGTGCGTGCGCACCTGCTGCTCGGGGACGGTTTCGGCCTTGTAGGGCACGCTGCCCAGCAGCGTCCGGACGTCGTCGATCACCGTCGCGACATCGTCGACGGCAATGCCGATGTGTTCGAGGGAAGGCATCGTGGGGCAGAGAAGAGAGGGCGTCAAATTGTGATCATATTTGGACGCGAAAGGACCAGGAGCGGACCTGAGGCGGAAGCTTTCTGTACGCAGGGTACAATGGACACTTCAGACTCCCAAACCGACACGCGTCGTGCAGACGCGGAAACGGCCCAGCGGCGGGCGATGGCCCTCAGCCTGGGCGTGTCGTTCTTAATGCTGGCAGGCAAACTGGGAGCGGCGTATCTGACGGGCAGCACGGCGATCTTCTCCGACGCCGCCGAGTCGGTGATTCACCTCTTCGCGACTGGCTTTGCAGGCTTCAGCCTCTGGTACGCCGCGACCCCGCCCGACCCCGATCACCCGTACGGGCACGGCAAAATCGCGTACTTCGCGTCGGCGGTCGAGGGCACCCTAATTTTGCTCGCAGCCGGCACCATCGGCTGGATGGCGGTGCGCGACCTCCTGGCGGGGCCGGACCTGCGGCAGTTGAACCTGGGGCTGTATCTCCTTGGCGCCCTTACGCTCATCAACCTCGCGCTCGGAGGGTACCTGATCCGCACGGGCCGCCGCACCAACAGCCTCGTGCTTGTCTCCAACGGGCAGCACGTGATGACGGACATGTGGACGAGCCTGGGCGTGATCGTGGGCGTGGGGCTCGTGTGGCTCACCGGCATCCGCTGGCTCGACCCGGCGGTGGGCCTTTTGGTCGCGGCCAACATCCTCTGGACGGCCCTCGGCCTGCTGCGCCGCTCCGCCTACGGACTGATGGACGAGGCCGACCCGGACGCCACGCAGGCCCTCCTCGATGAGCTGGCGGAGGCGAAAGAAGAAGGGGTGGTCGCGGAGTTCCATCAGGTGCGCCATCGCCGCTCCGGCGACCAGGTGTGGGTGGAGTACCACCTCATGTTTCCGGGCGACATGACCATCGAGGACGCCCATGCCCGCTCTCACGACGTTGAGGACCGGGTGGACGCGCTCTTTCCCGACGACGAGGTGCACGTGACTGCGCATCTGGAACCCCGCCGCCACGACGACAACCACCCGGAGGGTCACCGCGAACCGGCCGATCCGCTCCGCGAGGTCTTTTCTAAGTAAGTGTGGAAGGAGGGAGGCATGGAGGTGTGGACGCACGAGCGCCCATACCTCCACCCATCCACGCCTCCATACCTCAGACAAGTTAGCCGATCTCGCCGGCGTCGCGCAGGCGCTGCAGGTCGCCGAGGTTGCCGTGGACGTGCTCGGCAGAGGTTTCGAACTGGGCCTGCTCCTCGTCCGTCAGCGCCACCTCGATGATCTCCTCGACGCCATTGGCCCCGAGCTTCACCGGCACGCCGATGAAGAGGTCTTCGACGCCGTACTCGCCGTCGCAGTAGGCCGCCGCGGGCAGGATGCGCTTGTTGTCCTTGAGGATGGCCTCCGTCATCTCGGCCGCCGCCGCGCCGGGGGCGTACCAGGCGGAGGTGCCCATCAGGTCGACGATTTCGCCGCCGCCGCCCTTCGTGCGCTCTACAATGTCGTGAATCGTGTCGTCGTCGAGCCACTGTGGGAGCGGGACGCCGCCGATGGTGGTGTAGCGCGGGAGGGGCACCATCGTGTCGCCGTGGCCGCCCATGAGGAGCGCCTGAATGTCGCGGACGGACACGTCCAGCTCTTCGGCGATGAAGCTGCGGTAGCGCGCCGTGTCGAGGACGCCGGCCATGCCCATCACGCGGTTGGAGGGGAAGCCGCTGGCCTCGTAGGCGACGTAGGTCATCACGTCGAGCGGGTTGGCCACCACGATAATCGTGCTGTCCGGGCTGCCCTCGACGAACTGCTCGGTGACGCCGCCAACAATTTCGGTGTTTTTGGCCAGCAGGTCGTCGCGGCTCATGCCGGGGCTGCGCGGCAGGCCGGCGGTAATGATGCAGACGTCGGAGTCTTCGGTGGGGCCGTAGTCGTTCGTGCCGGTCACGGTGGTGTCGAAGCCGTGGACCGGGCTCGACTCCATCATGTCGAGGCCCTTGCCCTGCGGCATGCCGTCCTTGATGTCGACCATAACGACCTCGCCGGCCATGTCTTTCTGGGCGACGGCGTCCGCCACGGTGGCGCCGACGTTGCCGGCCCCGATAACGGTTACTTTTCGCATGGGAATCTGAGGGGAAGTGAGTGAGAGGAAACGATGTGAAAATGTAATGCCCAAATAAGAAAGTCCTGAGGCGCTCTGCCAGCAATATTGTGCAAAAAGTAGTGAGACGCGCAGGGGCGCGTGCTCCCTAGTCGCCCCTGGGGGGAGGGCGGTGGCGGGCCGACTGTCGGGCGTCGTCCGCAGGCTCGGTGACGTCGGCGGGGGCGGGCGAGGCCTTCTGCGGGGCGGACGGTGACGTGTCGTTCCAGAAAGCCAGGAGGGGGCGCAGGCCGGCCCCCTGATACAGCACGGCCACGCCGCCGGAGAGGGTGTAGAACACGAGCTGTGCCCCGTGGGTCAGCACGGCGTAGGTGAGCGCCTCGGCCGCCGGGACGCCGTAGAGGTGCACCAGGGCTTGCTCGGTGATGTAGTGGTAGGACCCGATGCCGCCCGGCGATGGCACCAGAATGCCCAGGGCCCCGATGGCCATGAGCGCCCACGCATCGAGAATCCCGATGCCGTACGGAGTGGCAAGGTGGAGCATCCGGAACGGGAGATAAGCCATGAGCAGGTAGCCGCCCCACATCCCCACCGTAGACACCAGGATGGCCCCCCGGCGCGGGGAGTGCAGCAACGTGCCCATGCCTTCCGTGAACGACAAGAGGGCCGGCTTGAGGCGTTCCCGCCACACCTGTGCCCCCCATGAATCCTCTTTCTGCAGAAGCTGCCGGGTGCCCCACGCGAGCGCCGCGCCCAGGAGCAACGTTCCCGCGGCCACGCCTACGATCCACCCTGCAGGAAGGCCCTGCAGACGCGCCCAGGCCGGCTCCAAAAACTGCTCCCGCAGCACGGCGAGGCGGGGAAAGAGCAGGGCCACAGCGCTGAGCAGCGCAGCGCCGAGAACCGCGGTGTCGAAGATCCGCTCCGAGACCACTGTTCCGAAGAGGCTGCTAAAGCGGTAGTCGGTGCGGGCCGATAGGTTGGCCGTGCGCGCCACCTCGCCCATGCGGGGGGCAGCATAATTGACCATGTAGCCGATCATGACGGACGAGAACGAGGCTTCCAGCATGCGCCCCGACGAGGCGGGAGCCTTCTCCCGCCCTTCCGGGGCCGGAAGGGCCTCCACTAGGATTTGCCAGCGCCAGGCCCGCAGGAGGTTGCTGGCCAGAATGAGGGCGAGAAGTGGAACAAGGTAGCGGTAATCCGCCTCCAGAAAGGCCGTCCAGATGCTGCCGAGATCGACGCCGTACAGGGCCAGAGCAAGCAGGGCTCCGGCCAGCACGAAGCTTCCAATTTGAAAGAGGCGGCGGCGAGTCAACACACTCCGAGGATTCGTGCGAAAGCCTGAACGTGGGTGAGGTCTCTCTAGACACCACTACTGAGAGGCCGTCTGGCGCAGGTCGACGACCTCAGCTCCGTTCGGCACCGAAAAGGTGAAGGGAGCGTTCCCGAGAGACGGATTCACGGCGATGTCGTTTAGCCGAAGATCTAAGGTAGAGCCATTACGGTCGGTAGCGCGGAGGCGCGTCACGATCTGGTCGGAGATGCGCACCCAGAGGGAGGCCTCCTGAAACCGGGCGGCCGTCCCCGTGGCCGTAAGGGCAAGCACGTGGTGCCCCGCGCCTCGTCGTTGCACGGAACGGACTGCAGTGACGGTATATTTCTGTGCCGAGGCGGTGAGGAAGGCCTGGGGCGTAAGGGTGGAGGCCTGTGCGTCCGCGTCGTTGACCACCACCTGGCTGTCGGCCGGGGCGTAAATCCAGGTGGTCGTGTCGTTGGTCACGACGATTTGCGAGGGCGTTTCCACGCGATACTGATTGCCGGCCAGCAACACCCGACCGCGGACGCGAACAGAGTCGTCAGCAAATTCCGACGCGGTTACCTGCGTGAAGCTGGCCCGCAGGCTTGCGAGGCGATCGTAGCGGGCCTGGAGGGCCTCTAGGGACGGGGCGTCCTGTGCCCACGCCGGCAGGGCAAGGCTCAGTGCGAGAAGGACGCCAAGCGAGAAGGCGCGTCGAAGCATCGCGAGACGGGAGCGGAGAGAGGCAAGACGGCACATGAACGTAACGCTCGGCGGGGCAAATTATGGCGGCGATCCGGCTGGGTCATCAAAATTTGACGAGCGTCGTTTTCTCCTAGCCGGAGCCGGGCGTCAACGGATACGCGGCCCGCCGTTCGTGCTGTGCACCGTTGGGCGTCAGGGTGCTTTCATAGAGCACCACGTCCTCTCCCTGGAAGGAAGGAAGCGAGAGATCCTGGTGGTGGCGGAGGTAGGCGTACACGGCATCCGGAGGTGGTGCATCCAGGCGCCCGAGCGTGATGTGAGGGCAGTAGTTGCGGTCTTCGGGGGGGAGCCCTTCCGCCTCCAGGGCGCTGCTCACGGCATTATGGAGGGCCACGATTGAGTCGGTCCGCTTCAGTCCCACAGCCAGCACCCGCGGGGTGCGACGCGATGGCAGCGCATCGAGGCCGTACGGCACGCACTGCGGTGCCGGACCCTCGAGGGAGCGCAGGGCCGCGTCGAAGCGGCGGGCCTGCGAGGTGTTCACCTCTCCAATGAACCGAAGGGTCACGTGAAACTGCTCCCGGGCAGTCCAGCGCACCGGCAGTGCGTCGGCGGATTGCAAGAGCGTGAGCGATTCGCAGAGGGCATCGGGCGGATCAAGGGCCGTAAACAGCCGCATAGGCCGCTTCGTTCTGGTTGGGGGCAGCAGTGCAGAAACCGGAGGGGGCCGTGGAAGGTTCAGGCGATTCCCCAAATATGAAAGTACCAGCGTCTGGGCGTACGAGGGGTGGGCATTGCCCTGTGCGTGTGTCCAGAGGTGCCCACACGTGGTGATGCCTACAGTAACATACCTGCCATGCGGCTCCAAAAAATTGTATCCGGGGGACAGACTGGTGTCGACCGGGCGGCCCTGGATGCGGCCCTAGCGCATGGCGTATCCGTGGGCGGGTGGTGCCCGCAAGGACGACGGGCCGAAGACGGATCCCTCCCCGACCGCTATCCGCTCCGTGAAACCCCATCGGGCGACTACGCCCAGCGCACGGCCTGGAACGTGCGCGACAGCGACGGCACGCTCATTGTCGCGCCAGGGCCCCTGGCCGGGGGCACGGCACTTACGGAGACGGAGGCCAGGAGGCGAGGGGCGCCGGTCCTGCACGTCCGCCCTACCGATCCTGCCCCGGTCCCCATGATTCGGGCGTGGGGGACCGAGAACGATGTCCGGGTTCTGAATGTGGCGGGGCCGCGGGCCAGCGAGGTCGACGGCATATACGACCAGGCGCGGGCCATCCTTGACGCGTTGCTTGCGGCACTCAGTCGGGCGGACGCCCCCCCACGAGACCCCGGGTGAGGGAACGGGGCTGCGGGCGAGTCTACGAGCGGTCCGCTTCGTCCGGTGTCTCCGAGGGATGGCGGCGGTGACGCTGCGCAAAGAGGTCTTCCCCCGCCTCCACCCGCCCGGCGGCCGACCACAGCAGCCCCACACCCACGACCGTCGCACCCACCACAAACAGGGTAAACGCGGGCCAGAGGGGCGCTTCAAAGCCAAACTGGCTCGCACGGGCCTGGGGCTGGTGCACCCATTTGTCGAGCCCCCAGGCGGACATCGATCCCCCGATGGCGGCAAACACCACCGCGCCGCTCTTCAGAAGACGAGCCGGGGCGCTGGATGATTGATCATTCGGCAACGGCATAGCGATCGGTCCATTCGTCGGAAGGAGGGCGAACGGGCAGGCCGGCGTCGCGAAGGTACGCCTTCGCCTCGCCCACAGTATGCTCGCGGAAGTGAAAGATGGACGCGGCGAGCACGGCACTGGCGCGCCCCTCCACGAGGCCCTCGTGCAGGTGCTCCAGCGTGCCGGCACCGCCGGACGCAATGACCGGAATCTGCACCGCGTCGGTGACAGCCTGGAGCAGTTCCAGGTCGTAGCCCTCTTTTGTCCCGTCCCGGTCCATGGAGGTGAGCAGAATCTCGCCCGCTCCGCGGGCCTCCGCCTCCGCGGCCCACTCCACCGCGTCGCGGCCCGTGGGCTTGCGGCCGCCGTGGACCACCACCTCCCATCCGGACGCAGCCTCTGGGCGCCGCTTCGCGTCGATGGCCACCACCATGCACTGATTTCCGAACGCGTCGGCCCCGCGGGCGACCAGGCTTGGGTCCTTCACCGCGGCGGAATTGATGGCCACCTTGTCGGCGCCCGCGTGCAGCATGGCCCGTATGTCTTCGACCGTGCGCAGGCCCCCGCCCACGGTGAGGGGAATAAACACCTGATCCGCCGTACGGCGCACCACGTCATGCATGATGTCGCGGTCCTCGTGCGTGGCGGTAATGTCCAGAAACACCAGCTCGTCGGCCCCGGCCGCGTCGTAGGTCTGGGCCTGCTCCACCGGGTCGCCCGCGTCGCGGATGTCCACGAAGTTGATGCCCTTCACCACGCGCCCTTCGTCGACGTCGAGACAGGGAATGATGCGTTTGGCAAGCGGCATGGCAAGATGTATGGCGGAAGGGAAGAGGGAAGGGGTTAATCGGCCTCAGGACTGTGCGGAGGCGAGGAGTCTTCGCGGAGCGCCGCAGTGGAGAAGGCGTCCAGGTCCACCTGCTCCGGGTCCTGCCACGCCCAAAACTGCTGGCAGGGAAAGCGGTTCTCGTACAGTGCCGTCCCCACAATGACAGAGTCGACCCCGTATGGCTCGAGGGTTTGGACGTCGAGAAGATCACTGTGCTCGCCCACGCCTCCCGAGGCCGTAATCTTGGCGGACGACAACTGCCGTCCCAGCGTGCGGTAGGCTGCGATATTGGGCCCGTCGAGCGTGCCGTCGCGGCTGATGTCGGTGTAGATGAACCGGCGCACTCCCCGCTGTTCCATGTCTTTCGCGAACGCCACCGCATCGAGCCCTGAGCCCTCCGTCCAGCCTTGCACCCGCACCTCGCCGTCGCGAGCGTCAAGGCCCACCACCACGCGCTGAGGGCCGAAGGCGTCGACGGCGTCGGCCACGAGGGAGGGCGTCCGCACGGCCGCGGTGCCCAGGATAACGCGGTACACGCCCCGTTCCAGCGCTGCCTCAATCTGCTCCATCGACCGGATGCCTCCCCCGAGTTGAATCGGAATATCGAGGGCCTCGCACACGCTGCCAATTACGGCCCGGTTGTGTGCCCCTTCGCCCCGGGCCGCATCCAGGTCCACCACGTGCAGCGTCTGAGCATTCTGTACGCGCCAGAGCTTTGCCATCTTCACTGGATCGTCGTAGTACACCGTTTCCTCGTCGTAGGCGCCCTGGTGCAGGCGAACGCAGCGGCCGCCGCGAATGTCGATGGCGGGAATGACAAGCATGGAAGAACAAAGCGGGGGAGACCAAAGCGGAGAAACGAGAGCAACGCGCTGCTTTCATATTGCTCATGGGCGAGGGAGGTTCGTCGCCGGTGGGGAAACGGGACAGGAAGAGACGCGGACTCCGTGAAGATCCTCCCCCGCTGGGGGCAGCGGGGAACCGTCGAAAACCGGCCATGTGGAATAGATAACTCTAGTACTTGCGCCTCCGCCGTTGTATCGTCGTGCCGAGATGCCCCTCTGCCGTCTGTACTGCACCGGAAGGGCGCACCAACCAAGACTTAGTAGAACACACTATGCAACGCGGAACGCTCAAGTGGTTTGACAGCGAGAAGGGATTTGGCTTCATCGAGCCGGAAGACGGCGGCGAAGATGTGTTCCTTCACATCAGCAATCTTACCGGTGCCACGCGAGGCGACGACCTGAGAGACGGTCAGGAAATGGCCTTTGAGACGGAGCGAACGGACAAGGGCCTAAGTGCCCTCAACGCTTCGCCGGTGGGCTAGCCCCTTCTGCGGCCCTTCCGAACGCTGGAAGACTGAAAGCCCGTCCCCTTCTGGGACGGGCTTTTTGCATTGGAGCAAATGGCGTTTAGGGGCAAGGCGCATACGAGTGTGGTGCCCCAAGAGGCCTACGTGGCGGGCGCTTCCGTCTCGGCCGGCTGAGCGGCGAAGTTCTCGAGCAGTCCCAGCCCGGCGGCCTGCGACTTTTCAGGGTGGAACTGCACGCCCAACACGTTGCCCCGTTGCACAACCGACGGAAAGGCGTGACCGTAGGAGGTGGTCGCCAGCACGTCGCTCGTCTCCGCAGCCACAGGGTGGTACGAGTGCACGAAGTACACGTACGGCGTCTCTCCTAGGCCATCCAGGAGAGGATGAGACCGGGTCGGCTCGATTGCATTCCACCCCATGTGGGGCACCGATAGGCCCTCCGGCATCTCGGCGTCTACTCCCTGAAAGTGGGCCACCGCTCCGGGCAGTACGCCGAGGCCCTCGTGCTCCCCTTTCTCGTACCCGGTCTCGAACAGCAGCTGCATGCCCACGCAGACACCGAGGAAGGGCGTGCCCTGCTCAATCGCATCGTGGATGGGGGCCTCCAGGTCCCGCGCTCGAATCTCGTCGATACAGGCGCGAAAGGCCCCCACGCCCGGCAGCACCAGCCGCTCGGCGTCGGCAATGTCCGGGGGCGCGTCCGTCCGGTGCACCTCAGCACCGACTGCCCCAAACGCCTTTTCGATGGAGCGTAGGTTGCCGATGCCGTAGTCGATAATTGTGACCATTGAGGGAAGGCAAGACCGTGAGAGAGAAAGAGAGAGGGTGCGACTGCGGGGGCTCGAAGCGACTCCGGGCGGGCAGGAGGGAAGCGCGATGCATGAGGAGGGATACGGGATAAAGAGAAAAAGTCTCCTTCACGCACCACGATTCCCGTCACGATTCCCGTCACGATTCCCGCATCAAAAGCTGCAAGGACGGAGGCGCCCTGCTTGTGAAGGGCAACTGGAGTTACTCCTCATTTAATTCTTTTGAGCGCTGGGTGGCCGTGCCCACGGCGTTGATGAGCATCGTGCGCAGGCCGTGCTCTTCCAGTGCCGAGACGGCCGCGATGGCCGTACCGCCGGGCGTGGTCACCTCGTCGCGCAGAATGGCCGGGTGCTTGCCGGTGTCGATGGCGAGCTTGGCGGCGCCGTATACCGTCTGGGCCGCCAGGTCCGCCGCGTCGGCCCGAGAGAGGCCCTGCTTCACGCCCGCGTCCGTGAGCGCCTCGATGAACATGTACACGTACGCCGGGCCGCTGCCGGACAGGCCCGTCACTGCGTCCATGTACTCTTCGGAGACGACGACCGCGTCGCCCACCGCCGCGAAGATCGACTGTGCCTTGTCTACATGCGCCTCCGTGGCGTAGGTGCCGGCCGAGAGCGCCGTGGCCCCAGCATCCACCAGCGCCGGGGTGTTGGGCATGGCCCGGATCACCGGCTGGTCCTGCCCAAAGTCCAGCTGCAGCCGCTCGCTGGTGATGCCGGCCAGTACGCTGATCACGAGCACGTCGCGCTCCACGTGGTCGCGAAGATTGGTGATGACCTCCGCCCGGCTCTGCGGCTTGATGGTGAGCAGAATGATGGAGGCGTCCTGCACGGCCTCGATGTTGTCGGTGGTGGTGCGGAGGCCGGGAAACTCGTCCGCCATTGCGTCGAGGGCCGAGGCGGTGCGCCGGGTAGCAATCACGTGCTCGGGAGCAATGAGGTCGCTGCCAATCATGCCGCCAATGAGGGCGCGCCCAATGTTGCCGGCGCCGATCACGGCCACGGTTTCGTCTGAGAGCATTCGCTTTTGCGTTGGACGGTTGGAACGGTAAAACGTTGGACGGTGGGAAAGGGGGGCGCAACGGACTGTATCTACACCTCAATCCAAAACCCACACCCCAAAATCTACGCTCAGGAGAGGGTGCCCTTTGTGGAGGCGACCTCGGCGTGGTCGCGGCGGCGGCGGACGGCGGTGCGCAGGGCGCGGGCGGCGGCCTTGAAGAGCGCTTCGATCTTGTGGTGGGCGTTGTGGCCGTGCAGCACAGTCAGGTGCAGGTTGCACCGGGCGTGCTCCGCCACCGAGCGCCAGATGTGGCGTACCATCTCCGTCGACAGGTCGCCCACACGGTCGCGCTCGAAGGAGGCGTCCAGCCGGGCGTAGCTGCGCCCGGACAGGTCCACGACGGCGCGGGCCAGGGCATCGTCCATCGGCACGTAGGCGTGGCCGTAGCGGGCAATGTGCGCCTTGTCGCCCAGGGCCTGCCGGAGGGCCTGCCCCAGCGCAATCGCGACGTCCTCGACCGTGTGGTGCTCGTCCACCTCCAGGTCGCCGTCGCACCGCACGTGCAGGTCCAGTCCGCCGTGCTTGGCGAAGAGGTCCAGCATGTGGTCGAAAAACCCAACGCCGGTGTCCACGTCGTACGTACCGTCGCCGTCGAGCGAGAGCTCAACCGCCACGTCCGTCTCGGCGGTGGTGCGCTGGACGGTGGCCGCGCGGGGAGGGAAGGACGAATCAGGCATGGGCGGTGGAGGAAAGCGACTGGAAACGCTGCGGCGAACCGGCAGCACGACCGTTTTCACGTGCGGCTCACGACGCCCGAACACGCAGATGTGCTGTGTGGTTTTTATACTCTACCGTACACAAAGTGCCGCAACACTCCGTCTGCACCTGTTCTTGACGAAGGACCCCACCGACCCGTGGCAACGTACAGCGAGGCCGATTTTGAAGACAGCCGCTTTGACTACGGCGAGCGCGTCCGTATCCTTCTGCGCCACCCCAAGCTGGGCGGCGTGTACGACGAGGCCGAGGGCACCTGCGCGGCCCGCGAGGAAAACGTCGAGTTTGAAGTGAAAGACGGCACCATGCGCACCAAAACCCTCGTGTGGCTCAAGGACATTGACGGGTACGAAAAGCCCCACGAGGACCTCCCCGACACCACGCAGGAGGTCGATGAGGCGTGGTTCGCCGAGGAGGCGCTCCGCAAAAAAGAGGGCGACCCCCTCGATGGCGTCAGCTTCAACTAACGGCCCCTTCCCCCGAGGCGGCACGTCCCCAGCAGAAAGCACGGGGGGGACCGGCCCGTCCCGCTCCGTCGACTATTTTGCCAAGCACTGTGTTCTCCAATGGCAGACCCCTCTTCGTCCGACCGACTCCTCGTCACGGCTGCGCTCCCCTACGCCAACGGGCCCATCCACATTGGGCACCTGGCCGGGGCGTACCTGCCGGCCGACCTGTACGTGCGCTACCAGCGCCTGAAGGGGCGGGATGTGGCGTTCGTTTGTGGCTCGGACGAGATGGGGGTCGCCATTCTCATGCGGGCCCTCCGCGAGGACCGCACGCCGGGGGACATCATCGATACCTACCACCCGCAGATCCGCGACAACTTTGAGCGGTTCGGGATGAGCTTCGACCACTACGGCCGAACGTCGAGCGACACCCACACCGAGACCACGCAGGACTTTTTCCGTGTGCTGGACGGGAAGGACGCCTTCGAGTTGAAAACCGAAGAGCAGCTCTATGACCCCGAGGCGGAGATGTTTTTGGCCGACCGGTTCGTGACGGGCACGTGTCCGGTGTGTGGCTACGAGGAGGCGTACGGCGACCAGTGCGAGCAGTGCGGCTCGACGCTCAGCCCCACGGAGCTGGAAGACCCGCGCAGCACGCTTACCGACGCGACGCCCGAGCTGCGAGAGACGACGCACTGGTACCTGCCGCTGGAGGAGATGCAGCCGCAGCTGGAGGACTGGATCGACACCCATCCCGAGTGGAAGAACAACGTCCTCGGGCAGATCCAGAGCTGGTTCAACGATGGCTTGAAGTCGCGGGCCATCACCCGCGATGTGCCATGGGGGGTACCCGTTCCGGAAGAGGTTGCGGCGCGGCACGGCCTGGAGGCCGAGGGGAAGGTCATCTACGTCTGGTTCGACGCGCCCATCGGTTACATCTCGGCGACCAAGGAATGGGCCGCGCAGCAGGGCACGCCCGACACGTGGACCGACTACTGGCAGGACGAAGACACCACCCTGGTGCACTTCATCGGCAAGGACAACATCATTTTCCACTGCCTCATGTTTCCGTCCATGCTGATGGAGCATGGGGACTACGTGCTGCCCGACAATGTGCCCGCCAACGAGTTTTTGACCCTCGAGGGCGAAAAGCTCTCCACCAGCCGCGGGTGGGCGGTGTGGCTGCACGAATACCTCGACGACTTTGCGGACGAGCGCCACACCGCGGACCTGCTCCGCTACGCCCTCGCCGCTACCCTCCCCGAAACGGCCGACGCCGACTTTCGATGGGAGGAGTTCCAGCGCCGGGTCAACGGCGAGCTGGCCAATGTTTTTGGCAACTTCGTGCACCGCACGCTCACCTTTGCCCACCGGTACTTCGACGGAGAGGTGCCACCCCTCCAGGCCCCCTCCGCGGCCGACCGCGCCATGCTCGATGCGCTGCAAGACGCTCCGGCGGCCGTGGCTGCGGCGTACGACGATTTTCGCACCCGCGACGCGGTGTCCGAGACGATGGCGCTCGCCCGCCGCGGCAACCAGTACTTCAACGAAACGGAGCCCTGGCACACGCACGACACCGACCCACAGGCCTGTGCCAACACCATTCACATCAGCCTGCAGGTGTGCGCGTCTCTCGCGGTCCTGCTTGAGCCGGTGGTGCCCAGTGCCGCGGCTGCGCTGCGCACTCGGCTGGGGCTCACGGACGTACGCACCAGCACGCCCGGCCCCGATCCGCCCTCGGCGGCCGGCTGGCACGACGCCGGCACGCCTCTCCTGGCGGCGGGGGCCTCGCTTCCCGCCGATCCGGAGGCCGACCCGCTCTTTCAGAAAATTGACGACGACACCATTGAGGCCCAAATCGAGAAGCTCCGCGACCGGGCCGCCCGCCACGAATCTTCTTCATCGGACACGATCGACATGCCCGACGATCTCGACGCCCTGAGCGCGCCCATTTCGTTCGACGACTTCATGGCGCTGGACCTGCGCGCCGGCACCATCACCGCTGCCGAGCCGGTCCCCGACGCCGACACGCTGCTTTGCTTGCAGGTGGACATCGGCCTGGAAGAGCGGCAGATCCTGGCCGGGGTGGCGGAGCAGATGGCCCCCGACGACCTGGTGGGGCTCAACATCGTCGTCGTGGCCAATATGGAGCCGAAGGAGATGTTCGGGCTTGAGAGTCAGGGCATGGTGCTCATGGCGGAAGAGCCGGACGGCACCTTTGTGCCGGTGACCACCGACGCCGAAAACGGATCGGTCGTTCGCTGAACGGGGCGAAAGGGAGAGGCGCCCGCGGCGTCTCGCCACCCCCCGGCGCGCCTTCTCGTCGCGTCTTCTCATCGCATCCCCTGCCCAACCGGAGTCGGCGCATGTGTCTGGCAATCATCTCCGCGATGGAGGTTGAGATGGAGCTGTATCTCGAGCGGTGCACGGTGCACCGGTCCGTCGAGCGGGCCGGGCTCACGGTGCACGAGGCCACGTGGGGCGCCCACGACCTGGTGCTGGTGCAGGCGGGGGTGGGAAAGGTGAACGCGGCCCTGTGCACGCAGCTTCTCCTTGGGGCCTACGACGTCGCGGCGGTGCTCTGCACCGGGTCCGCGGGCGCGCTGGCTCCGTCGCTCGACATTGGGGACATTGTGGTGGCCACCGATTGTGTGCAGCACGACCTGGTGGTGGAGTTCATGGACCTGCCGCGCGGACAGATTCCCTTTACCGAGCATCGCTTTTTCGAAACCGACCCCGCGCTGCGCCGTCGCGCCCTGGACGTGTCGCTGCCTGGCCACACGCTTACGGAGGGACGCGTCCTGACGGGCGATCGCTTCGTGGAGGACGAAGCGCATCGCGACCGGCTCCGCGACGCCCTGCAGGGGCACTGCGTGGAGATGGAGGGGGCGGCGGTGGGGCAGGTTTGTACCCTCAACGCGGTGCCCTTTCTGG
>CAZFJR010000074.1:0-14925 GCA_964519235.1 uncultured Salinivenus sp. | reverse complement strand
CCCACCGCCCCGGCGGCCATCGGGACTAGCACCCCCGCCACCGGGGCGCCCGCTGTGTGAATGCCGATGGCAGTGCCAATCTGGTCCGTGGTGCGCGTGAGGAGCGACGTGGCAACGCTGTAGTGCAACCCCGCAACGATCCCCAGCGCGGCCGTTCCCGCTAGAAAAACCGGGTACGAGGGCGCAAAGGCCAGCAGCGCACTCGCGACCGCCGTGCCGCCGACCGCCACGAGAATGATGCGCCGCTCGCCGTAGCGGTCCGCCAGCAGGCCACTGGGGAACTGCGAGAGGGCATACCCCAGCCACATGCCCGTAAGGGCGAGGCCGATGGCGCCGTTGGGCACGGCAAACGCGTCGCTAATGGAGGGAACGACCGGGCTGATGGCGAGCCGGGCGGCCATGGTGGCGAAAAAGGCCAGGGTGCACGCCCCGAGGACGGCGCCCTGACGCGACCAGAGCGTCATGGTAGGGGACAACTCAGAGAGGGAGAATGACGAAACGTATGGTCCCAAAACCGGAAGAACTGGGGGTTGAGTGGGCGGCTAGAAGCCATAGAACTCAGCGACACCACCCAGAACCATTTTCGCGGCGATGGCGGTGAGCACCATACCCATGAGACGCTCCGTAGCCACGAGACCACGCTTCCCCAGAAGCCGCGACAGGTTGGGCGCCAAGAGAAGCACGGCCCCGGTCGCAGTCCAGGCCGCCAGGAGCGCGGCGAGCCACTCCAGCCAGCGGGTGGGATCTTTGCTCATGATGAACAACACCGAGGCCAGGGCCGAGGGCCCCGCCACGAGCGGCACAGCGAGCGGCACAAGGACCGGGGCATCGCTCGCCTCCTCCGCATCCTCGGCGAACACCCCACCCGACGACGGAAACACCATCCGGAGCGCAATGAGAAACAAGATGAGTCCGCCTGCTACGGTGACCGACGACTCGGAGATGCCAATCGCCGCGAGCAGATACTGCCCGCCGAACAGAAAGACGACCAGAAATCCCAGCGCAATCAATAGCTCTCGCGCAATCACCCACCGTCGCCGGTCCCGCTGTACCGGGCGCAAGACCGAGAGGAACACGGGGACGTTCCCGAACGGGTCCATCACGAGAAACAGCAAGAGGGCAGCCGAGAAAACCGTCATTCTGTTCGCAATAACCGATTGGATGAAAGAGAGCGGCGCAGGGAGAAGAATAGGCCGTATTACGCAACTGTAACCCGATATCCTTCCCCATTTGGGGTGACAGTGGATGGTAGCGAGGACCCCTCGGGGCCGTTTCATGGAGTTTTTCGCTCGGACCGATCGATTCTGTCGATCGGTCGTACTAGTGCCGATCCGCGGCAGACTCGTCCCCGTTCCATTTTCTTTCTGATCCAATTTCTGCCTCGTCATGGAGCTCCGCCACCTCCGCTACTTCACCGCCCTCGCCGAGGAGCTGCACTTTGGCCGCGCGGCCGACGCTGTGTTTGTTGCCCAGTCCACCCTCAGCCAGCAGATCAAGGCGTTTGAGGACGAGATCGGCGTGCGCCTTTTCGAGCGGTCGTCCGGCGGCGTGGAGCTGACGGAGGCGGGCCGTACCTTTTTGCCGTACGCGAGGCGCGTGCTCCGGGAGGCGCGGCGGGCAGAGTCGGTAGCGCGGGCGGCGCGGGAGGGGCTGGCGGGCCTGCTCACGATTACGTACGAGGGAACCGCGATGCGGAGCGGGCTGCCCGCCATCATCAAGGCCTTTCAGCGCGAGCGGCCCCACGGCGAGCTCGACCTTGTGGAGGAGACGACCCGCGAGCAGGTGGGCGCCCTGCGGGAGGAGGAGACAGACGTGGGGTTTCTCTTTCTGCCCATCAACGAGCGTGGCCTGCGGGTCCACACGCTCTTCTCGGCGCCCATGGTCGCCGTGCTACCCTCGGACCACCGGCTGGCCGACCGCGACACGGTCCCCCTCCGCGCGCTGGAGGGCGAGCCGCACGTGATCTGGGCGCGGAGCGGCGCCCCCCGCATCCACGACGCCTACGTGCGGGCCTGCCACGAGGCCGGATTTACGCCTCAGATCATCCAGGAGATTGAGCGCGGCGAGAGCTTTCTGGGACTGGTGGAGGCGGGCCTCGGGGTCTCCATCGCCCACGCCTCCAACGTGCAGATCCAGCGCCCCGGCGTGCGCTACGCCACAATCGTGGAGCCGACCGTCCCCCTCACGCTCGGCCTTGCCCATCGGCACGACGACGAGTCGCCGCTGCTGGATCGGTTTCTGGAGACGGTCCGTGAGGAACGGGAGGCCTTTCGCCAGAGTCCTCCTTGAGCAGGCCGAAACGGCGACCGCCCCAGACCTGCACGCGCTGCCCTGGGACGCGACTCATGCCCCCACGCCTGCGCTACCTCCAGGCCATTCTGCGTGCGCTCGTCACGGACGCTCCCTTCCGGGTCCGCCTCACGCTTGACGGCCCCCCCTGCCCGGAGCCGCCTCGTCGCCATCGCCAACGGCCCCACCTTCGCCGCGGGACTGCCCATTGCCCCCACCGCGACGCCGCATGACGGGCCGTTCAATGTAACGGTGCTCCACGACGTATCCGTGTCCACGCTGCTGCGCTATGCCCCCCTGGTTCTACCGCGGTACGCACCCGTCGCTTGGCGGCATAGACACGTACCGGGGCCGATGCCTCTCCCTGTCCTTCCTCAACACCTCCCAATCCGTCCAGGGGGAGGCGGACGGCGAGCACCTGGGCCGGCCTCTCCTGTCTGTGGGGGTCGTCCCTGGAGCCCTCCGCGTGCAGTGCTGACCCTCGGCCCGATTTGAGTGAGTGTTCGTGCGGCGATCCAGGGGCCCGCGGCCGCTCCTGCTCAGATTTCTGTATCGCCCCGAATCCCTCTCGGCCCCGCCTCGTACAGGGCTCACGCACTTTCGGGCCAAGTCGACACCACTTATGCCAACCCCGAAACTCGAGGACGACGGCACCACCGTTACGCTTGACCTGCACGGCCTGTCGGTGGACGAGGCCATCGACCTCACATACAGCACGCTCCGGCTTGCCGAAGACCGAGGCCGCAACCGCCTGAAGGTGATTCACGGCTCTTCCACCACCCACGGCACGCAGCGTCGCACCATCAAGCGGGCCCTCCACGACCTGCTTGACCAGGGAAGCCTGGGCTCGCATGCCAACAGCGTCCTGCGCTCTCGGGACACCCTCACTCTCGTGCTGGATCTTACCACGACCTCCGACCCGGCCCGCATTACGCTTCGGGACGTCTGGTAGCCCTGCACGGTTCAAGCCGCACCTGTCCCCCCGCCTTCGCGTCTGCCCCGCCCGGCCTCATGCCTGCCCGCATCGGCCTCACGACCGCATTTGAGAGCGGCACGCAGCAGCTGGATCGTCGCTACGTGACCGCCATCGAAGAAGCCGGTGGACAGCCCCTTCTTCTCCCTACCACTGCCGACACCTCGACGGTGGACGGACTGCTGGACCTGCTCGACGGCCTCGTGGTGCCGGGCGGTCCCGCAGTCGTGGAGGGCTGTACCGGCCCGCTGCCCGAGGGCCTTGCTCCTCCGAGCGAGCAGCGCGCCACCGCCGACCAGTGCTGGATGCGCCGGTGTTGGCGCACGGGCCGCCCCATCCTAGGCATCTGCTACGGCATGCAACGACTCAATGCCCTCGCCGGCGGCACCCTCTACGCCGACGTGGAGACCGACCGCGAGGAGGCCCTGACACACAGCCACGCCCGAGGCGGTACCTCCCACGCGATTTCACTCGCGGCTGGGTCCCAGCTGCGGCGCTGGCTCGGCACGGATACCCTTGTGGTGAACACACGCCACTTCCAGGCCCTCGCCACACTGGGCGATGGATTTTCCGTCGCCGCAACAGCACCGGACGGGGTGGTAGAGGCCATCGAGCACGAAAACGGTCGTCTCTGGGGGGTGCAGTTCCACCCAGAGCGCCTGGGCCCGCCTGCTGACCGGATCTTCCGGGCCTTCGTCCAGCAGGCAGCGTCCTCTCCTCCCGCCTGACCCGCTGCCTCCGCCGACGGTCTCTTCCCCTCATGCGCTTGCCCTCCGGCTTTTCGCCCGACCCAGACGGCTCCGTTCTTCGGGGCAGACGCTGGCCCACCGTCCTCCTCGGGGCCACCGCCCTCGTGGGCCTGCTCCTCGTGACGCCGCGGTTCCACCCGGGCCTCTCCCAGATTGTCTCCGCGGTGGTTCCCTTCCGCCTTACGCCCCCTCCCGAGGCCGCGGCCAATCGCCCCGCACGCCCCTTGGCCGAGCGGCCCACGCACCCCGCCCAAAAGCTCTCGCCGTACTTCCCACCCTCGGCCGCGGTCGCCTCGGCCACCAGCCCCTCGGTCCTCCGACGCTTCCATGCCCTCTTGCAGCAGTACGTCCGCCGGCAAGCGCAGGATGACAACTTTACGGTTCGCGTTCTCGACCGACGCACAAACGAGACGCTGGAGGTCCGCGAACTGACAGACCTGCGGGCTGCGTACCAGCAGGGGGGCGCCCCGGACTGGGAAGCCGTGGACGCGCGCCGCCATGCAGCGATGGACCGGCTCGTGGACAAATACGAAGCGCGCGGGGTGCCCCTCGAGGACATCATTGTGCGGTGGGGCCGTGCCAACCAGGTCCGCCGGGCCCACGAGCGCGACCGGCCCTACCAGGCGTACGAGCGCCGCCTCGCTGAGTCTCTGGGGCTGAGTCTGCTGGCCACCGAGATTGGGACCGTCGAAACTTTCAACCAAGATCACCTTGTGTCGGGGGCTGGGGCGCAGAGTCGCTATCAGATGCTGCCCTGGGTACTGCGCCGGAGCGGGGTTACCGAGTACGCCTTGCCCACTGCCAACGGCTCTCGGGTGCCAGTGCGGGAGGTGCAACATCCGCTACTGGTGCTGGAGCCAGCCTTCCTCCTGCTTCGGGGATACACGAACGCCGTAGGGCACGAGATTCCGGGCCTTTCCGCCTACCACACCGGCCCAGGCAACGTCTTCAAGCTGTATCGGCACTACTACGCCACGGGGCCCCTTTCCCGGTCGTCGACGGTGGCCGACGCGTACGCGTGGGCGATCACGAAGGGATTCGACACGGTAAGCGAAGGCTCCTCGTTCGGCGGCGATTCTCGCGGGTACGTGCCGGCCCTCTATGGCGCGCTCGCGGCTCGCGACGACCAGCCCGCAGACCCGTCGCCCCCGCTCCGGGCCGTCCGGCTGCGGCTCAAACCGGGCGCCTCTGTGCCCCTGCGGTCCCTGCTTGCCCCCCTGCGCTCTCCTGGGCAATCGCTCGACTGGGGCCCGGCCGCCGACACGACCGGCTCGGTCTACGAGCGCTTCCGGGCGCTCAATCCGCACGTGGATCTCCCCCCATCGCCCACCGGAGCTGTGCCGGCCGGAGGCAACGTGCGCCTGGTCTCGGCGGTGGAGGGGCGGGCGGTAGAATTTTTCCTTCCGCTGCGCGCCCCCACCCTCCTCCGTGCCGCCGGAATCGATGCGCTGGACTCTACGGCTACTTTCCGGTACGATGCCTCCACCTACGCGCCGCCGTCCCCCCGCCAGCGCACTCGGTGGGATCGGCAGTACGCAGCCCTGGTCGACGACGTTGCCCACTTCGGCTTCACGCGGGCAGTCCGAGATCGTCTTCTGCGGCTCCACGAACGGTTCGAAGCCCTGGCCGAGCAGCGCCCCACCCGGTTTCGCCGTCGCCAGCTTCGCATCATCAGCATTCACCGGCGCCTCTGGCGGTCGGGGCCATGGGAGGAGCTGGCCACCGCGACCCGACGCGCCACGCGAGGTCTGCAGATTGAGGGCCACCCCCCGTCCCCACTTCCTACCCAAACGCCCCCGCTTCCGGATTCCCTCCGGCCCGAGACGCCACGATAGTGCCCCGTGCCCGCAGCGGCGCACCCGCAGCTTGCCAGCTGCAGACTGCCGGGCGACTATTCACTCAGAAAGTCGCCCTGCTTGATGCTTTTCCGGAGCTGTTGCAGCGACATCACCTTCTGCTGAAGGCGAGGCACCTGGTCGTTGTGGCCCTGCTGAGTGGCCTGGTACATCCGCTCGCGGACCGCCTCCAGGGCCTCGTCCACCCGGTCGAGCTTCAGGTACTTCATGGCGCTCTCGGCCGCCTCGTAGGGCCGGTCGTTGAGGGACGGAACGGCGATGTCGTTTTCCTGCGCCCAGTGCTCGGAGGCCTCGTGCTCGTTCATGAGCACGGACGTGCCGAGTTGCTGAAGGGCCTCTCCGTGCTCGCCGCTCAGAATTTGCTGGGCCTGTACCGTGCCCTCGTTGTACATCTCGGCCAGCGTACGGGCCAGCGCGCGGGGCGGCCCGTCGGTGAATTCGTCCAGCGCCATGTGGCCCAGCACGTGCGCGACCATTCGGCTTCCGTTCTCTAGCATGAGGCGGAGCAGCACACGCTCCTCGGGCAGAGGCGCAGCGGAGGCGCGGGGTGGGGGCGAGGGTTTGGCGTTGTTCGCGGACGACGGGACTGACTCCGGCGGTGCAGACGACGCATCCGAGGCGTCCTCCGCCCCACGGTCCGGCTGCAACTCTCGTCGCTGCTCGCGCCGCTGGCGCCGCTGGTCTCGCCGCTCAATTTCTTCACGGGCCTCTTCCAGCATGCGAAACAGATCACTGTCCGGCACCCCCGTCACCTCGCTGGTGCGGGCCACGTACTCGCGGCGCAGATTGGGATCGGGGATGCGGGCCACCGAGTTGATGATCTCGCGCTGCGTCGCGACGCGGTCCTCCGGCGTTTCCAGCTCGCCATGGCGCCGAGCGCGCTGGTAGGCGAACGAAGGAAGGTCCTGGCGGTGCTCGGCCACGTACTCTTTGAAGGCATCGCCGCCGTGCTCCTGCACGTACTCGTCCGGGTCGTACCCGTCGGGCAGCTCCACGGCATAGGCCCCCATCCCCTCCTTCAGCACCCGTTCGAGCCCGCGCATGGCCGCCCGCTCTCCGGCCTCGTCGGCGTCGTAGAGCATGAGGGCACGGGTGGCGTAGCGGTCGAGCGTGGCCACCTGCCGCTCTGTAAGGGCCGTGCCGCTGGAGGCCACCACATTCTCCACTCCTGCCTGCGAGAGACTAATCACATCCGTGTAGCCCTCCACAAGCAGTGTCTCGTCCGTCTTGCGGATGGATTGCTTGGCCTGGTGCAGGCCGTAGAGCACCTCTTTTTTGTGGTAGACCTCCGTCTCCGGCGAATTGATGTATTTTGGCTGGTCGCGCTCGTCGTCGGGGTCTAAGATGCGCCCGGCAAAGGCCAGCACCTTGCCGATGTGGGAGAAAATCGGGAAGATGATGCGGCCCCGGTACCGATCGTAGTAGCCACTTCCGTCGTTCCGCTCGATAATGAGCCCGGCCTTTTCGAGCGTCTCCGGATCGAGCTGCTCCTCCTGGGCAGCCGTCAGGAGGGCGTCCCACTCGTTTGGGGCGTAGCCGAGGCCGAAGCGCTTGATGGTTTGGGGGGCAAAGCCGCGCTGGCGCAGGTAGTCGAGCGCCCGGCGGCCGCGGTCCGTCTGCGTGAGTTGGCGGTAGAAGAAGCGGGCCGCGAAGCGAAGCGCGTGCAAGATCGACTCGCGTTCGTTGGCTGCCTCGGGGTTTCCGTCTTCTTCGGGCAGCGGAATGCCGTACCGCTCAGCCAAAATGCGCACGCTTTCCAGAAACCCAACCCCTTCGATCTCCTGCACGAACTTGAAGACATCGCCCCCAGCCCCGCACCCAAAGCAGTAGTACAGGTTCTGGTCGGGGTCGACGCTGAAGGAGGGCGTGTCCTCGTTGTGAAACGGACACAGCCCCATGTACCGCGAGCCACTCTGCTTCAGCTGCACGTAATCTTCCGCCACCTCTACCAGGTCGGCCGCGGTGCGCACCTCCTCAACTTTTTCGTCGGGAATGGGCATGGAGAACCTTCGGCATCACGAAGAGCGCACGAAGAGCGCGAGCGCGTAGGGCTACACGGGGAATCGCATTGCGGCGCTACGTGACCGGGCGCGCGCCGGGTGCATCGGTGCTCCGCACCTGTGCGGCGCTCTCCTCCTCCCCCTCTACCGGCCCCACGTCGGGCTGGTCGGCACACTGGCAGGAGGAGAGCGTGGCGCAAACGAACAGGATCGCAAAGAGCAGAGAGCGCTTCATGGGCGTCGCTGGGTCAGTTGGGACGTGCAGGGCGGAAGATGCATTTCTTTCTCCAAGAGGAAAGAACCGTAGGGGAAGATACGAGAACCGAGGCCTCAATGTGTCCGCCGGAGCGGAGCTTCATGGCGAATATGTGCAACGTCCCCGACCGGCAGGCGTGTCGTTTTCGAAGAGGCTGCTGCTTTTCTCTTCTCTAATCATTCCTGCTTCCGCATGACCGACCTGAAAGACCGCATCGAATCGCTCGTGGCCCAGTCCGAAGACCCTGGCGGAGTGGACCGGGGGCCCGCCGGCGATGCTGTGGCCAACCTCGTCCGTGCCCTAAATGCCGGCGATGTTCGGGCGGCCGAGCCCACCGAAGACGGCACCTGGACCACCAACGAGTGGGTGAAAGAGGGCATCCTGCTTGGCTTCCAGATTGGTCGCACCGTCGATTATTCGAGCGACCAGTTTCCGTTCTACGACAAGAACACGTTCCCTCTGAAGCCGCTCCGCAAGGCCGACGACGTGCGGCTGGTGCCGGGAGGGTCGTCCATCCGCAGCGGGGCGTACGTGGCGCCGGGCGTGGTGTGCATGCCGCCGATGTACATCAACGTGGGGGCGTACGTCGACGAGGAGACGATGGTCGACTCGCACGCCCTGGTGGGAAGCTGCGCCCAGATTGGGAAGCGCGTGCACCTGTCGGCCGCGGCGCAGGTGGGAGGCGTGTTGGAGCCGGTGCACGCCACCCCTGTGGTGGTGGAAGACGATGTATTTGTGGGCGGAAACGCAGGGCTCTACGAAGGTTGCATTGTGCGGGAGGGCGCCGTGTTGGCCGCCGGGGTGACCCTCACCGCCTCCACCCGGCTCTACGACCTCGTGGAGGAGACTGTGCACACCGCCGAGGATGGGTCGCTGGAGGTCCCGCCCGGGGCCGTGGTGGTGCCCGGCTCCCGCTCGGTCGACTCCGCATTTGGGGACGAGCATGGCCTCTCCCTCTCGGCCCCCATCGTCGTGAAGTACCGCGACGCCGACACCGACGCCGCGACGGTGCTGGAAGAGGCCCTTCGCTAACGCATCCCCGCGTACTTGGAGCCGCCACGAGCCTCCCCCCAATGGAGACTGCACCCGAAAGGCCGCCCCAAGAAAAAATGCCCCTGGGCGGAAAGGCCCAGGGGCATTGGTATTGGGACCGAGCAGGGGGTTACCATCCTGGCTCCTCGGTGATGGTCTGAATGTTGATGGCGTTCAGTCCCTTCTCCGTCTCCTCGATTTCGAACTCGAGACGGTCGCCTTCTTCCAGGTCTTCGTCGGGCACCTCACTGTGGTGGAGGAAAACATCGTCCTCCCCGTTGTCGGGCTCAACGAATCCATATCCTTCGGCCGGGCTAAACCACTTGACGGTTCCTGTCTCCATAACTCAGTTGGAATCTTCTAGTGTTCGCTTTCAGCGTTCCTCCGGTTCCCTCTCCCGGACGGGAAAAGGACTCGGATTTTGTGATGACATCGGCCTTTTATGCAGCCGTATGTCCTTTGTTCTGCACTCGTTGCGTCTTCAGAGACGTCCTCCGGTGCGGGAAGTCCTCCGGTACGACGGTGCCTCTGTCCCTCGGCCCACACTCAGCGGGGCACCGGCGTGCTTCGTCTGACCTTCACGGCTCAGCCCCCTAGGTTTTCTCCTGCGTATTCCTTTCTGGTCTGTTCTGCCCTGCTCCATGCGCTTGTTTTCCCTGCCGGGGTTCCGTGCAGCTCTCCTGCTCGTTGTGGGAAGCCTTGTTGGCATGCTGTCCGCCGGCTGCTCGTCGTCCTCTCCCGCTCCTTCGTCGCCACAGGAGACCTCTGCGGTCACGACCGGGCCTTCCCTTCGTCTGCTGTACACAACGGACGGCAACGAACTGGTGCTTTACGAGGCCCGTCGCGATGCGGCCCGCACTTTGGCGACGGGCGCCCGCGCTGAGGGGCCTCGGAAGGTCTCCCCGAGCGGGCGCTACCTGGCCTTCAACTACGGCACGGCCGACTCGTCTCGCCTTGCCCTGCTCGACCTGACGGCCGGTACGCTTCGGTCCGTGGACGCCCGCGCCCGCACGACGACCTATTCGCTGGCCTGGCACCCGACCGAAGACCGACTGGCCTTCGGCTACTACCGCCCCGCCGACCGTGGAACGCGGGGCCCGGGCGGCATCCGGATTGCCACGCCCGATGGCACCAGCCGCAGCGTGGGGTGCCGGGCCGCCCGCGAAGTGCTGCATTGGCTGTCCGGCGACGCTCTCGCCACCCGCACCGACGACACGCTGTACGTGGTGGGGACGGAGGACTGCGCCACGAAGGCCGCCCAAGACGCCCGGCGCATGCACCAGATCCGCTACGCACCGGACGGGGCGCGGATGGCCTACTTCCATCGCGAGCTGCGCTACGACCGGAACGCCGAGGACTACGTGCCCGACTCCTCGCTCGTTCTGAGCAGCCCGCGGGGGCAGGCGCCCAACACGCTATTTCGCGACGCCCGCCACCCCCGGCACGCGCGGTGGTCGCCGGAGGGGACAGAGTTGGCCCTGGACGTCGCGTCGGACGGCGATGGGGCCCGGCAGGTGGTGGTCTACAACGGCTCGCGCCCCACCTTTCTCGTACCGCCGGCCCAGGCCATCGCCGACCAAGTGCACCCGCGGTGGTCCCCCTCGGGCACCCGCGTGGCGTTCACACAGCGCCTGGACGCCGGCCCTCAGGCGGCCGTGCGCGTGAAAGGCCAGACGCGGCGGCTCGGGCCTGTAGACGGGGCCGTATGGGGATGGCTCGACGAACGGTCGGTCGTGGTGCCGGGCCCCGACTCGGTTCGGGTGCGCGCTCTCACCGGACAGACGCGCTTCGCGCACCCGGCCCCGGCCACGCTCCTCTACGTATGGCGCGCCCCGCTGTCGTAGAGCTCCCGGTAGAAGCCCCGCGGTCGTAGGGCTCCCACGGTGACCCCGTTTTATGATTGTCGGACGCAGCTTGCCCCGCGGCCCCACGCATGCCCTCCCGCACAGCCGTCTAGCCCTGGATTTCCGTCACCAGTTGAATCTCCTTCAGCACGCTCTGCACCTCGAAGCACTCCTCGAAGGTCCCCTCGTATACGGTGGCCTTGCCCTCGTTATGGACCGTCCAGGCCAAGTCTTCGGCCTTTCCGCGGCTGCAGCCCGTCGCTTTTACGAGCTGCCCGATGACCTCCTCGAATGTATGGACCTCGTCGTTGAATAAGATGACGAACCACGGGTCATCGGTATCTCCACCGTCGTCTTCCTTCTCCAGTTCTTCGGTTTCTGGAGGCGCCGGCTTTACGTCTGGTTCGGCGGGCGCCCCAAGCACGGGCGAGTTGTGGGTATCAGTCATCGTGGCGGGCGGTAGACTCTTCAGAGGTCGTCGCAGAAAGCGAAGGGCAGCGAGTTCGAAACGTCTGGGGCCGCTTTTTCAGGCCGAAGCGTCGCCGGCCGTGTCGGGCGCGGCCGCTTCAAGGTGAATGTCAAAGTTCTCGGTGACGGGATTGGCGAGCAAGTTCTCGCAGGCCTCGGTGGCGATGCGACGGGCCTCCGCCTCTTCGTCGGCATCGATCCACACCTCGGCCTGCTTGCCCATGCGCACTTGCTCGACAGCGTCGTACCCGAGGTTGGAAAGGGCCTGCTGCACGGTTTTTCCCTCGGGGTCGAGGATAGAGGGGCGCAGGGTGATGGAGATGGTGGCCTTGTACATGGGCAATCGTCGAGGCGTTGGGGGAGCAGTAAACAGGACGGAAAGCAGGACGGGCACGCCTCGTCAGGACGACGGCCCCAGTTCGTCCGGAGCCGGGGTGGCAAGGGCCTTGATGAGCTGATAGAGAGCGCGCCCCACGCCGTGGAGCAAGTATATGGATAACACGATCAGTAATCCTCGTTCCTGCAGTCCCACAATCAGCAGGCCCGCCAGCACGTACGCAACCATCTTTTGCGGATGCGTGCGGGCGTACTGAAGAGTGGGCATCGGGATCGCGTCGAAGTGAATGCTCGATACCATCAGCCCCGACAGCACCACGACCACGGGCAGCACGACCCGAAGGCTGTCGAGCGCAAAGATGCCGCCCCAGGCCGTGTTTTCCGCAGTCAGAATGAGCGCCACGATGGCAATGGCCTGCCCCGGAATGGGGAGCCCCTCGAAGCCGTTCCCGTCGGAATCGCCGGCGGTCATGTTGTAGCGGGCCAGCCGGACAGCCCCACAGAGGGCCGGCAGGGCGGCAACGATCATGCCCAGCGGGTTGTAGGCACTCAAAACGTACCCGTAGAGCAAAAACGAGGGGGCCACCCCGAACGACACGATGTCGCTGAGCGAGTCGAGCTGCACCCCAAACGGGCTGTCGGCGTCCGCGAGGCGGGCCGTGATGCCGTCGAGCAGGTCGAAGAAGCCGGCCAGCACGATCAGCCAGCAGGCCAATCCGTAGGCCCCCTCCAACACCTGTGTAAGGGCCAGAAACCCACATAGCATGTTCGTGAGCGTAAAGAAAGACGGCACGGCCACGCGGGGCGACGGGCGCTCGCTCCGCTGCTCGCGGCGGGCCGTCCGGTAGGCGCGGAAGCGCCGGCGCACGCGTGCTGGGCGCGAAGAGCGCCCCTCAGACGGTGAGGGAGCGCTCGCACGATTGGACCCGAAGAGGTCAACCATGAGACGCAGTCGGTCTACGACGGGGACGGAGCGGAGGGGCGGGTCGACGCGGGCGTGGCCCCAGACGCCGATGGCGCCTCCTCAGAAGGACCTGCCGCCGGCAACCGCCCGAGCACGGTTGTGCCGGCCCGCACAACCTGGCCTTCTTCCACGTCAAGGTCGACCGACGGCGGCACGAGAAGGTCCATCCGGGAGCCGAACTTGACGATGCCGAAGCGCTCGCCCGCCGCTACGGTGTCTCCCTCCGCCAGGTCGTACTCGATGCGACGCGCGACGGCCCCCGCAATTTGCTTGAACACGACTTTCGCGCCACTCGGATGCCGCAGCCCAAACTCGGAGCGCTCGTTCTTCTCGCTGGCCTTGGGGTGCCAGGCCACGAGGTAGTCGCCGGGGCGGTACTTTGCGTACTCGATGACGCCGCGGGCTGGAACACGGTTCACGTGCACGTCAAGCGGCGATAGAAAAATCGAAATTCGCCGCGCTGGTCCGTTCAGGTAGAGCGGCTCTTCCTCCTCCACAATCTCCACCACGCGGCCGTCGGCCGGGGCCACGAGGCCATTGTCGCAGGCGTGCGGGGGGGGCGTGCGCTCCGGGTCGCGAAAAAAGTAGAGCGTGAAGGCGACCATCCCGACCGCCAGGACCAGTACCGGCGCGCGCCAGAGCCACGCGTCTATCCACAGTGCCCCTAGGCCCAGCAGGAGTGCCAGGGCCACCACGACGGCAATGATCGTGTAGCCTTCGCGTGCAATCACGGGACGGGGAGGCGGAGAGAAATCTCGCTACGGGCACAGAACCATTCGCTGTACCATCGTCGCCCCGCGAGGTTCACGGCGGCCTCATGAACATCCCTGGGAAACTCGCGCCGGGGGAAGCGGCGCGCTCCCCGCATTCCAAACAGGCCCTCTCGCTTCGCCACAGCGTCGGCAGGAGTGCGCGTGCTTACTGCGACAGGTAGGGGCTGCGACAGGCAGAGGTCCTTCATTTACTCCGCTTCGCTCCGTGAATTCCAGAAAGGCCCGCCGCTTCCACCGACAGCGCTAGCGAGAACGCCCGTGCTTACCGGGACAAGTATAAGTCTTTCATCTCGTAGGGCTGCTCGAACTGCTCCGCGTCCAGCGACTCCACGAACGCAATTGATTCTCCGGTCGACTTCATCTCCGGCCCCAGCTCCTTCGGCACCTCCGGGAACTTGTCCCACGAGAAGACCGGCTCTTTAATCGCGTAGTCCTCCAGGCTCGACTCCAGGGCCCCCGCCTCGCGGAAGGTCTCCAGCTTCTCGCCGAGCATCACCTTGGTGGCAATGGCCGGAATGGGAATGCCTTTGGCCTTGGCGATGAACGGCACGGTGCGGGAGGCCCGCGGGTTGGCCTCGATGACGTAGACCGTCTCGTCCTTCACGATAAGCTGCACGTTCATGAGCCCGAGCACGTCGAGCTCGAACGCCAGGGCGCGCACGTACTCGCGGATCGTCTCCAGCACCTCGTCGGACAGGCTGAACGGCGGCAGCACGGCAGTCGAGTCGCCAGAGTGGACGCCCGCCGGCTCGATGTGCTGCATCATGCCCGCGATCCACACCTCGTCCCCGTCGCAGATCGTGTCCACGTCCAGCTCGATCGCGTCTTCGAGGAAGCGGTCGAGCAGGATCTCGTTGTCGGGATAGGTCTCCAGGACGTTCCCCACGTACTTCGCCACTTCGTCCTCGTTGATCGCGATGCGCATGCCCTCGCCCCCGAGCACGTAGCTGGGGCGGATGAGGGTGGGGTACCCGAGCCGGTCCGCCGTGGCCACCGCCTCGTCCACCGAGTGGGCCACGCCGTAGGGCGGGAACGGAATCTCAAGCTTCTGGAGGATGTCGGTAAACTTGCCGCGGTCCTCCACCAGATCCATCTTCGAGTAGGAGGTCCCGAAGATCTGAAGCCCGTCCTCCTCGAAGCGCTCCCCGAGCTTGATGGCGGTCTGCCCGCCGAGCTGCAGAATGACGCCCTCGGGCTGCTCCAGGTCGATCACGTCCTGCACCCGCTCCCAAAAGACCGGCTCAAAGTACAGCTTGTCCGCCACGTCGAAGTCGGTAGACACCGTCTCCGGGTTGCAGTTGAGCATGAGCGCCTCGTAGCCCATCTCCTGCGCGGCCTTCACGCCGTGGACGCAGCAGTAGTCGAACTCGATGCCCTGCCCGATG
>CAZFJR010000073.1:0-14933 GCA_964519235.1 uncultured Salinivenus sp. | reverse complement strand
GGCGTGGGGGTGAGCACGTGGCTCTGGGCGCGCCTTCTGAAGACGCGGCTTCGGGGCCGCGGCCTGCTACTGACGAGCGTCGTTCTCTGGAACGTGGGCATGGTCGTCGGGACCATCGGCATCCTGGCGGGCTACTCGCGGGCCATCGAGTGGGTGGAGATGCCGTACGCGGCCTTCGCCTTCATCGTCCCCGCCCTATTGCTGGTGGCGGCGGCGTTCGTGCAGACGCTTCGGAAGCGGCAGGCCTCCCACCTCTTCATTTCGGTCTGGTACCTGGGCGCCGCGGTACTCTGGGGGCCATTTCTGCTCATCGCCTTCCTGCTTCCCATCTACAGTGGGGTGCCAGCGGCCACGGCCAACTGGTGGTTCGCCCATAACATTTTGGGCCTCTGGATCACACCGCCCGCTCTGGCGGCGGCGTACTACTTCATCCCGAAGGTGATCGGGCGCCCGGTCCACAGCTACCACCTGTCGTACCTGGGCTTTTGGACCCTGGCGCTGTTCTACAACTGGGCCGGCGTGCATCACCTGGTGGGCGGACCCGTGCCGCAATGGCTCACGACGGTATCGATTGTGTTCAGCGCCATGATGATCGTCCCTGTGATCGTGGTGGCCGTCAATCATCACCTCACGGTCGTGGGCCACTTCAAGAAGCTCCTGTACAGCCCCACGCTGCGGTTCGTGGTGTTCGGGGCCATGAGCTACACCGCCGTGAGCCTGCAGGGCTCTCTTCAATCCTTCCGGTACTGGCAGGAGGTCACGCACTTTACGCACTACACCATTGCCCACTCCCACCTCGGGGTGTACGCCTTCGCGACGATGATTGCCTTCGGAAGCATCTACTACATCATGCCCCGGGTGACGAACTGGGAGTGGGGCAGTGCTCGTCTCATCAGCCTCCACTTCTGGACGACGGGCCTCGGCGTCGGGGCCTACTTCACGGCCCTCACCATCGGCGGCGTCATCCAGGGGTTCCAATTGCTCGACCCGGACGTGGCCTTCCTGACAGTCGTTGAAAACACCAAGCCCTGGCTCATTGTGCGGTCGGTCTCGGGCACCCTGATGACGATCGGGCACTTCGTGTTCGCGTACCTTCTGGCACAGATCGTGCTGAGGAGCGGACGCCGCCCGGAGGGGCCCACCTACTTCCATCCCGTGCCCGAGGGGACCTTCGAAGCAACTGCCGGCGACGGGGCGGCGGGCGTGCCGGAGTCCCCCCCGGCACAGCGCTCCCCCGAGTAGCCGTGTCGTCCCGACACTTCGCCCGTCCTGCGCGCCCACAAGACGCTTTTCGCCGAAATGACCCGAGTCGTTCTCATCTTTCTCGGTGCCTTCGCCGCCATTGCCATGAGCTTCACGGCGCTGGCGCTGCTGCCCAGCTACCAGCTGTCGACCATCGAGCCGACGCCCGGCACCACCGACTACACCTATGAAGAGCAGCGGGGGCGCGAAATTTACATGCGGGACGGCTGCATGTACTGCCACAGCCAGCAGGTGCGGCCCGAAGGCTTTGGGTCCGACATTGAGCGGGGATGGGGCCCACGCGGCTCCCGGCCCGGCGATTACGTCTACGACGAGACCCACCAGCTGGGGACAATGCGCACCGGCCCGGACCTCCACGACATCGCCAGCCGGCAACCCAGCCGCGATTGGCACCTGGCGCACCTCTACCAGCCTCGCTCGGTGAGCCCCGGCTCGGTGATGCCCGCGTATCCGTACCTGTTCGAGGTCAAGAAGAAGTCGAACGTGATGGCCTCCGAGGTCACCGTGCCCCTCAGTGCGGACTACGCGCCGCCGGGCGACAGCGTGGTGGTGGCTACCGAAGACGCCCTTGCCCTCTACGACTACCTCATGACTCTGAAGCTTGAACCGATCAACGATGGGGGGGCGCAGGGGGCCTCCAACTGATGGCCCCCCACAGCGCCCGCCGAGCACGGTGCTTCTCTGAGCTTCCCACTGTCCCCATGGCCGACGACACGTCTTCTCCGTCCGATTCCGGCGCCGAGTCTTCCGCCAGCCCCGACCGCTCGCCCGAGCCGGTTGACATGCTGCGGCCTCTGTTCCGCGAGGAGCCCCTGCCGCCCGAGGGGGGGGAGCCGCCGCAGATGTGGCTCTGGATTCTTATCTTCGGCGTTCTGCTGTTCAGTACGTTTTACCTCGGGGTGTTTATTGGCGACTTCAGCCCCGATCCCTGGCTCCAGTCGCCGGAGCCGGTGGCACAGCGGGCAGGGCCGCCCGAGCCGGAGCCGGTCAGCGGCTCGCAGGTGTACAGCGCCCGCTGTGCGAGCTGCCACCAGTCCAACGGGCAGGGCGTCTCGGGGGCGTTCCCCACCCTCGTGAACACGAGCTGGGTGGAGAACAAGGGCCAAATCATCCGCATCCTGCTGCACGGGATGCAGGGAGAGGTGGTGGTACAGGGGGAGACCTACAACGGCAACATGCCGGCCTGGGGCACCATCCTGAGCGATCGCGAGATTGCGGCGGTGATTACGCACGTGCGGCAGTCGTGGGCCAACGACTACGGGGAGGTGACGGCCGATGAGGTGGCGGCGGTGCGCTCCGACACGGAGGGGCGCGCCGACCCATGGTCGGCCGAGGAGCTGCAGCAGCCGGAGAATCAGGCCGTCCCGTCCGGAGACAATGCCGCCGCGGACGCGCAGACGGTGGGGCAGGTGTTGTACGACCGGCTTGTGGCCCGTGCCGCTCCGCCCCGATCCGACGGGACCCCGCGATAAACGGCGGGCCGCACGCTCATCCGCTCGCGTTGCGTGACAGCGAGTGCGACCACGATTTCCGGTTCTCAGTCGACGATTCTCCCCGATGCAGCGCTGCGATCACTGCGACATGCCCCTTTCCGGCTCGGGCGTTTCGGCGCCCGGGGTGGCCGACAGTGCGCACTACTGCTGCTACGGCTGCCGCATGCGGGCCGAGACGCTGGACCGGGACGACACGGGCCGCTCCGAAGAGCAACAGGCGCTTCTGGTGCGCCTCTTCGCGGGGGGGCTCATGGCTGGGTTTGTGATGGTGTTTAGCCTGGCAATTAGTTCGGGGTACGGGTTTGGGGCGCTGCAGCGGCTGGAGCACGACGTGAGCACTGCGCACTGGGTGCTCCTGCTGGCGGCCGTGCCGGCGCTGGGGCTGCTGGGGCCGCCGCTCCTGCGCTCGGCGTGGCGCGACCTGCGAGGCGGCGGGCTCACGCTCAACGTGCTGTTTACGCTCGGCACCACGAGCGCCGTCGTGGTGAGCGGCATCAGCTACGTGCGCGGCACCGGGCCCATCTACCTCGAAACGGCCGTCATGCTGCTGGCGCTCTACACATTGGGGCGCTACCTCACGGCCCGCGCCAAGGACACCACCACGCGCGTCCTGCGGCGCCTCATGCAGGTGCCCGACACCACGTACGCTCGCCTGTCGCCCGATCCCGGCGAGGTGACGCCCGACGACCTTCGGATAGACGACCGCCTCCGTGTGCCGGCGGGCGACGTGATTCCGGTCGATGGAGAGGTGGTGGAGGGGCAGAGCTACGTGGACGAAAGCAGCCTGACGGGCGAGGCGCAGCCAGTGGTAAAGGCGCCGGGCGATGCGGTGTATGCCGGCACCACGGCCCAGGACGGCGCCCTCACCGTTGTGGCAAGGGCGGTGGCCGACGACCGTCGCCTCGCCCGCGTGGCCCAGATGATGCGCCGCGCCCTGGAGCAGCCCCCGCGCATTGCCCGCATCACCGATCGCATTTTGACGTGGCTCATTCCCAGCGTGGTGGGCCTGGCGTTCGTGGCCTTCGCGGGGTGGTGGGCGGCCGTCGGGTTTTCCAAGGCCCTCTACGTGGCGCTTAGCGTGGTCCTCATCACCTGTCCCTGCGCGCTGGGCATCGCCATTCCGCTGTCGCTGACCGTGGCGCTGGAGCAGGCGGGGCGGAAGGGGCTGCTGGTGCGCTCCGGCGAGACGCTGCTCGACCTGGCCCAGGCCCGCGCCATCACGTTCGACAAGACGGGGACCCTGAGCACGCTCACCGCGCCGTCCGTCCGCGTGCTGCGCCCCGAGACGGTGCCGGCGGGCGAGGCGGGCGCAGCCTCCGACGATGCGCTGCTGCGCCGCGCCGCGGCGGTGGAGCGGGGCACCACCCACGCCCTCGCCACGGCCATCGTCGAGGCGGCGGAGGCGCGCGACCTGTCGCTGCCCCCGACTGCGGATGTGGCGACGCACGCCGGGGCGGGGGTGGTGGGCCACGTGCGCCAGCAGGGAACGCTCCGCCGGGTGGGCGTGGGCAACGAGCGGCTGCTCGACGCACTGGGCCTTGCGGTGCCGGATCGCCTCGCCGAGCGCTTTGTGGCGGAGACGGAGGCCGGACGCACGCCGCTCTACGTTGTGGACGGCGCGGCGGTGGTGGGGCTGCTTAGCATCGAGGAGCGGCTGGCGCCGCACGCCGAAGACGCGGTGGCGGCGGTGCAGGACACGGCAGATTCTGTGACGGTCCTCACGGGCGACCGCCCCGCTGCGGCCCAACGCCTGGAGGAGCGGCTCGGTGTGCACACGGAGGCGGGACTTGCGCCGGACGAGAAGGTGGACCGCCTCGAAAGGCTGCGCGACGAATACGGCCCGGTGGCGATGGTGGGCGACGGCATCAACGACGCGGCGGCGCTGGCGACGGCGGACGTAGGCATCGCGCTGTCCTCGGGCGCCTCCGTCTCGATGGAGGCGGCGGACGTAACGCTCTACCATCCGGATCTCCGTCTCGTCCCCTGGCTCCACCGCCTCGCCCGCCGCACCCGCCGCGTCATCCGACAGAATCTGTGGTGGACCTTCGGCTACAACGCCGTCGGGCTGGGGCTTGCTGTGGCGGGCCTGCTGCACCCCATCGCGGCCGTCGTCGTGATGACGGGGAGCAGCCTGCTGGTCACGGGCAATGCGTTTCGGCTCCGGCGCACGGAGTAACCACGGCGCGGCCTTTGCTGCGCCGCGTGTCTGTGCTCGGCGTCTGTGCTGTGGGGGTAGAGGCCTCCGTGCGGCCCCGTGCCCAAGTGTGCTCCACTCCCGCCGGCGCGTCCGTCGGTTTCCGGAGCCCCGACAACGAACCCGCCGCGCTCACCCCAGCATGGCCGCCACGTTCTGCCCGAGGATGATGACGCCCATGAGGACGAGGAAGACGGCAAACCCGCGCTTCAGACGGGCCTGGGGGACGTAGGCCCCGATGCGCCCGCCCACAAAGCTGCCCACGATGCCGATGAGCGAAAAGATCAGGACCAGGTCCCAGTGAATCGACAGCCCGGCCTCGCCCAGCACGTCGATGTACTTCACGAAGCCGCTGATGCTCTTGAGGGCGATGATGCAGAGGCTCGTGCCGATGGCCAGGTGCATGGGCAGGCCGCCGAGCAGCACCAGCGCGGGCACAATCAAAAATCCGCCGCCCACGCCCACCAGCCCCGTCAGTACGCCCACGCCCAGCCCGTCGAGCATGACCTTCCAGTACACCCGCACCCCATCCTCGCGGGAGCCCGGCACCGTGCGGCGAAACATCATCATCGCGGCCAGGAGCATCACCGCCGCAAAGATGGCCAACTGGAGCGTGCCCGGCATAAACTTCGACAGGTAGGCCCCCAGGTACGCCCCGGCCATGCCCGGTGCCCCGAAGAGGCCCACGCTGCGCCAGTCCACCTGCCCCCGATAGGCAAACGGCATGGCGCCCACGAGGCTGATGAGGGTCACGATGCCCAGCGACTCGGCGATGGCAAGCTTGTTGGGCTCGCCCACGAGGTACACGAGCACCGGCACCGTGAGAATTGAGCCGCCGGAGCCGAGCAGTCCAAGAACGAGACCAACGAGCAGGGCGCCGAGCCAGGCCGAATACATACGAAGGGAGCGTTGCGGAGAAGCGATCGGAACCCACGGCGGACGCGAAGTCAGAGGGCCGAGGAAGCGGAGACATCCCCGGCCCCCCGCGTCCGCACGGACCTACGCAGCGACGGCCTCCTTCGTGGCGGCTACGTAGTCGTCGAAGTGGTCGTTCACGTACTTCACCGTGTGCCCCGTACGCTGGAGGAACGACGATGCGGACGCGGCCCGTCGCCCAGTGGCACAATGAACCAGCATCGTCTGGTCTGAAGGCAGGTCCTTTTCATACTCGGGCATGCGGGTATACGAGGCGTTCAGGGCGTCTGTCAGGCCATCCTCCTCGTACTCCGAGCGATAGCGCACGTCCAGCACGACCGTATCGGGCTCGTGGCGGAGCGCGTCGACCTCCTCAAACGTGATCTCGTCAATGGAGTCGACCGGGCCGTCGTCCAGGAAGTAGCGCTGAAGCGTGTCGATCTCTGCGAAGCCCTGCACGTTGTCGTACCCGATGCGCACCAGATCCCGCACGGCCTCCTCCACGTCCCCCTCGTCGATGATCAGGTAGATGGGCGTGGTTTCATCCTCCACCAGCGAGCCAACCACCGTGTTGAAGGTGTTGTCCATCGGTGCGTAGAGGGATCCGGGGATGTGGTGCGCCATGTAGGCGGAGCGGTCCAGCCGCGTGTCCACGATGAGCGCCTCGTCGTCCCGCGTAAGGGTCTTTAGTTCGCGAACCGTAAGCTCGCGGGGCGAGGGCAGCTGGCCCAGGACGGGGGCGCCTTCTTTGTTGTCCCGCTTCATGCGGGCGAAGTAGATCTGCGGCTCCGGCTGGTCCTCCAGAATGGCATCCACGAAGGTGTCCTTGTCCTTGCGGGCGGCGTCGACCATCGGGTTGAATTGTTTCTCGTACCCGAGGGTGGACTGGGGCACCGCGCCGAGGGCCTTGCCGCAGGCAGAGCCGGCGCCGTGGGCGGGCCACACCTGCAGGTGATCCGGCAGCTCAAAGAAGCGCTGCACCGAATCGTACAGGGTGCGGGCGGAGGGGTCCATGGCGCCTTCCACCTTGGCCGCCGATTCGAGGAGGTCGGGCCGGCCGAGGTCACCCACGAACATGAAGTCGCCCGTGGCAATGCCCATGGCCTGGTCCGCCCCGCCGCCCCGATCCGTCACCATAAACGAGAGGTGCTCCGGCGTATGGCCGGGCGTATGAAGGGCCGTCAGGTCCACGTGGCCGATGGAAAACGTGTCGCCGTCGTAGAGCCACTCCACGTCGTAGGAGCCGCCCGAGACTTTCGGCGCCTGGGCCCACTCGTACTTCCAGTCGTCGGTGCCCTCGTCCGAGAGGTAGAGCGTTGTGTCGAAGCGCTCGGCAAACTCGCGGGCGCCGGAGAGGAAGTCGGCGTGGATGTGCGTCTCGGCGACCGCGACAATCTCGACTCCCTCTTCTTCGGCGAGGTCGAGGTACTGGTCGATGTCGCGCTCCGGGTCAATCAGTAAGGCTTCGCCGGTTTCCTGGCAACCGATGAGGTAGGCGTATTGCGCGAGTTTCTCGTCGAAAATTTGTCGGAACAGCATGGCACTGGGGGGTTGGGTGAGCGGAAGCAAAAAGGCGATCGGGGCACCCTTGCTGCGAGAACGGATGCGCTGCGGGGGAGGGGATGGGCCCTGTCCCACACGCTCTTCGTTTGTAGCTTCATGTAATTACAAGTGCAAGATCTGTTACTTTTAATTCCACGTTCTCCGTCGGGTTCCGGAGCACGATCTTGGAGACGGGGATGTCGGGTGCGAGAAAAGGGGGAGCGCACGGCCCACGAGCGTACGCAGGACACGCCGGCATCGTGTTCATGAGCGGGAGCCTGGAGAGGGCCCGGTCCCCCGACGCCCAGACGGCCATCGGGGCATCGGGGGAAGGGGACGTCCGCTCAAGGCCGATGCAGGCTTGGTGCTGGTTGGAATACGGTGCGCGTCTGCGCATCGTCGAAGCCGGGCCTTCGGTAGTCCTGCAGGGCCACGCCGTGTGGGGGACACGCTGTAGAGGAGCGGACCGCTGCCCGGGACTACTCGGTCGCCGTGGTTTGGGTGGTAGAAGCGGGCACGAGCGATTTGCGACCGGGCTTTACGAGGAAGACTGGCGTGGGCGCACGGCGGAGCACTCGTTCCGCAACGCTGCCCATGAGCACGCGGTCGAGCCCAGTGCGGCCGTGGGTGGCAATAACGATCAGGTCGGTCTCATTGGCATTGGTGTAGTCCAGAATCTCGCTGGCCGGGTCGCCCGTGCGGGCCTCAATCATCGCGTGCTCGTACCCAATCATCTCTCGTGCCATGTTGCCGAGCTGGGTTTCCACGTTTTCCAGCACCTCACCGGTGGGAAAGGCGGTGGGCTCGTAACCGTAGGCCGAGGGATAAAAAGGCTCTTCCACCACGTGAAGCAAGTCAATCTCGGCCCCGTAGGTGAGGGCGATTTCGCGGGCGTGCTGCACCGCCACGTCGGAGGCCTCGGAGAAATCGACCGGGGCCAGCACCCGCCGCACGGCCTGATGGGGCGACGCATCGGCGTCGGTGCGCACGGTAAAGGCAGGGCAGGGGGCCTTGCGCACAACCTCCTCCGTGACGCTCCCAAACAGCATGCGTTCTACGCCGCGCCGTCCGTGGGTCCCCATGACAATGAGGTCGATGTCCTCCTCTTCGGCGTAGGCAAGGATGCGCTCGGGCGGGTTGGCTGCCTCTACCTGCGTCTGCGTGATGGGGAGGGCGTCGAGGTCGGGCCATTTTGCTCCGCGGTCGGGGGCCTCGGGGCGGCCCAACCACTCGTTAAGCGTATCGACAGAAGGAGGAAAGTGCGCCCGCGTCGTTTCGTAGTCGTGGCGGTGCCGACCCGTCACGTTCAGGATGTGCAAAGAGGCGTCGTGCCAGTCGGCCAGGTGGACTGCCTGGGGAAAGGCGCGCTTGGCTCCTTCTGAAAGGTCCGTGGGAAAAAGCACGCGGTCGATGGTCAGCATGGTTGCAGAGAGGGGTAAGCGGGAAGAAGCGAACAGTCTGCGGAGGGAAGGGGAAGCGATGTCCTACCCCCGTGATTATTTTTTCGACTTTTTCCAACATCGTTCCCCCCTGGGCACCCTGCCGTAGGATTTTTCCGGGCATCGCCGTAATGGATTCCCGGAGAGTGGCACGCAGGAAGAAATTTTGGATCGGTTCCTGGCCTGGCAGATATAGAAGAATCCTGGACACAACAGCGTCTCAAGTCTAGATCTTCCACCCGTTTCGTTTCGACCCATGTGGCGTCTCCGTACCGTCTGCGTTCCGCTGCTTGCGCTTGCCCTTGCAATTCCGGCTGTGGCCCAGGACGCCGTGTCCACCACCGTGGTGGTGCGGGCCGTGTCCAACGATGCCAAGCTGGTGCAGGACCCCGTGGGCGGGGCGCACATCACCATTGCGCACGCCGAGACCGGAGAGGTGCTGGCCGAAGGGCGCCAGACGGGCGACTCGGGGAGCACCGACAAGATCATGCGGCAGGCTCACGAGCGCGGGGCTTCCATCTACGAGGCGCCGGGGGCCGCAAAGTACGAGGCAACCTTGCAGCTTGCGGGCCCCACTCCCGTCAAAATCACGGCGCGCGGCCCGCTCGACTACCCGCAGGCCCAGCAAACCGCCTCCAAGACGATGCTTCTGATGCCGGGCGCGGACGTGACGGGCGAGGGCGTAACGCTTACGCTGCACGGCTTTATCGTAGAGGTGCTGGCCCCCAACGCCCGCACGGCCGCGCCCAGCACGTCCCTCGACGTGCGGGCCCGCGTCCAGATGATGTGCGGCTGTCCCACGGAGCCGGGCGGCCTGTGGGACTCCAACCGGTATGCCATCCGTGCACAGCTGCTCCGCGACGGGGCCGTCGTGGCCGAAGCGCCGCTCTCCTACGCCGGCACCACCAGCGAGTACGACGGCACGATCGCTGTGCCCGAGGGCGGCGCCACTCACCTTCGGGTGACGGCGCAGGACGCGGGACGTGTCAATATGGGCATGGCCACCACGGTCCTCACAGAAGACTAACCAACGGCCCCGGCGAGGCGCTTCTCCTGAATGCCTCGAGGGCAACGCGGAGAACGACCGGGTCGTCTGCTCCCGTCGCCTGCGTGCGTAGGCCCTCACCGCTTTCCGGACTGCACGTCCATAGGTTCTAACACCACGATTCCCCCCTCCGATGCCCAAACCTGCTCAGTTCTGGAACGATCGCTTCGCCGCAGAGGAGTTTGTGTACGGCGAGGCGCCCAATCAATTCGTGGCGGCCGCGGCCGAGGCGTGGCTGCCGGACGCGCCCGATGTGCTGACGCTGGGGGCGGGAGAGGGCCGAAATGCCGTCCACCTTGCCCGGCAGGGGCACGCCGTGACGGCCCTCGACTACTCCACCGAAGGCCTTGCCAAAACGCGCCGTCTCGCCGACGCGGCGGGCGTGACCGTTGATCCCCTTCACGCCGACGTGCGCTCCTGGACGCCGGACCGGACCTGGGACGCGGTGGTGACGACCTTCCTCCACCTGCCGCCCGACGAACGCCCCGCCTTCTACCGGCTCATCCAGCAGTGCCTGCGCCCTGGCGGGCTGCTCGTGGCCGAATGGTTTCGCCCGGAGCAACGGACGGACGGCTACACCAGTGGCGGGCCGCCCGAGGTGGACATGATGGTGACGGCCGATGAGCTGCGCGAGCACTTTGCCGCGGACGGCATCGAGAGGCTGTCGGCGGAGACGCCGGTGCTCGACGAAGGCCCTCACCACAGCGGCCCGGCCGCCACCGTCCGCGTGGTGTGGCGGAAGACGAGATGACGACCGGGCCGAGGGAGCCCCCGCGGGCGGGTTCGCGACTACAGCTGTAGCGTCACGTAGCCCTGTGCTTCCAGCCGAAACAGCTCGTGGAAGCCGTTTGGGGCGGTGTCGATGCCGTCGAGGAGATCGCCGGTGGCCACGCCCATCTTCTCCATAGCGAGCCCACAGGCCACGACGCGAACCCCGGTGTCGAGACTGTTTTGGAGGGCCTCGGCGTGCTTGCTGTCGTGCACGAGGCCCTTCACCGCGGGTCCTACGACCACCACGTCGGCCGCGGCGGCCTCAAAGCCGTTGGCCTCGCCGGTGAGCGAGGTGCGCGCGCTCATGAGCACCACCGGCAGCATGTCGGCACTGCGGACGAGGTAGGCGGTGCGGGGAGCGTCCTCGGCACTGAGTTTGGTGGGCGGGCTGGGAGGATCGGGCGGGGCGGTGGTGGGCTGCGCCTGTGCGCCCAGCGGCAGCAGGAGAGCCGCGGCGAGCAGCAGAAGGACATGGGCGCGACGACGGACGAGGGAAGGAAGGCGGTCAAATGGCATAGGAATCAAGGAAATCGAGAAGACAATCAACAAGGCTTGAGGCACACCGCCGTGTGCCTCGGCAGTGACGGTCGGGAGGCAGGGGCACGACATCAGAACACGGACCGGACGCCCGCCGCCACGTCGCGCTGCAGCGTGGCGAGGGCGGGCACGATGAGCATGAGGATGGCCGTGCCCAGCAGAATGCCGCCGCCCAGGCTAATGGCCATCGGCACCAGGAACTGCGCCTCTACGCTCCGCTCCAGAATGAACGGCGCGAGCCCGAAAAAGGTGGTGAGCGACGTGAGCAGGATGGGGCGGAAGCGCACCTGCCCGGCGTGGACGAGCGCCTCGCGCCAGGAGGCCCCCCGCTCCCGCTCCTCATTGGCAAAATCGATCATCACGAGCGCGTCGTTCACGATGACCCCGCTGAGCCCCACGATGCCGAAGAGGCTGGGCATGATGAGGTTGTAGCCGAGCACGAAGTGCCCCAGCAGCGCCCCGATCCACGCGAACGGAATGGTGGCCATGATGATGAGTGGTTGCACGTACGACCGGAAGGGAATGGCCAGCAGCCCGTAGATGGCGAACAGGGCGAGCAGGAAGCCCACTTGAAGCGAGCCCTGCGCCTTTCGCTGCTCCCGCCGCTGCCCCCCGAACTGGACGTCGAGCGCGGGCATGCGGGCCTGCAGGGCCGGCAGCGTCGCTCGCTGGAGGCGGGCGGTGGCTTCGCCGCCGGTGGTGACGGCGGCATTCACGTCGGCCGTCACCGTCACCACGCGGCGGCTGTCCTGTCGCTGAATCTGGGTGGGCCCGGTGCCGAGCGTCACGGTGGCCACCTCTTCGAGCGGCACCGCGGCCCCCTCCGGCGTCCGAATGCGGTACTCGCGTAGGTCCTCCGCGGCGTTGCGCTCATCGGCGGGGAGGCGAACGTACACGCGCACCTCGTCCTGTCCCCGCTGCAGCCGGTACGACTCGACGCCAAAGAATGCCGCCCGCGCCTGCCGGGCCAGGTCGTCCAGCGTGAGCCCGAGCGAGCGGGCCGACGGCTTGAGGCGAAGCTCCAGCTCTTGTTTCTGCTCCCAGTCGCTCGTCACGTCCACCACGCCCTCGTACCGCCGGAGCGTGTCTGCGACCACCGCCGCAGCGCGGGTCATCTGGTCGACGGTCGGCGCAAAGAACTGCACGGAGACCGGTGCCCCGCCCGGCCCGCCGGCGCTGCTGGCAAAGGCGAGCGACTCCACCCCGGCGGGCGTGCCCACTGCGTCCCGCCACGCTTCTTCCAGACGGGGCGACGGGACCGACCGCGCCTCCGCGTCGACCATTTCGATGCTGACCTCCGCCACGTTGGGCCGCTGGGCCGTAAAGCCGGCCTGCGTGCGCCCGCCGGAGGCCACCGGCTGGCGGCCCACCGTCGTGTAGGTCGTCTCGAGCAGGCGCTCGCCCGACTGGTCCTCCAGGTCTCGCAGCGCTGCGAGGCCGTTCGTCCGCAGCCGTTGAGCCATGCGGGCTGTCGCGTGCTTATTGGTGCCAGGTGGCATCTCCAGCTGCGCCGTCACAACGTTCCCCGGAATGCTGGGGAAGAATTCGTTCTTGACGTACCCGTTCGCCACGAGGCTGAACGTCACCACCAGCAGCGCCACGCCACCTATCAGCGTAACGCCATAGTGGCGCGTCGCGAAGCGGAGGCCCGTCGTGAGCGGCCCGTCCACGAACGCCTCCAGTCCATCGCTCACCCCGTCCCGCGCCCGCGCCAGCAGACGCCCGGCGGTCGTGGTGGGGGCGCCGCCCGGCCCACTGTGCGACAGGTGCGACGGCAGGATCAGCAGCACCTCCACCAGCGACACCACCAGGATAAAAATCACCACCAGCGGCACGTCGCCCAGAAATTTTCCGATTGTGCCGCGCACGAAGAGCAGCGGCGTGAACGCGGCGATGGTGGTGAGCACCGCAAAGATCACCGGCGTCGCCACGCGCTGCGTGCCCCGCACGGCAGCCTCCAGCGGCTCGCCGGCGCGTTCCTGCTCGGTGTAGACGTTGTCCACCACCACGATCGCGTCGTCCACGGCAATCCCCATCGCGATGATGAAGCCGAACACCGACAGCATGTTGATCGACACGCCCAGTTGCTGCATGAGGATGAACGCGCCGACGAACGCGAGGAAGATCCCGGTGGCGGTCCAGAACGCCTTGCGCGGCGCCAGAAAGAGCGTGAGCACCACCAGCACCAGCCCCAGCCCCAGCAGGCCGTTCTCAATCATGATGTCGAGGCGCGTGCGCAGGTTGTCGGCACTGTTGCGCCAGACGGTGGCCTCGATGCCGCGGGGCAGCGAGGGGCGGAGCTCCGTGTTGAGGTAGCGCTTGACCGCCGCCTCCACGTCGAGGGCCTGCTCGTCGCCCGTGCGGAAGACAGTGAGCAGCACCGCAGGCGCGCCATCGAAGCGCGTGATGAGGTCCGAGTTTGAGTCAAAGCCGTCCACCACCGTCGCCACGTCGCCGACGCGCACGGTGGCACCGTCGCTGCGGCTCCGCAGAATCAGCTCCTCAAACTCCGGCGCCGTGTAGTTCTGTCCCTCGGTACGGACCGTGATCTCTTCGCCCGAGGTTTCGATGCTGCCGCCGGGCAGATCGAGGCTGCCCGAGCGGACCCGCTGCGCGACGGTTCCGAGCGTCAGGCCGTACGTGCGGAGCGCGTTGCGGGACACCTCAATCGAGATCTCCTCGTCGGGCACCCCATCGACGCGGACGAACGAGATCTGCGGCGTGCGGGCAAGGGCATTTTCGGCCTCTTGGGCGAGGTCTTTCAGAACGCGAAGCGACGCATCGCCGTGCAGCGCCACCTGCAGCACCTGCTCGCGGCTGGTCACTTCCGTGACCACCGGCTCCTCGGCGGCCTCGGGGAAGGCCGTGATGCGGTCCACTTCAGACGTGATGTCGGTGCGGGCGCGGGACAGGTCGGTGCCCCGATTGAGCTCCACCGTCACCACGCCCACATTCTCCGCCGCCGTCGCCAGGAGGCGGTCGATGCCCTCCACGCCCTCCACGCGGTCTTCGATGCGCCGCACGATCGCGTCCTCCACGTCCGTGGGCGAGGCGCCGGGGTAGCGCACGCGCACCTCCACCGCGTCGAGTCTGAATTCGGGAAAGTTCTCCTGGACCACCATGCTTGCCGCCCCCGCCCCGCCCAGAAGCAGAAAAAGCATCAGCAAGTTGGCCGCCACGCCGTTGCGCGCGAACCAGTCGACAAGGCGGTTCACTCAGGCGGCGAGAGGAGCAAGGAGGAGAGGGCGCGAGGGGCGGAGGCAGGACCGACCGTCAGACGTGAAGCACAAAGTGCTGGAAGGCGAAGAGCGCGGCGAAGGCGAGCGTAGCGGACGTGCCCACCGTGGGGCCGGAAGCCGTTTTCAGGGCGTCCGGGATCAGCTCCGCGAACACCATCCAGAGCATCGCCCCGGCGGCCAGGCCCAGCCCCACGGGCAAGAAGGGCGCAAACACCAGCACGAACAGGAAGGCAGGAAGCGCCATGAGCGGCTGGGGCAGGCTCGTGAAGATGCTCCACCCGGCGGCCTTCCAGACGGAGGTGCCACGGGGCACGAGCACGAGGCTGATGGCGAGCCCCTCCGGAATGTTGTGCACCGCAATCGCCGCGGTGATAAAGAGGCCCAGCTCGTTGCCGCCGCCGAACGAAACGCCCACGCCCACCCCTTCGGCGAAGGAGTGCGCCGTCATGACACCCAGGATGAGCAGAGCCTTTTTCGCATCGGCCCCGGCCAGGT
>CAZFJR010000072.1:0-14995 GCA_964519235.1 uncultured Salinivenus sp. | reverse complement strand
CGCCCTGCCGGGCTTTCTGGACCAGGTGCGCTTCCTGGAAGAGACGCTCGGGCCCTACCCCCCACGGGCGGATAAGTACGGGATTGCCCAAACGCCCTTCCTGGGGATGGAGCACCAGTCGCTCATCGCGTACGGGCACGACTTTACGACTGGAGGGGTGGGCTACGAGGCGCCGTACGACGCGCTCCACTTCCACGAACTGGCGCACGAGTGGTACGGCAACCTTGTCACCGTGCAAGACTGGAAAGACTTCTGGCTGCACGAGGGAACGGCCACGTATCTGGAGGCGCTGTACACGGAGCATCGGCAGGGGGACCGCGCCTACCACGAGCGCATCGACTACTTTCGCGAGGAAATGACTGGGGAACGGCCCATCGCGCGTCGTACGTCTACCTCGGCCGAGGCAATATACCACCGCGACGTGTACTATCGCGGGGCGATGGTCCTGCACACGCTGCGCTACGTAGTGGGGGAGGCGGCGCTGCGCACGCTCCTGCGGCGATTTGCATATCCGGACGGGTCCGGGATGGGGCGGTCTGCGCCGTTTCGCCACGTGACGACGGCCGATTTCGTCCGTCTGGCGGAGGAGGTCTCGGGTCGTTCGTTGGAGGCCTTCTTCGAGGTGTACCTGTATCGGGGCGCGCTGCCGGTCCTTGAGATGGAGCGGGCGGAGGGGCAGTTGCGGCTGCGCTGGACAAACACGGGCGGCCTCTCGTTTGCGGTGCCCGTGCCGGTGCGGGTGGACGGGCACACGAGGCGCGTGTCGATGCCAGGCGGGACCGGAACGGTGGCGGTGTCGGACGAGGCCACGGTCGAGATCGATCCGGCGGAGTGGATCCTGCGCGCGGAGTAACGGCGCCGATGGAGGACGAGCGGGGGCGAAAATGTCGCCTCGGGGTCTGCCTCAATCTTCGTGGCTTCACGGATGCATCGTTGATTCCGGGCGCCCAGGGCCTTTGGGAACCAGACGCACGTGGGTCCGGGTGTCCGGAAGCGGTTGGGGGCGCAAAAAAGTTGGGACGCAAAAAAAGAGGGACGACCCACCGGCCGTCCCTACGAGCGCAAAACATGCGATCCCCCAACTGGGGAGCGAGGCGCCCGTCGCTATATGTTGATCGGCTGGCCGTACGCGTCGCGCGTGGCCTCCATCACCGCCTCCGAGAGCGTCGGGTGCGGGTGCATCGACTCCATGATCTCGAAGCCCGTCGTTTCGAGCTTGCGCGAGGCGACGACCTCCGCGATGAGTTCGGTGGCGTTGTGCCCGATCATGTGGCAGCCCAGGAATTCGCCGTACTTGTCGTCGTAGATCGTCTTCACGAAGCCCTCCTGGTGGCCCAGCGCGGCCGCCTTTCCGTTGGCCTTGAACGGGAATTTGCCCACCTTCACGTCGTAGCCTTCCGCCTTGGCCTCTTCTTCGGTATGCCCGACCGAGGCAATTTGCGGTTGGCAGTAGGTGCAGGCGGGAATGTCGCGTTGGTCGATGGGACGCACGTCGTGGCCCGCAATCTTTTCCACGCAGAGGATGCCTTCGTGGCTGGCCTTGTGTGCGAGCCAGGGAGCCCCCGTCACGTCGCCGATCGCGTAGACGCCGTCGACGTTGGTGCGGTAGTAGTCGTCCACCACAATGTCGTTGCCGTCCGTTTCCACGCCGACTGTTTCCAGGCCGATGTCCTCCACGTTGCCCACGACGCCCACTGCGGAGAGCACCTGGTCGCACTCGATGTGCTCGGTGTCGCCGTCGGTCTCCACCTCTACCCGCAGCGGCTCGGCGTCCGTGTCCACGCCCTGCACGTTTGCGCCGGTCATGAGGGTGATGCCGGCCTTCTTGTACGATTTGGCCAGCTCGCGGGAGACATCCTTGTCTTCGTTCGGCACGATGCGGTCTTCCACCTCGATGATCGTGACATCGGTGCCCATGTGGTGGTAGAAGTAGCCAAACTCGACGCCGATGGCGCCGGCGCCCACGATCACCAGCGAGTCCGGCTGCTCGCGTTGGAGCATGGCGTTGTAGTAGCTGACCACGTGCTCGCCGTCGATGGGAAGGAAGGGCAATTCGTTGGGGCGCGCGCCGGTGGCCAAGATGACGTGCTCGGCCGTCACGGTGCGCGCCTCGCCCACCTCGTCCCCGTCCATATTGACCGACGGCTCAATCTCCACGGTGTCTGCAGCGGTGAGGCGGCCGTGGCCGCGCAGCACGTCGATGTCGTTTTTCTTCATCAAGAACTGGACGCCCTGGTTCATCTGGTTCGCCGCGCCCCGGCTGCGCTCGATGACGCTTGGGAAGTTGGCGGACACCGAGCCGTCGAGCTCCAGCCCAAACTGGTCTAGGTGGTTGGCCTCCGACATGACCTCGGCGCTTTTCAAGAGCGCCTTCGTGGGAATGCAGCCAACGTTGAGACACACCCCGCCCAGTTTGTCCTTTTCGACGATGGCGGTGTCCATGCCGAGCTGGGAGGCGCGGATGGCCGTTTCGTAACCGCCGGGGCCGCTCCCGACGATCACGCAGTCGTAGTGCGTAGCCATAGAGGCAGAAGGGAAAGGTCAAGGATAGATGCGAAGGCGAAAGCCATGAGGTTGCAAGATACACCCCGTTGCCGGGCATCCCCAAATCGTTGCCTTTCCGGGGGCAAAAGGTTTCTGTGAATCCGAACAGATGGTCCGTTAGCGTCCGGAGAGCCATCGAGCCGGATCTACGAACTCGCTGCTGGATCGGTTCACCACCCCGAAAAACAGGCTGGCCCCCCGAGGCTCGTTTTCCGTGCCGGCCTGCCCAATCACCTCGCCGGCCTGAATGCGCTGATTCGTCGCGATGGAGAGGTTCGAGAGGTTGCTGTACACGGAGAGGTATTCCCCATGGCGGAGGACGACGTACGTGCCGTAGCCGGGCACAAAGTCGATGCTGCTCACAACCCCGTCGAACACGGCGCGCACGGGGCTGCGGGGAGAGGTGGCAATCAAGATGCCGGGATGGTACGTGGACGTGCCGTGAACCGGGTCTACCTGGTTGCCAAACTCGACCGTTACGGCACCGTCCACCGGCCAGGGGAGCGCGCCTCGATTGTTTTGGAAAGAGGCGGCTAGGGAGGCGGACCCCTCGGAAGGGGGGCGACGGGACGCATCGGCGTTGCTCTCAGCCCGCTTCGAGCGTCGGACGAGCGTCTGGATCCGCTTTTCCAGCTGTTGGGCCTGGCGCTGCTTGCGGTCAATTTGTTGCTGGAGTTCAGAGCGGCGAGCGCGAAGTTTGTCGACCACCTGTCGGCGGTCGCGCTCCAGGGCCCGCAGGTTCTCGCGTTCGGTGCGGGCCTCGGCGAGGAGGCGCTCGGTCTCGGCCCGTCGCTCGGCGAGCGTCTCCCGCGAGGCGCGAACCTCGGCGGCTGCGCCCTGGATGGCGGTGCGCTTCTCGCGGCGATCGGTGGCAAAGTGGCGGAGATACCGGGCGCGAACCAGCATCTGGTTGATGGAGCGAGACGCGAGAAGCAGGGCCAGGTCGTGCAGCCGCCCGTACTTGTAGGCGTGCACGAGGTGGTGCCGGTACTCCTGTCGCAGCGTGGCCAGCCGGTCCTGGAGCACGGACAGGGTGTCGCGCAGGCGCGCACGCTCCTGGCTCAGCTGCTCTAGTCGCGTCTCGTAGGTCGACACCAGTTCTTCGCGGAGGGCAATCTCGCGCTGGAGGGACTTCAGTTTTTTCTGGCTGGCCTCCTGGGCCTGCCGGGTGTCGCGCAGGCGCTCCCGTTCCCGCGAAATCTGTTGCTTGAGCTGCTGCAGGCGGCCCTGAGTGGCGTCCCGGCGGGCCTGTACGTCTTGGCTATGTGCGGGGCGGACGGAAAGGGCCGCCAGCAGACCCACCGCCAGGGCGGTGGTGAGCGGGGCGCGGAGCGCAGCTGGAACGAACGCGAAGCACCTCGGGCGCCACATGCCGGGAAAGAACGCTCGTGAAAGAAAGACGAGGAAGACACGGCGGGGCAATTGATCGCCTCTATCGCCCTTGCGTGAACGGGCGGCGCGGCACCTGGGACGGGACGTCCAACGCGAACGACAGATCCGTCGGGTTCAGCGTCATGTCCTGGTAGCGCACCATGGCGCGAAGATTGGCGGAGGGGCGCTCGAAGATCACGCGAGATGGGAGCAGAAGGCCCTGCACGCGGCGGAAATTTGAAAAGAGCCGCTTCTGCACCACGCGTCCGTCTGTGGATCTTCGCTCGTACCGTACGACTCGCCAGCGCGTCGGGTCCACCGTGTAACGGGTGCGGCTGGCCGGGTCGGAAACGTAGTACAGCGTGCTGTCGGCCGCCACGGACCCGTTGGGCGCCGGCGCCGGGGCAATGAGCCCGAGCATGTTTCGGAAGAAGTCTGGGGACGACACCGGTGCGGGGAAGATGGACTGGACGTCTTGAGCCGGACCCACGCGGAGGACGGCCCGCCGGGTGTCGTAGAAGAACACGCTGTCGCGGGTGAGCAGCAGGCGGCCGCCTTCCACGCCGAAAAGGCTGAATCGCATGAACAGCGAGTCGGCGCGGCGATGGTTCACCACGGCATTGACGGTGCGGTTTTGGCCGGAGGTCCGAACCGTAATCCGCGCCCTGGCCCGGTAGGCGTCCACACTGTCGCTGCTGCCCAAGACCTGGGTGCGGATTTGGTCGGGCGAGTGGTCGGGGAAGTTGTCGGGGAGGCCGGGGGCGGCGGTGCGGGCCGTGCCGCCACAGCTCGCAATGAGAAGCGCCGTGCCGATTGCGAGCAGGAGCGGAGCGAGACGAGAAACGCGGGAGCGCAAGGGAGTGGGGGCGGCTCGTGCAAGAAGAGAGTGACAAGGACTCTGGCGGAGGGCACCGGTGGCCAGAAGCCTCGAATGGCCAGAGGCCTCGATCACGGCGCCGAGGAGGCCTCCAGGTGCTGGCGCACCGACGTACGGTCGGGGGCCTGCTCTAGGGCCCGTTTCCAATACGTGCGGGCGGTCTCGTCGTTGCCCAGGGCGTCCTGGAGGGTTCCGTAGTGTTCGAGTACTCGGGCGGACGGGCGGCTTTTGTCGAGGGCGCTCCGGAGCCGCCGCCGGGCCGCCAGCAGATTGCCGCGCTGGAATTGGATCCAGCCCAGCGTGTCGAGAAAGAGGGATGATTCCGACGACTGTGCGACGGCGCGTTGGGCAAGCCGCAGTGCCCGCTCCAGCTCTGTGCCGCGGAGCGCCAGGCTGTAGGCGTGGCGGCGTAGCACGACGGGTGGGGGAGGCGCTGCCCTGCTCCGCGCCGCCCGAAAAGCAGAGTCGGCCGCCGCCGTCTCTCCGAGGTGCGTGTGCGCGAGCCCCAGCCCGGCACGGAGCGCGGCAATCCGCTCGGGCTGTGCAGAGGCCTCAACCCGGCGAAGGGCTGTGCGGAAGTGCGCACGGGCGTTCCGGGGGCGGCCGGCGTGGAGGTGGAGGCGGGCGGCAACGCGGGCGAGGGGCGCGTGTCCAGGAAACAACAGCAGCCCCTCTTCGGCAATTGCCGTGGCCGTCTCGTACCGTGGCACCTGCGCGTACGCCGTGGCGGCCCGCGTCCACCGGCCCGCGTCCCTCGGGTCCTTGTCGAGCGAGGTCCGGAGGGACTGCCCGGCGGCCGCAAACTCTCCCCGCTGCCGCTGCACGCGAGCGAGCAGAGACCAGGCCGCGATGGTGCCTGGCGCGCGGTCGAGGACACTGCGCAGCAGGGAGGTGGCGCGGCGGAGGCGCGCTGAGTCTGGGCGGGCAGCGCCTGACGCAGAATCGGACAGGACGCGGGCCTGGCGAAGGAGCACACTCACCGAAGAGGAAGACTGGGGCGCGGCCGCGGACAGGGCCGCAGCGCGACCGGCGGAGGGCGCAGCGGTGCCTGTGCGCCGGACGAGCTGCTCCACCTGTTTCTGAAGAGCCGAGTCGGCAGGATGCCGGCGGGCCAGGGGCGCGAGCAGGTCCAGGGCCTTCCGGGGGCGACCGGTGTCGCTGTACAGGACGGCCAGTTGGCGGCGGTAGGTCTGCACGTTGGGGCGGCGGCCCCGTAACGTCCGGAGCGTTCGCTCCACCCCGGCCCGGTCCCCCACCGCGCGGTAGAGCCGAAGCAGGCGGCGGTGCACCGCGGTGGGAAGTGGCGGACCTCGGTCCCGGAGCGACGCGTAGGTGTTGAGGGCTGCCTGGGGGCGCCCAAGGGCGTCTTGAAGAGACGCCAGGGCGCGGTAGCCGGGACGGTACGCGGGAAAGCGATCCACGAGTGCCCGGTAGGTCTGGAGGGCGGCCGGCGTCTCGTCGGCCGTCCGTTGGAGCTCTGCGAGGCGCCGGTGATAGTACGGACGGTGGCCTCCCTGCGTGCGGGCCCGCCGGGCATAAAAGAGGGCCGTCGCCAATTCGCCGCGCGCCTCATGAGCGTCCGCGAGGGCCTGCAGAAGCGCAGGATGATGGGGGGCTCGGTCGAGGGCCCTTTCGAGGGGGGCGACGGCGCCCGCCGGGTCGCCCAGCATCGCCTGGGTAACGCCCCGGATCAGGTGGCGCTGTGCTGCAGGGGACGCCGCTGCGCTGGAATCTGTTGCAGGGGCGAGCGGGCGCTGTGCGAACGCGCAGGCGGGCCCGCCCAAGATTCCGACGAGAAGCCCCCCGGCGATCGTTACAACGAGAGCGATCTGGGCCGTACATGCCCGCAACCGGCATCGGTGCCGCGTCCGACGGAAAACCGCGAGGGCCATAGGTGCAAGGGGGGAGGGCGAACTGTTTCAATGGACTGGAGCAGGATTGCCCCATACGTGACAAAGAGCACGTGGTTACCATTCCCGAACATCGGCCGCTTCGCCGTGCATGCCCCGAGGCAAAGAGCCCTTCCCAGCGTGCACCTGCGGGCTCCCGGCTGGACGGCATGGACCGGCTCCTTCGGGGGCTACGTCCGCCTTGTGGCGAGAACGCACCCGGCGTGGTTCACGGTGATTTGATAATGATAGCGAACCGTTTCTACCTTACTTCCAGTGTCCGATGCACTGTAGCGCCTGCGGGGCACAGTTGCAGGGACGATGCACGCCACTGTCGCAGAATCATGACTGGGATCTAAACGACTGGTATCCATGGGTGAACACAACGTGCAGCGGGGCGCCGAGCCCTCGGTGCTTCGCGAGTTTACGAACCATCTCATGCGCGACGTTCGCGCCCTGGAGCTCATGCTCCACGAGGACATGTTCGAGAGCGGTGTGCGCCGCATCGGGGCCGAGCAAGAGCTGTTTATGGTCGATGAGCGCGGCCAGCCCGCGCCCGTGATCGAGGACGTCCTGTCGCAAAATACGGACGACCGCATTGTCACGGAGCTCACGAAGTTCAACGTTGAGTTCAACATGGACCCCCTCCAGTACGGGAACGACTGTTTCGCCCAGATGGAGGAGGCCACCACCGGACTCGTTGATACGGTGCGGGGGCTGACGCGGGGGGTGGACAGCGAAATCGCCATGACGGGCATCCTTCCGACGGCGCATCTGTCGGATTTTGCGATGGACTACATGACGCCCCGGCCGCGCTACTACGCCCTGAACGACGCCATCTCGCGCCTGCGGGGCGGGGCGGGACAGTACCAAATTCGAGGCATCGACGAGCTGTTCGTGAAGCACGACTCCATTATGCTGGAGGGGTGCAACACGAGCTTCCAAACCCACTTCCAGGTGTCGCCGGAGGAGTTTCCGCGCTACTACAACATCGCCCAGGTGGTGGCGGCCCCCTGCCTCGCCGCAGCGACCAATTCGCCTCTCCTCTTTGGCAAGCGGCTCTGGCGAGAAACGCGGATTGCCCTCTTTCAGCAGGCGGTTGACACGCGATCGAGCAACCTCTACCTCCGGGAGATGAGCCCGCGCGTGCACTTCGGGACCGACTGGGTAGACGAGTCGGTGATGGAGATCTTCAAGGAGGACATCTCGCGGTTTCGGGTGCTTTTGACGACGGAGCTGGGCGAGGACCCGTTGAAGACACTGGAGGAGGGGGGCGTGCCCAATCTCATGGCCCTCCAGCTGCACAACGGCACGGTGTACCGGTGGAACCGGGCCTGCTACGGCATCACCAACGGCAAGCCCCATCTGCGCATCGAAAACCGGGTGCTTCCCTCCGGGCCCACTGTTCTCGACGAGATCGCCAATGCGGCGTTTTGGTACGGCCTTGTGGCGGGGCTGGCGCGAAAGTACCGCGATGTCTCCGACCACATCGAGTTCTACGAGGCGCGGTACAACTTCAACGCGGCTGCTCGCAACGGCCTCGCCTCTCAGTTCAAGTGGCTGGACGGCTCCAACCGCCCCGCCCACGAGCTGATTCTCGACACCCTGGTTCCCCTCGCCGAAGAGGGACTGGCGGCATCGGACGTGGACGCGTCGGACATCGACCGATACCTCAGCGTCATTCAACGGCGCGTGGAAACGCAGAAAACCGGCTCGCAATGGCAGCTCGACTCGCTTGCCCGCATGGAGGACGTTGGCTCCCGGGCCGAGCGTCTCGGAGCGCTCACCCGCGGCATGGTAGAGCGTCAAAAGGAGGGGGCGCCGGTGCACGAATGGTCGCTGGCCACCCTGGAAGAGGGCTACACGCCCACGGGCATGAAGGACACCAACGTGGAAGACTACATGACGACGGATCTCTTCACGGTCCACGAAGAGGAGTCGGTGGAGTTTGTGGCGCGCCTAATGGACTGGCAGAAAATCCGCCACGTCCTCGTGGAGGATGAGCAGCACCGGCTCGTGGGTCTCGTGAGCCACCGCACGCTGCTGCGCCACATGGCCGAGCGCAAAGAGCGTCCCGAGGGCGGCGTGCCCGTTTCTGAAATCATGGTGGGAGAGCCGATCTCGGTCTCTCCGGACCGGCCCACGCCCGAGGCTGTGGAGCTGATGCGCGAGCACGAAATTGGTGCGCTGCCGGTGGTGCGCGAAGACCGTCTGGTCGGCATCATCACCGAGCAAGACTTTATCGAGATCGCCGGCAATCTTCTCGACGAAACGCTAGGCCTAGAAGACGAAGAACCAGGATCCGAAGCGTCTGCACCGGCCGCGTCTTCCGAGTCCACCGACGAAGCGACTGCCTGATCGACAGGGCCCGTTAAGACAGTAACATTCATAGGACCGACGCCCGAGCGGCCGTTTCGCGTGCCTGAAGGGCGGCCGTGCCCCGCCGCCATCGGGAACGCCTTGCCATCCGAGCCGTGGCACTTGTCCCCTTTCTCCCCAGGCAAATCGTCTGGGGGTTTTACTCTCCAACCACTTCCTTCGCAGCATGGACGACACCCGCGAACGCAGCATCAACGGCAAGACGATGCGCATCGACCGGACCCTCTGCATCGGGTCTGGCAACTGCACGAATCTTGCCCCCGAACTCTTTGTGATCCGACAGGACAACATTGTCGACTTCCAGGACGAAACCCCGGACATCGAAGCGGGCCGCCTCGAAGAGGCTGCGTCCGTGTGTCCGGTAGACGCCCTCATCCTGGAGGACGAAAACGGCGAGCAGATCGTCCCGTAGGGCATCAATCCCGCCGGTTTCGATACCAGGCAATCAGGATTCCGGTAAGCAGGCCCGCGAAGAGCCCGAGAAGCATGTAGGCAAACATGGAAGGGGGGCGCTGATCGGGGCTAATCCTGATCGGGATTAATCGAAGGTCTGCCCGGCGCTATAGGGCCACGCCGGTCTACGACGGAAGGGCGTCGGTGTCTTCCCAGTCCCGAAAGCGATCCAACTCCGCCCGCACCGCACTCACGGCGGTCTCGATCACGGCCACGTCGTCTACGAACCCGAGGGCCCCGAGAGTATCCGGAATGAGATCGATTGGGGCGGCGAAGTAGAGGAGCGCGGCCACCAGCAACACGAGCGCCCCGCCCGAAACCTCTCGATACGACCGTCGGGCCCAGGCCACGAGAAGCCGCAGAGCAGTCCGCACGTCTTCCGAGACCGCCTCTAGGGCACTGGCGTTGGCTTCGAGGTGGGCGTATGCATCGCGCAGGAGCAGCACCACTCGGAAGCGTCGCCGGAGAACGCGTTGGGCCGCCGTGGCAAAAATTTCCAGGACCTCCTCACCGCTGGGCAGTTGCTGAATCGAAGGGAGACGGTCCGTCGCGTGAGGGGCGAGCTGCCGGAGGTCGAGCGGTGAGCCTTGCGAGGCCATGGAGCGTGTGGGGACTGGAAAGGCAGGGGGGTGAGGACAAGGCCGTGAGAAGAAAGCCGACCGTGGGCGAAGAGGTTCCGGGCCTGCTAGATTGCACTTTTGCCTGCATGCTTTGCGTTCTGCTGTGGTGACTACGACCCGCACGACGGCTCCCGAAGAGGCAGCGGCGCACCTCCGAAACGGAGGGCTCGTGGCCTTCCCCACCGAAACGGTCTACGGGCTGGGGGCCGATGCCTTCCAGTCGGCGGCGGTGCAGCGCATCTTTGAGGCGAAAGAGCGCCCCGCCAACAATCCTCTCATCGTCCACCTGCATGCGCGGACACAGCTGTCGGAGGTGGCGGCGTCTGTGCCGCCGGTGGCCGAAGACCTGATGGGGCAGTTCTGGCCCGGGCCGCTCACGCTCATTTTCCCGAAGCACCCCGATCTGCCGACGGTCGTTACCGCGGGGCTGGAGACGGTGGGCGTTCGGATGCCGCGGCTGCCGCTCACGCGGCGGTTTCTTGCCGCGTGCGATACGCCCGTGCCCGCCCCCTCGGCCAACCGCTCCGGGCGCCCCAGCCCTACCCACTGGCGGGCCGTGGCGGCCGATTTGGACGGGCGCATCGAGTGCATCCTGCAAGGCGGACGTACGGAGGCAGGAGTGGAATCGACTGTGGTCGACTGCACCACCGCGCCCCCGGCGGTGCTGCGACCGGGCGCAATTTCTGTGGAGGCGGTGCGCGAATGCGTGGGGCGCGCGTCGGTGGCTACGCCGGACGACCGCACGGCGCCGCGGAGCCCGGGCACGCAACACCGCCACTACGCCCCGGCCGCGCAGGTGCGCCTCGTCGATACGCCTGCCGACGCCATTCCCGCGTCCACCCACGCGTACATCGGGCTCGCGCCCCCCGCCCGCCCGGAGGCGTTTGGGCGCACGCACGTGGCGGCCGATTGTGCGGCGTACGCCCACGACCTGTTCCACTACTTCCGGGCCTGTGATGCGGCGGGGATGGAGATCATCTTCGCACAAACGGTGCCGCCCGCCGGCCTGGGGCGGGCGCTCAACGACCGGCTGCGGCGAGCGGCGGCCCGGTAGCACGCCCGGTAGCACGGCCCCGCGTGTTGCGGATGAGCCACCGCGCCAGGGGCGGCACCGCCCGGCAGGTGTGCACCAGCATCCGGGCGGCCCCGGGCCGAAAGGCCGCAGCGTTGACCCACCGCCCCAGTCGCATGCGGCGCCCAAACCGGCGCGCCCACCCGCCCCGGTACGCGCCGCGAAACGCAGCGGCGTCGCGGCGCCCCGCCAAGAAGTCGGACGCCAGCGGGTGCACCAGGTCGGCCGTGCGAAGCGCCATCGCCATGCCGTCCCCGCACAGCGGCGCAATCATGCCTGCCGCGTCGCCAATCATGCACACGTCCCCCGCAAACCGCGACTTGGCCATGAGGGGCACCTGGCTGACGGCCTCAAACGCATCGCTGACCCGGGTGAGGGTCTGCAGGCGTTCATCCAGGGCCGGGTTCTGGCGCAGCTTCTGCCGCAGCATTTCCGTGGGCGTGCCGCCACTGTCCGTGAGCGCGTCCACGTGCCCAATCCAGCAGACGTTAATCCGGTCGCCTTCGACGGGTGAGAGTCCGCAGTAGCCGCCCGGGGCGCTATGCAGCTCGATGGTTGCGTCGAGCGAGCGGGCGGCAGGGCCGGCGTAGTGGGCCTTGAAGCCGACGTACGGGGTCTGTTGCTCCAAGAACGGCCGCTCCAGCGCCCGATCCAGGCGTGCGCGACGTCCGTAGGCGCCCAACACGAGGCGGGCCTCCACCGTCTCGCCGTTCACCGAGGCCGTGAAGCCCCCCTTCAGAGTGCCCTGCACGTTGGTCACGCGGGTGCCAGTGCGTCCCTCTGCGCCTGCCCGGCAGGCCGCCTGGAAGAGAAGCCGGTCCAGCTCGTAGCGGCTAAGGCCGAGTGCGGCGTGGGGCAGGGCGTGGTCCGTGGCAGTGCCGGTCGGGGCCGTTAGTCGGGCGGTTCGGATGGGGCGGGCGCCCTTCCGGCGGACGGCCTCCAGCACACCGAGGCGCTCGAACGAGGCTTGTGCCTCCGGGGAGAGAAACTCGCCGCACAGCTTGTGACGCGGATAGGTGGCCTGCTCGGCCAGGAGGACGCGGTGGTCGTCGCGGGCGAGCTGGAGGGCGACGCTGCACCCAGCCAGGCCGCCCCCAATCACGAGGGCATCGTACATGGGGCGGAGGGAGTCGGAGAGAGGACGACGGGGACGCGAGCTGCGGAGGGCGCTCTTGCACCGTTCGGGCGTGGCAAAAGTTCGGCGGGGCGCTACGCAGTTGCGCAAACGCTACGCGGCTGAGGGAGGGTGGAGAGGGTCCAGCGGAAGGCCCAGTGCCATCGGATGGACGGGGGCGGCAGGCCGGCACGCCGCGCCAGGGCGCGCAGGTCTTTGCGCAGAAAGCCCCGGCGAACGGACAGCGGGGCATCGTGCTGTACCATGCGGGCCAGGCACAGGGCGCGGCTCAGTGCCCAAATGCCGACGTACGCGAGGATGTGCCGGTGCAAGTCGTTGACGACGATGCCCAGGCGGGCAACGCGATTCATTTCGGCAAGGAGCGCTCCCGCTGCGGGGCCGTGGAAATGGTGCAGAACGAGCGCGGCATGCACAATGTCGACCGAGGCGTCGGCCCAGTCGAGCGACAGTGCGTCGCCGATCTGCACACGAACCCGGTCGCGCAGGGACGGACGGAGCTGGGCCTCCAGGTGGGCCCGGGCATGCCCCACAGTTCTCGGGTTGGCGTCGACGCCGATCAGCTCAACGGTGCATCCCCAGCGGGCGCCGCGGCGGACGAGGTGCGCAAGGTGGTCGCCCCCGCCACAGCCCACGTCGGCAATGCGCAGACGAGAATGGCGGCGGAACAGCGGGTCCAGTACAGCATCGGTGGCGGCATAGCCCCCGAGCCCCCGGTTGATGCGGCGTAAATCGCGGAGCGCCCGTGTGAGCCGCGCATCACTGATGGAAAAATCGTCCATCCACTCCTCCGCCTCCAGGCGGGCAGACAGGTCTGGAAGGCCGGGCAGGTCCGAGAGGGCGGGAACGGCACTGGGCATGGGAAGGGGGCGTGGCACCTGAGGGGACACGGAGATGCGCATGAAGCGAGCACCCGAGCACCGCTATGTCACATCCACCTGTGCCTTAATGCCCTGCTCTTCCAGGCGATCGCGCACCTCCGGCGCCAGGTTTTGCTCTACCGTGCTCGGGAGCACCTTCGCCACCAGCCAAGCGATGTAGCCCTGTTCCCAGGCCGCCTCCGTCGCGTCCTCAATGGTAATCTCAAGCTTTCGCGCGCCCTTCGTATCCACGTGCGCCTCAATGCCCCGGCTCCGAAATCCCTTTGCGAGATGATCGGCCATCTGGTTGCGGACCGCGGACTCAATGTCGGCCCCCGCCTGGGCAGCCTGGGCGGCGCGTGCGCCCATCTGACGTTGGGCGAGCTCTTGGGCGTTGAGAATGGTCACTTCAATCATGGAGGTGTGTCGCGTGGAGCAAAGGCGATGAGCAGGACAGCACGTGGCAGGAGGTGCTTCCAATTCGCTGTAGTAGAGCACGCTATCTCTCTATAGGCGCCCCGGCGAAGGGGTTCCCGCCTGTACGGCTTCTTGGCAGGCACCTCGTCTGGCAGAAACGAACGGGACGTTTTGAAACGAGCGGTCCCTCAATTAGTATAGGGGGGTACCCTATCCAAAAGGGCCGCACTACCGGCTCCGACAAAGCCCCACCGCGCGCTTTTCACAAGACGCGCTTCAAGTAGAAGCGACTGCCCATGACGCCTTCCCCCGACGCGCACATTTCGCCCCCTGAACCGGCTGCGGACGATGCCCCCGCTGCGCCATCGTCTTTGCAGGACGAGCGACGAGCGACGACTGCACAGCCGAAGGCCGCGGGCGCGGCCCGTCGCGTGATTCTGCCGATTGAAGGCATGTCGTGTGCCTCCTGCGCGAAGAGCGTGGAGGGGACGTTGGGACGCGTGGAAGGTGTGGCCGGGGCGAGCGTGAACTTCGCCACCGAGCGCGCCGAGGTGATCGTGGCCGACGGGGCGGACGTGTCGATCCGGGCGCTGGTGGAGGCGGTGGCGCTAAGCGGCTACGAGGTGCGCACCGCCGAGACGACGCTCACCGTGCAGGGCATGAGTTGTGCGTCCTGCGTGTCGACCGTGGAGGAGGCGGTGGCGGCCGTGGACGGGGTGGTGGAGGCGACTGTGAACCTGGCCACGGACCGCGCCACGGTGCAGTACGTGCCCGGCACCGCGGCGCCCGCCGATTTCACCACCGCGATCCGCGACGCCGGCTACGACGTGGTGGGCCCCGAGGGCGCGGCCGACCGCTCGGACGTGGAGAAGCAGGCGCGCGAGGAGGAGAAGCGGTCCATGAAGCGCCGGTTTTTCTGGGCGCTCGCATTTACCCTGCCGGTGTTCGTGTTGGAGATGGGCTTTATGCACGTGCCGGCAATGAAGGCCTGGGTGACCGAGCTCGTGTCCACGCAGACGCTGCATTACGTGCTGTTTGCCCTGACGTCGGTCGTCCTGTTCGGACCAGGGCGCTATTTCTATCGGCACGGCTGGCCCGCGCTCAAGAACGGGAGCCCGGACATGAACACGCTTGTGATGATGGGGACCTCGGCGGCGTACGGCTACTCGGTCGTCGCCACGTTTTTGCCGCAGGTGCTCCCTGAAGGAACAGTGCACGTCTACTACGAGGCCGCGGCCGTCATCATCACGCTCATCCTGGCGGGCAACTACATGGAGGCGCTCGCCAAGGGCCGCGCCAGCGACGCGATCCGGGCGCTGCTCGATTTGCAGGCCACCACCGCCCGCGTGGTGCGCGACGGGGAGGAAGAAGAGGTGGACGT
>CAZFJR010000071.1:3291-15012 GCA_964519235.1 uncultured Salinivenus sp. | reverse complement strand
ACCTACCTCTACGCCGACCAGGACTACATGGCGCGCTGGACGACGCGCGTTTTGGAGGAGTATCCCGACTTTAACATCGTGGGCGAAAGCTGGGTGCACAAGGTGCCCCACGAGGCGTACTGGCAGGACAACTTCCAGGGGCATCCGAACGAGTACGACTCGAACCTGCCGAGCGTCACGGACTTCCCGCTCACCTTTGCGCTCCGCGACGCCTTCAATCAGGACTTTGGCTGGACCTCGGGCCTGCGCCGGCTCTACTACACGCTCGCCCAGGACCACATCTACCCCGAGCCAAACAAGCTCGTCACCTTCCTCGACAACCACGACCTGGACCGGTTTTACAGCGCCGTCGGCGAGGACCCGGCCGAGTTCAAACTGGCGTACACCTTCCTCATGACCACCCGCGGCATCCCGCAGGTCTACTACGCCACGGAACTCATGCAGCCGATGCTCGATGTGGAGGGCGACGGGGCCAAGCGGCCCGACATGCCGGGCGGCTGGCCGGAGGACGAGCGAAGCGCGTTCACCGAAGAGGGCCGCACGGCCCGCGAGAACCGGGCCCACGATTTCGTCACCAATCTGACGACGTGGCGCGAGGATGCGGACGTGGTGCACCACGGACAGCTTACCCACTACATCCCGCAGAACAACACCTACGTCTACTTCCGGCACGACGCAGAAGACGCCGTGATGGTCGTGCTGAACAACGCCGAAGAATCCCGCGACCTGTCCCTGGACCGGTTTGCGGAGCGGCTGCGGGGGTACGCAGAGGGGCGCGACGTCATCAGCGGCACCACCGTTTCACTGAACGAGACGCTTACCGTGCCGGCGAAGACGCCGATGGTGCTGGAGCTGCGCCAGGGAAGCGCCGGGGCGAAGCGGTAGGCTCGCCGCAGGCACTGGAGCGGCCCCGTCGGAGCTACCGATCGTTGGCGGGCCGCGTGTCCACAAGGATGGCCCCGGCCACGTTGCCCAGTCCGAAGCGAAACTGCGCTTCCTGTGCGGTAAGGCGGGTAAGGGTGGCGACGTCGGTCGCGGGAATGGTGCGGAGCGAAGACACCGGGCCTAGCGGACTCGCCGTCCCGTCGAGGTACACCTTAATGGGTACCGGGTGGTTGAGACTCATGGCGCCCCGCTTGCGCAGCCAGTGCGACTTGTACTGCTGCACGACCTCGTACGCCGAGCGCCCCTCCACGGGCACCGACAGTTCCGACACGATGATCTGATTAGGCGTAAGGCCGGACCGCCCGGAAGAGGACGAGGAGGAGGCGCAGCCGGAGACGAGAAGGCCCAACGCAAGTACAACGGCGGCGGGGCTCCTAAAAACGGAGGGCATAATCCCGGAGAAGACACGAGGGAAAAACCAGCTTGAGTCTTCAACGCCTCTCTTTCCCAAACGTTCATGTTTTTGCCGGGTCCGACAGGTTACGAACGGACGGCGCCAGCCTGTGCTTCCACCGCGCTCGCCGTTTTGGGCAGGTCGGGGCCCAGTTCCCGAGCGCCATCGTCGGTAATGAGGACATCATCCTCAATGCGAACGCCCCCAAGCGTGCGAAAGTCCTCCACGCGGTCGTAGTTGATGAAGGCATCGTGTCGCTGCTCCTCCCGCCAGCGCTCGATAAGCGGGGGAATGAAGTAGCAACCCGGCTCCACGCTGACCACGAATCCAGGGCGGAGCGGACGCGCGAGCCGGAGAGTGTGGAGCCCAAACTGGTCGGAGCGGGACTGGTCGTCGGCGTAGCCCACGAGGTCCTCCCCGAGGCTCTCCATGTCGTGTACGTCCAGCCCGATCATGTGTCCCAAGCCGTGCGGAAAGAACAGGGCGTGAGCCCCCGCCGCCACGGCCGCCTCCGGATCACCCTGCATCAGGCCCATCTCCACCAGGTGCTCGGTGAGCGTGCGGGCGGCCTGCTGGTGCACGTCGCGGAACGGCACCTCGGGGGCGAGGGCAGCGAGGGCCGCTTCCTGGGCCGCCAACACGGCTTCGTAGATGCGGCGTTGCCGCCCCGAAAACGCACCGCCGACCGGTGTAACGCGGGTGATGTCGCCCGCGTAGTGTCGAGAAGAGGTGGCGCCTGCGTCTACCAGAAGCAGATCGCCCTCCACAAGCGTATTGGGGTACGCGTGGTTGTGCAGCACTTCGCCGTGGACCGAGCACGTCGGTGTAAACGCGAACGAACGGTTCGCCGAGGCAAGACGGCCGGTCATGCCGCCCACGAGGGCCTGCTCCGTAACGCCCGGGGCGGCGTGGCGCTGCGCGTAGCGGTGAATCTCTGCGGTGTGGCAGAGGGCTTCCTCAATCTCGGCCACCTCGGCGTCGGACTTGACGGCACGCTGGCGGACCACGGCCCGAACCAGCGCGGTGGAGGCGGAGGCGTCCACCTGGTCCGGCGGCAGCCCAAGCCACGAAGCGTAGCGGAGCCGGTGGGCATCGCGGTATGGCGGGAGGAAGTGGATGGGGCGGTCCTGCGAGCGGGCATCGGCGAGGGCCTGTTCGAGGTCGGAACGTGAAGCTGCCCTGTCGACGCCCGCAGCGGAGGCCTGCTCACGAAGAGACGGCGCTCCACCTGTCCAAATCGCGTCTTCGAGGGTGGAGGGCTCGCCGTACAGCGTAGACGTTCCGGCGTCCAGGTCGATCAGCCCGCACAGGCGAGGCTGGTCCAGGCCAAAGTAGTACAAAAACGTGCTGTCTTGCCGGAAGGGGTGGGGATTGGCCGCATAGTTGCGAGGCGAGGGCGCGTTGCCCAGAAAAAGCGCGAGGCCAGTGCTCGGGGGCTCTTGCTGTTGCAGCGTGCGGCGGCGCGAGCGGTACGTATCGGGGTCGAACATCGTAAGAAATAAGCAACGAAGAAGGGTGGGGACGCCGCGGCATGCAGCGCAGAGGATTAGGGCTCGGGCGGGGCGTCGCCGGCGACCGTTCGGTCACGCAGCAGCAGCAGCAGCGCCCGAGCCTCCGACAGGTGGCGGATGAGGCGCACGGTCTGATGGGTGGCGTACAGGGCGTAGGTGGACACGAGCACCACCGGCACTGCCCACACCGTGATGGCTTCCCAGGACGAGCCGTTCACCAGCCAGAAGCCGACCAGAAGCCCGAAGTAGATGCCGGCCACCAACATCGAAAGCAGCGAATAGCGCGCCTGTGAGAGGCGTTCGTCAACGGTTGCCAGCACCTCCCCGTACCGTCGCTCCTCCAGGGCATGCAGGTCCACAACCCCGGCCAAGGCCGTCCGTGCCCCTTCGCTGCCGTGCGGATCAAGATGGCGGGCCACCTGAGACTGAATGGTGTCGGTCTGAACCGTGGGCATGGTGGGGGCGAAGGCTGTGGGGACAAAAACAGGCCTCTGATCCGGGGCGGTTCGCAAACAGATCAGGTGTCAAACATCAGCATCGGGGGCGGACGAATGCAAGAAGCATGAGTCCACCGGAAGCCGCAAAGAAAGACCAAGTGAACCGCCTCCACGGAATCGAGGATGCGATTGCCCGACACGTGGGGGCGCGGGCGATGGCGGAACGATGCGTTGCGTTTCGGGGAAGTTGTTCCGTATTATTGCAGCGTCTCCCGATGCTTCTTTCCGTTTTCCTGCCACCAACTTTTCCTTCCACCAACTTCTCATGAGCACACCCGACGATTGGACAACTACCCACGACCTTGCGGTGGTGTACATTGCCCTGGCGTACGGCACGGATCGCGACCTCAGCGACGCGGAGCTGCAGGTGCTCAACGAGGCCCTGCAGGCGTGGCAGTCCGGCGCGGGCGCCGCCGTGCGGGACATCATCGTAGAAGCTGCCACCGTGTTTGTGGAGGGCGATGCCGAGAAGGAGGTCCGCCGCGCCATGCAGGACCTGCGTGCGTCACTTGCCCCGCAGGAGCGGCGCACGACGGTGCGGCACCTCATCCGCATTGCCGAGGCCGACGGGGTGCTACTGGAGCGAGAGCAAGGGTTCATTCACGCCCTGGCGGAGGCCTGGTCGCTGAAGGAGCTCAGCGAAGAGCTGCTCGAAAACACCTCGGCGGTGGTACAGCGACGCGGCGAAGACTGGGGGCTGATTCACGAGCTGGCCTTCCTCTACATCCTTGTAGGCCATAGTGCCGGCGACGACCTTACGGGCGACACTATCGACGCGATGGTAGACCGGCTCAAGGAGTGGCATCCCGACGAATCGGAGGGGCAGGTGCGCGAGGTGGTCCGCCGGGCCCTACAGGTGTACGCCGACGAGCCGGGACAAGACCTGATTCATGACTCGGTGGAGGCGCTCAAAGATGCGCTTCCCACCACACACCGCCTCACGGTGCTTGACGATTTGCACACGGTGGCGCAGGCGGACGGGGCCATCACGCACGCCGAGCGGGAACTCATTCACTCGCTGGCCCAGGCCTGGGACCTGAACGTGCGCATGAACGGACACAGCGGCTGAGTGGGGCTCTGGTGAGTAGCACCCCACCTTGAAGCTGCGCTCATTCCGAGAAAAAGCGCCCTTGTGGCGCCAAGCCTGACGAACGGCGTCAGCACCGCGCGAGCGTTCCCCTCAACTGCGCCCTTACAGGGCTCCACTTCCCGCCGTCGCGGCGCGTGTCCCGAGGCCCTGTTTCGGCATGTGCCCCGGGCTTCGGGAGGGAGCGACGGCCCACAAATTGGTCCCGGGGGGAGCCCGCTGTGCCTCCCAGGCCGTGGCCCAAGTTCCAGGGCGTCGGTGCCCGCTCTCGCGTTCCGGTGCAGGCTCAAGATGCACTCTCAACACAGGCTCTAGGACGGAGAGGCCTTCGGTGGTGACCGATCGCTCGCTTCCTCGGCGTGGTCGGGCACCTGCTGGCCCTGGCCCCGCCAGGGAGAATCCGTCGAGGAGCCCTGGCCCGCGGGCGACGGGCCCGGAGAAGGACCGGCGGAAGAGGAGCCGCCCGGCGCAGCCCCACCGAAGGCACCGAATTGTACCTGCATCGTGCCCTGCTCCATCTTGCGTTGGAACCAGCGCATCACGAATCGGCGCAGGTACGCGCGAGAGAACGGCATCAGTCCTAGAAATCCAAACACATCCGTCAAGATGCCCGGGGTGATGAGAAGGGCACCGGCAACGAGAATCAGAATCCCGTCCGCGAGCTCTGTGCCGGGCAGATCGCCCGATTGGAGCCGGCGGTTGAGCCGCTGCCACGTCGAGAGTCCCTCACGACGGGCGAGGTGGCTGCCCACAATGCCCGTTACGACGATAAGCCCCACTGTGGGCCAAAAGCCGATCACTTGGTCGACCTGAATCAACAGCGCTAGTTCGACCGCGGGCGTAAGCAGGAAGAGGAGGATGAGGCGACCAAGCATGGGACAGCGCCGCAAGGCGGAGCGGTGAGGGAAAGACGGATGAGCGGCGAGCCGTATTAGTCAAAATATCGAATCGGTCGAGTCGCTATCCGTTCCATCGGGAGGGGAGTGACGAGGGGCTCAAGAGGAGAGAGACGAGACGTCCGGCGGCCTGAGGAGGGGCCCAGATGGCAGCGGGGCGAGGTAAGGGCCCCGTCCGTGCTTCAGCTGCCATTCCGTTCTACGAAGTACTTCTCCTCGTGGAGCGCATCCTCCGCAAAGCCCGCCCGCTCGAGAATGTCCTGGGCCTTCTCAATCATCTGCGGATGGCCGCAGGTGTACGCGGCCGTGTTGTCCGAAGGAAAGGCGCTCGCGTCCAAGTGCTTGCGCAGCACATCTTCCACGCGGCCGCACTCCCCGGTCCAGTCCGGGTCTTCCCAGGGACGGCTTACTGTGGGGATGTACTCGAACCAGTCCACCTCCGCGGCGAGCGCGGTAAGCTCCTCGAGGTAGGTGCCCAGCTCCCACGATCGGCTCGCGCCATGGAGCACCATCATGGGACGGGGCGCGTCCAGGGTGCCGTCGCGCAGGGCATGCAGCTGGTCGCGGACGATGCTGACGTACGGGCCGACGCCCGTCACCGTAGCCGCCATGAGGTGGTGCGTGCGGTCGGGGTCGAGCGTGAAGCGCCCCACGATCTTGTCGCGCATCCAGAGCTCCGCACCTTGCTCGAGGTCCCAGAGCCTCGACGTGAGAGCTCCATCCTCTACTCGTTCGATGAAAAACTCCAGCTCCGCCGTGCCTGGGGCTGAAGCCACCGAGTACGGACGAAGCAGCGGCCGGTCGGCCCCATTTTCCTTCAGCCCAAGTGTTGCGTACTGGCCGGGGGTAAAGTCGATCGGCTCATCAGCGCGGAGGCGGAAGAGGGCAAGGTCGTCGGAAAAGTCGACCCGCTCAAGCAGGGTGAGCGAGCTGTACTGCGAGGCGTCCATCCGTTCGGTGGCAGCTTCGTGTGCAAATTAAGAGCAGCCTCGCCCCGGCCCGCCCCAGTTCGTCTGGACGTCTCCCTCCGAGCGCGGTGGCCATAGGGCAGGGCATCGGTAGCCGTGCTCCTACTGTTGTGAAAGGGATGGGGTTGCGCGCTCCGGACCACCAGGCGCAGAAAATGCCGTTACTTCTGGCGCAACTCTCCGTCTAGAGCGAGTCCTGCTCCAGCAGTCGCTCAATGAGGTCCACCGAGGAGACGTTGTCGGCCTCGGCGTTGAAGCTGGGGACAATGCGGTGGCGAAGGACGGGGACGGCCATGCGGCGGATGTCGGCCTCGACTGGGGTCATGCGGCCTTCAAGAGCAGAGAGAGTTTTGGCGCCCAGCACCAGGTACTGCGAAGCGCGCGGGCCAGCGCCGTAGCTGAGGTAGTCCTCAATAAAGCCAGGGGCCGCGTCGGCATCTGGGCGAGTGTGCGTGACCAGGGTCACCGCGTACTCGATTACGTTATCGGCCACCGGAATCTGCCGCACAAAGTCTTGATAGGTTTGCAACTCCCGGGCCGACATTACGGGCTCCACCTCGTTTTGCGAGCCGGCCGTGGTGCTCCGAACCACCTCTGCTTCCTCGTCGAAGGAGGGATAGTCGAGCCACAGGTTTAGCATAAAGCGGTCGAGCTGGGCCTCGGGGAGGGGATACGTACCCTCCTGCTCGATGGGATTCTGGGTGGCGAGGACAAAAAACGGATCGTCCAGTGCATGGGTGTCCCCGGCGGCCGTCACGTGCTGCTCCTGCATGGCCTCCAGGAGGGCGGCCTGCGTCTTGGGCGGCGTGCGGTTGATCTCGTCGGCCAGGACGACGTTGGCAAAGATGGGCCCGGCGGCGAACTCGAAGTGGCGGGTGCCATCTTGCGTTTCTTGAATGATTTCCGTCCCCGTAATGTCGCTGGGCATGAGGTCGGGCGTAAACTGGATCCGGCTAAAGTCCAGGTCCAGGGCCCCGGCGAGGGTGCGCACCAGGAGCGTCTTGGCGAGGCCGGGCACCCCAATTAGAAGCGTATGGCCCCGTGCCATGAGGCACACCACCACCATTTCTACGATGTCTTCCTGGCCCACGATGACCTTGCCAATTTCGGCGCGGAGGCGGTCGTAGGCGGCGTTCAGGTCGTCGAGGGTGTCGGGATCCTGCGGCGGGGAGGCTTGCGGAGACGAGGCGGAGGAGGGCGGCATGGGGTGCGTTCGGGAAGCAGCGGAGGCAGAGCCGAGCAGGGAGGGAGCGGGCCTAACGGCGCATGGCCGTGAGCTCCGACTTGGAGATGCGGATGTCCACGTAGATCTCATCACGGAGCTGCTGGGTCCATTCCTGCATTTTCCGGCTCCGTTTTTCGCGGAGGGCCAGTTGGCGGATGCGCTCGTAGTCCCGCTCTAAGCTGGCCCGGTGGGCGGGGACGCGCCGCTCGAGCCTTACGATGTGGTAGGCCTCGTCGCCATTCAACAGTTGCACCCGGGTCGGGGAACTGATGTCGCCGGGGCTAAGCGTCCGGATGGTGCGCTTCCAGGACGGCCCCAGGCGATCCAGCACGAGGTCGCGGGTGCCGGACTGCGGATCGGTGACGCGCCCCCCGTTTTCGGCAGTTCGCTCCTCCTCCGAATGGCGCCGGGCCATCAGTTCGAAGGGAACGTCCGGATTGTTGAGCAGCGTATCGCGGACGGCGCTCAGGTGTGCCTTCGCCCGTTCGCCGCTGGGAGCGTTGGGCTTGATGAGGATGTGGTTGAGATCCACGGTGCTCCCATCCTTTGCGTTGATGCGGAGGATGTGGTAGCCCTGCTGGCTGTCGTTGTAGAAGATCTGCGACACCTTTCCGACGGGCGTGCGCGAAGCGACGGCCGCGAACTCAGGGACGAGGTCGTTGAGGTCGACGTTGGTAAGGGCACCGGTGTCCGTGCCGGCGGCGTCCGGGGCGGAGAACTGCCGGGCCATGGCCTCGAAGGAGGCGCCCCCGCTCACGATGGAGTCGCGAAGGGAGGTGATGAGAGACTTGGCCTCCTGCCGGGCCTCGGGGGTGGGTTTAGGGTAGCGCACAATGTGCGAGAGCCGAACAGTCTTCGGCAGGCGCGGCAGCGAGTCTTGCGGAATGCGCTCGAACCACTGGCGCACCTCGCTGGGCGTAATGCTGATGGTGTTCATGCGCTGCCGCCGCAGCTGCTGAGCCAGGATCTGCCCGCGCAGGTCTTCCCGGAACTGGTCTTTGATTTCAAGAATGCTCTTGCCGTAGATCTGCCGCAGTCGCTCCTCGCCCCCGGCCCGCTGCTTCAGCTGGTTGATCTGCCGATTAAGCTGGGTGCTGAGCTGCTGGTCCGACACGGTGATGGTGGTGTCGCGGCGCGCCTGTTCGGCCAGCAGTTTCTGGTCGACCAGCTGCTGCAGCCCGCTCATCCACAGTTCGTGGGAGTAGGAGCGGTTCTGCTGGCGGGTCTGGCGGCGCACAAGTTGGTCCACCTCCGACTTCAGAATGAGTTCATCGCCCACCACGGCCGCGATGCGGTCCACCATCTGCGCATTCTGCGCGTGGGCGGGCCCACCCATGGCGCTGGTGAGCAGAAGCAGGGCGCCCCCGAGCCAGAAGGCTCGAGTGGACGCAGTGGGCGAGACGGCAGACAGAAAGCGACGCATGCAGAAGGAGCACGTGTGCGAAGAGCAATGAAGGGCTGCGGCGGGGCGGTACGAGGAGAAAGACAGGGCACTAGGGAATGTCGAGCGCGCCGCTGGCCTGTGCTTTGCTACGAAGTCGTTCAACCTCGTTGGCATATATCTGTTTCCGAGCACGAATCCGGAGGCGTCGTCGGATTTGTGGGGCCACCCACGCCAGCTCCGAGGCCGTTCCCGCTGCGCGCCGCTGGTCGAGCCGGAGCACGTGGAACTGCTCGCCTGCCGCCACCACCGGGGCCGTGTCGCCCTCTTGTAGGGCGCCGAGGGCCTCTGCGAAAAAGGGAAGCTTTTGCCGCAGGCGGCTTTCGGGGAACGGGCGCTGGGACAGGCGCTGGGCCTGTGCCGAGTCGGCGGCGTGCGCCTGGAGCACCTCCGCCCAGGCCGAGTCGGCCGTGGGGGGCAGGTCTTGCAGGGCGGTCCGGGCGGCCTGGGCGTCGGCGCGGCGGGAGGCGGAGAGGTAGCGGACCCGTACGTGCGGCTCCCGGAGGCGCAAGGCCTCCTTGTGCCGCTCGAAGTAGGTGCGCACCTCTGAGCGGGTGGGGCGGAGGGTAGCCTCCTCGTAAAGACGGTCGCTGAGGGCCGTCACGAGCACCGAGCGCCGCTGGCGTTCCAGGGTTCGTTGCACCGCGTCGACCGAGGCGAGATTGCGGCGTTCTGCCTCACGGTAAAGCAGGGTGCGTCGCACCCATTGGTCAATCACCTGGGCCCGTGCGGCGGCGCTGTCGCGCACCGGTCCGAGGCCGTCGAGCCGCTGGTCCAGTTCGCTGGGAGTCAGGTAGTGGTCGCCCACCCGGGCCACGTAGGCCGACGGGGGCGCCTCGGATTGACACCCGAGCAGCGCCAGTCCCGAAACGGCGAGGACCACGGCCGCTCCGAGCCGTAGGCTGAGGGGGCGAAGAGCAAGGCTTATCATGGAGGCGCGCGCTACGGGATGGGGGAAGAGGAGGGCGGGAGGCGACGAATCCGCTCCGGGTAGGTGTGGGTGTCGTAGCGCGTGCGGAGCCGCCGAACCATGCGCTGCTCGTACGCCTTTTGATGGTCCTGAAGAACGCTGCTTCGCGCCTCTTCAAAGTCCTTGGGCTGAGGGGGGAGCCGGGTGTCGCGGATCATGAGAAGCGACTGATTCCCCTGAGAAACAGGGCCCACGACCTCGGTGTCGTCCGCCGCCCAGACAGGCTGGTACACCTCGGGGGAGCGGGCGGTAACGAAGGCGGTGTCGGCGGCAACAAGCGAGTCCGACGCGACTGTCCGCAGGAGGGGCGCGAGCGAACGGCTGTTTGCGGGTTCGCGGCGGTACGGCCGAAGCAGGGAGTCGGACGGGGCCCGCAGTACGAGGGTGCGAACGCGCTCGGGGAATCGGTACTGGGCCTTGTTGCGGCGATACGTCGCCCGCAGGCCGGCTGTGTCGCGCGCCGCGGCGGTCCACACCGAGTCCTGCATGTAGCGGAAGAGAAGCGTTCCTTCGCGGTAGGTGCGAACCTGACGAGCCAGTTCGGGGACGGACTGTGCGTGGCTTGTGACGGCGTACTGCAGGGCCTTTTCGTTCAAAAACGATTCGAGGAGCCCGCCCAGGGTTGTACGGGCACCGCCGTCGGTTTGCATGAGGTGACGGGCCATTTGGCCCAAGGTGTACGTGGAGTCGCCCAGTGCGGCGACGGCGGGAGAGGCGCCCGCGGTTTCGTAGCGCGAAAGCAGGGGGCGGGCCAGCGAATCGACCGAAGAGAGGCCTGCGGCCCGGAGCAGGCGTGTTGTGTCTACCGTTACAGCGTGTGTTGCACGGACCTTTTTGGCAAGCGCCGTTCTGCGCTGCTTCACGCGTGGCCCACTGGCCACTTCCTCCTTCAGAGACGCGTAGGCCTCGTCGAACGATTGTCGGTCCTGGCGGCCGGTGAGCCTGAGCAGGTGATGGCCGAACCGGCTGTCGACAACGTCCGATACGGCTCCCACGCTGTCGAGTCGGCGGACTGCCGAGCGGAGACTGGACGGGAGGCCCTGCGGATCGACCGTGCCGAGGGCTCCTCCCTTCGCGGCCGAGCGGGGATCTTGCGAGTGGCGCCGGGCTGCGGCCGCGAACGAGGTGGTACCGGCCACGATGCGCGTCCGGAGCGAGTCGAGAAACCGCCGGGGTGCCGCCGTGCCGCTCCGCCCACGGCGCAGGATGTGAGACAGCTCCACCGGGGGCAGGGCGGGGCGGCGGTCGTGCACCTTGAGAAGGTGGTAGCCATACTTGGTGCGGAACGGGGCGCTTACCTGCCCCGGCTCCAGCGTGTACATGCGGTCCTCGAACGGCTTTACGACCTGTCCGGCCTGGAGGATGCCGAGCCGGCCCCGGTACCCCCGCGCTCCCTGCTCGCGGGCAGACGGGTCGTCGGAGTTGCGGTAGGCGAGCGCGGCAAACGGCACCCCGCGCTCCAGAGAATCGGCGATGGCCTGCAGGGCGCGGCGTGCGGCTGTCGTGTCTGTGTCCGCCGATGTGCGAATCAAGATGTGGCTCACGTCCACCACGTGCTGCCGACGCTCGTATACGGTGCGTGCGACCGGCTCGTACACCTCCTCCCGCAACACCTTGGGCCGAGCCAACTTCTGCCGATAGGTGTGGACGTCATGCCGGATCGACCGGAGGGTGTCCAGTCCCGCATCGCGGGCCGCGCGGACTTTCAGGCGGTAGTTTAGGTACCGGTCCAGGAAGGCGCGATAGGCGCTCAGGGAGCTGTCGGCCACACTGCTCGGCCCGCCGGC
>CAZFJR010000071.1:2035-3191 GCA_964519235.1 uncultured Salinivenus sp. | reverse complement strand
GACCCTCCTGTTCGCGTTCGCTTTGCCCCCAGTCCCACGGGCCGCCTCCACATTGGCGGCCTGCGCACGGCCCTCTACAACTACCTCTTTGCCCGCAAGCACGGCGGCGACTTTGTGCTGCGGATTGAGGACACGGACCAGGCGCGCTACGAGCCGGGGGCCGAAGACGACATCCGCGAGGCCTTGGCCTGGGTCGGGCTGGAGTACGACGAGGGGCCGGAGGGGGGCGGTGAGTTTGCTCCGTATCGCCAGTCCGAGCGATCCGACCTGTACCGCCAGTACGCGGAGAGGCTGATTGAGGCGGGCCGCGCCTACTACGCCTTCGACACGGAGGCGGAGCTGGAAGAGATGCGGGAGGACCACGGGGCCTACGACGTGACCACGCGTCGGCACATGCGCAACTCCCTCACCCTCTCCGACGATGAGGTCGAGCGTCTTCTGGAGGAGGACGACTTCGTGGTTCGCCTCAAGGTCCCGCGTCAGGCGTCCATTCATTTTGACGACGTCATTCGCGGAGGGGTCTCGTTCGACGCGTCGGAGGTGGACGACCAGGTGCTCCTGAAGTCCGACGGGATGCCGACGTACCATTTGGCCAACATCGTGGACGATCACCTGATGGACATCTCGCACGTGATTCGGGGGGAAGAGTGGCTCTCGTCCACGCCCAAGCACGTGCTCATGTACGAGGCGCTGGGTTGGGAGCCGCCCGCGTTCGCCCATCTGCCCCTGATCCTGAGCCCCAACGGCGGCAAGCTCTCGAAGCGGGACGCCAACCAGCTCGGCATCCCGGTGTACGTGGGCGACTACCGTACGGACGGGTACGAGCCGGCGGCTTTGCTCAACTTCCTCGCGCTGCTGGGATGGGGCCCCGGCACGGACGAGGAGCTGTTTTCGCTCGACGAGATGACTCAGGCCTTCAGCCTCGACCGCGTGGGCGCGAGCGGTGTGCAGTTCGACATCGACAAGCTGCGCTGGGTGAACGAGCACTACGTCCGCGCCCTGTCGATCGATGAGCTCGCGCAGAAGGCCCGCCCCTACGTGGAGGCGGAAGGGTATGAGGTGAGCGACGAGCGCCTGCGCACGATTTGCGAACTGTTGCAGGACCGCATCCAGGTGGTGCCTGAGGTGGCGACGGACAACCGCTACTTCTTCGAGG
>CAZFJR010000071.1:0-1935 GCA_964519235.1 uncultured Salinivenus sp. | reverse complement strand
CACCGATTCTCCGGCCGGATTGCAAGCACGGCTGATGTTGTGGCCGAGCGGGGCCAGACGGATCCTGCGGTCCTGTACGGGCCGGCCCTCTCGTGGTCCTGGGGACAGGTGTCGGTGGGCACGGGGATTGCCCTCACCTGGGGGGAGAGAACCAGCACGTCAGATCCAAGGACGGTCCCGGGTCTTCCGTTCGGGGCCACCCTGTATCTGACGCCCCCAATCGGCTACGGGACGGTCGGGGTCACGGCCTCCGGATTCGCCAACGGTAACGAGCAGCAGTCCTTCGCCGGGGTGTCCTTCGGACTGGTCATCGGAGACCTTCGATGAGAACCGCCCCGAGGAGCAGTAATGTCTTTCCGCGTTTCTCTTCTTAGCTCTCTTCGAGGTGGCTCTGAAGGAGGTCGCGGGCGAGTTCGGGGTTGGCGGACCCGTTGGTGGCCTGCATGACCTGGCCCATGAAGAAGCCGATCAGGCTCTTCTTCCCGTCCCGGTAGCGGGCCACCTCGTCGGGATGCTCTTCCATGACCGCGTCGATGACATCGGCGAGGGCCTCGGTGTCGTCGACCTGTCGCAGGTCGCGGTCGTTCACAATGGTTTCCGGCGAGCCGCCCTCGTCGAGCAGCACGTCGAAGACTTCGTCCGCGCCCCGGTTGGTGATGTCCTCGCTGTCCACGAGGCGTACGAGCGTCGCGAATTCTTCGGGCCCGAACGGCAGGTCGGCGACGGTCTGGTCCTTTAGTTCGCCGAGGAGTTCGTTGACGGTCCAGTTCGCAAGGGGCTGCGGGGCGTCGTAGTGCTCCAGGGCGGCGTCAAAGAAGTCCGCGATCGCGTCGTCCCCGGCAATCACCGCGGCGTCGTTGTGAGGCAGTCCCAGGTCGTCGCGATAGTGCTCGAACCGGTCCCGCTGACGGTCGTCGAGGTACTCCACGGGATCGGTCTTTCCTTCGAGCGACCGCTTGCGCTGGCGCTGTTTCCGCTTCTCTTTCTCACGACGACGTTGCTCCAGTTCCGCCTGCGTGAGTCGGTCCTCCTCCTCGCCCCAGGTGTCCCGGAGGGGAACGATCTGGTTGTAGACGAGCGCGTCCGGCGTGGAGTCCTCGGGGTCGGGCCAGAAGTAGCCCTGCCGTTCAAACTGGACCCGCTGGTCGCCGTCCAATTCGCGGACGGCCGGCTCCAGCACGCCCTGGCGGACATTCAGGGAGTCCGGGTTCAGAAACTCCGTGAAGTGCGCGTCCCGGGCGTCGGGATCGGGCACCTCGAAGAGGCGGTCGTAGAGGCGGGCCTCGAAGGGGACGGCGTGGGACGCGGAGACCCAGTGCAGCGTGCCCTTCGGCGACCGACCGTCGGGGGCCGTGGCGCCGCGCGTGTCGCGGTCGACGGTGCCGCGGAGCTCCGTGACGGTGCCGTCGTCGTCCCGGACCACCTCCTCGCATGTAAAGAAGTAGGCGTGCCGCAGGCGCACCTCGCGGCCCGGCGCCAGCCGGAAGAAGTCGTCCGGCGGGTCCTCGCGGAAGTCGTCGCGCTCGATGTAAAACGTGCGGGTGAAGGGGACGGGCCGGGTTTCGTCCTTGTCGATGTCGCGCGGCCAGTGGTTGGCGTCGATCCAGTCGACCTCGTCTTCGTCCCAGTTTGTCACCGTTACCTTCAGTGGATCGAGCACCGCCATCACGCGTGAGGCCTTCGGGTTCAGGTCGTCTCGGAGGGCGTGCTCGAAGTGGCCGATTTGGACGCGGCTCTGCGAGCGGGTGACTCCCACTTCGCGGCAGAAGGCGCGGATGGCGCTTGGGGGCACACCCCGGCGGCGCAGGCCGGAAATGGTGGGAAGGCGCGGGTCGTCCCAGCCGCCTACGAGATCCTCCTCAATCAGGTGACGGAGCTTGGTCTTGCTCATCACCGTGTAGCCGAGGTTGAGCCGGTTGAACTCGTACTGCCGGG
>CAZFJR010000070.1:0-15378 GCA_964519235.1 uncultured Salinivenus sp. | reverse complement strand
ATCGTCCCTACGTTTACATGCGGCTTCTTCCGGTCAAACTCCTCTTTGGCCATGGTCGTCTGTCTTGGTCGTTGAATGTGTGGTTCGAATGGCGGAAAGAATGCGGCGTGGGAGCAGTGCCCACCGCGCTCGGCTACGCGGTGGCGCCCACGACGTCTTCGTCAATGATTTCGGATGCAATCTCCTTCGGCACAGGCTCGTAGCTGCTGAACTGCATCGTGTAAATGGCCCGTCCCTGCGAAAGAGAGCGGAGGTCTGTGGAGTAGCCGAACATTTCGGAGAGAGGCACCTCGGCATTGATGACCTGCGCGTCGTTGCGCTGTCCCATCTGCCCGATGCGCCCGCGACGCCCATTGAGATCGCCGATGATGTCGCCCATGTACTCGTCGGGAGTCACGACCTCGACCTCCATCACAGGCTCCATGAGCACCGGGCTCGCCTTTCGGGTTGCGTCGCGAAAGCCAAGCCGACCGGCAATCTCAAAGGCGTTCTGGTCGGAGTCCACTTCGTGATGGTCTCCGTCGTAGAGCCGAATCGCGACCCCCTCAAGCGGATATCCTGCAAGCGGCCCATCTTCCATCGCGCTCTCAATGCCGCGCTTTACAGACGGAATGAACTCCTTCGGAATGACACCGCCGGTGATTTCATTTTCAAACTCCAGACCAGTCCCCTCTTCGTTTGGCCCTACCTCCATGTACACCTCGGCGAACTGGCCGCGCCCCCCGGTCTGCTTTTTCAGCACGTAGTGCTCGTCGACGAGCTCCGTAATGGCCTCGCGGTAGGCCACCTGCGGGCGCCCCACATTGGCCTCCACTTTGAACTCGCGCTTGAGACGATCCACAATGATTTCGAGGTGAAGCTCTCCCATCCCGGCGATGATCGTCTGACCGGTCTCTTCGTCGGTGTGAACGTCAAACGTCGGGTCCTCCTCGGCGAGCTTCGTGAGCCCGTTGGTCAGCTTGTCGCGGTCGGCCTTGCTCTTCGGCTCGATCGCAATGCGGATGACCGGCTCCGGAAACTCCATCGACTCAAGGACAACCGGGTGATCCGGGTCGCAGATCGTATCACCAGTCTTGAGGTTTTTCGGCCCCACCACCGCGGCAATGTCTCCAGCGCGAAGCATGTCCACGTCTTCGCGGCTGTTGGCGTGCATGAACATCATGCGGCCGATGCGCTCGTCTTCGTCTCGCGTGGGGCTGTACACGCGGGACCCCGACTCCAGCGTGCCGCTGTAGACGCGAATAAACGTCAGCTTTCCGACGTACGGATCGGTAGTGATCTTGAAAGCAACGGCACTGAATGGCTCGTCTTCTTCCGGACGGCGGACAATTTCCTCCTCCTCGTCCTGCGGGTGATGCCCTCGGATTGGGGGCACGTCGTCCGGGCTCGGCAGGTAGTTGTTCACGCCATCGAGCACGCGCTGCACGCCCTTGTTCTTAAGGGCAGAGCCACAGAACATCGGGGTGATGTCCCGATTGAGGGTGGCCTCGCGGATGACGGCCTCCACCTCGCCCGGCTCAATGGCATCCTCGTCCTCGAGGTACTTCATCAGGAGCTCGTCGTCGTACTCCGCGACGCTCTCCAGGAGGTTGATGCGCCAGTGCTTGGCCTTGGGCTTCAGATCCTCTGGAATCTCGACAACGTCCCAGGTCATGCCCTGGGAGTCCTCGTCGTAGATGATCGCCTCTCCCCGAATTAGGTCGATGACGCCCCGGAACATATCGCCCGCCCCGATGGGGTACTGCACCGGAATCGGATTGGCGTTGAGACGGTCCTCCATCATCTCCAGGACATTCTCAAAATCCGCCCCGGTCCGGTCCATCTTGTTCACGAACCCGATCCGCGGAACGTCGTACTTTTCCGCTTGACGCCACACCGTTTCGGACTGCGGCTCCACGCCTCCCACTGCGCAGAAGAGCGCAATGGCCCCGTCGAGCACGCGAAGCGAGCGTTCCACCTCAACGGTAAAGTCAACGTGGCCCGGCGTGTCAATGATGTTAACGCGGTGATCGTCCCAGTAGCAGGTCGTGGCGGCGGACGTAATGGTAATACCCCGCTCCTTCTCCTGCTCCATGAAGTCCATGGTGGCGGCTCCTTCGTGCACCTCCCCCATGCGGTGCAGACGCCCGGTGTAAAACAGGATCCGCTCCGTAAGGGTGGTCTTCCCGGCATCGATGTGAGCCATGATGCCGATGTTTCGGGTCCGCTCTAGCGGAAAACTTTCGTTTTTCTGAGTGGCCATGGGTACGTGCTCAAATTGGATGCTCGAACGCTCATTTGCGGGCCGGGCGGCAACGCCCGCCCCTCTAAGCTCCACGAGGGAGCTAGAACTGGAAGTGAGCGAAGGCCTTGTTGGACTCGGCCATGCGATGAGTGTCGTCTTTCTTCTTTACGGCTCCGCCCTCTCCACGCGCCGCATTGATCAGCTCGCTTGCAAGGCGGTTTACCATGCTCTTTTCGTTGCGGGCCCGGGCGTACTGGATGATCCAGCGAAACGCGAGTGTGATTCGGCGCTCCGGCCGCACCTCCGTGGGCACCTGATACGTGGCCCCTCCCACCCGGCGGCTCCGCACCTCAACGAGAGGGGCGGCGTTGTTTACCGCCTTCTTGAAGACCTCCAGCCCTTCCTCCCCAGCCCGCTCTTCAATCACGTCGAGCGTGTCGTACACAATGCGGCGGGCAAGACTCTTTTTCCCATCTCGCATGATGGCGTTTACGAACCGGGACACCATGTCGTCCCGGTAGATGGGATCCGGCTGTGTGGTGCGCTGCTCGGGCGCCTCGTCTCGTGCCATGGCGTATCCGTTGGGTCTCGTCGGGAAAGCGAACAACAAACAGAAAGGCGCCCGGATGGACGCCTAGATTCCCCAGTCTACTCGCGGGGCTTCTTCGTGCCGTACTTGGAGCGGCCTTGTCGGCGATCTTCCACACCGGCCGTGTCAAGAGCTCCTCGAACGATGTGGTACTTTACACCCGGGAGGTCCTTCACTCGGCCGCCCCGCACGAGCACGATAGAGTGCTCTTGCAGGTTGTGCCCCTCGCCCGGAATGTAGGCGGTCACCTCGTTGCCGTTCGTGAGCCGCACGCGCGCCACCTTCCGAAGCGCCGAGTTCGGCTTCTTCGGCGTGGTGGTGTACACCCGCGTGCAGACCCCGCGGCGCTGTGGACTACCCTCAAGCGCCGGGGCGTCGCTCTTTTCTTCCTCGGACTTCCGGCCTTTCCGAATCAGCTGCTGTGTTGTCGGCACGTCGGTGTAGGTCGTTGTTCGGAATCGGGCTATTAGGACATCGTGTCTTTTGCGGAGGCAGTCCTCCGCGTGCACAATCGTTATATATTGCCTTCGCGGCGGCAAGGGTCCTCACTGGCGGGCAAAGAGTGGGTGAATAGACCCATCCATTCTCTCTGCGACAGGCAATGCGGTGCCGTTCATCGATTTCAGTATACCGCTCTGTATCGGTTGATCAATTTCTTCCGATTCAGAAGGGCAAAGAAAAGGGCGAGCTAGGCTCGCCTGCTGCAGACGGTTGTGCTGTCCGGGCGTTTTTTGTCTTTGCAGAAAAGGTCTACGGGGCAGTATTCTTCGTGGTTTCCGCGGTGCCGCCCGATGACGCAGATTCAGAGGAACTTCCATCTTGCTCTGCGTGGTGCACGGCTGGCGTTTCTGCCTGTCCGGAACGTCCCTCGCGCTCCCCGTGCTCGGCGGGGGGCGGTGCGCCCAGCAGTTCCGTCAGGGCCTCAACCCCGAGCACCTCGTGCTCCAGAAGGGCCTCGGCCGTCTGGTCCAACAGGGCACGCTTCCCCTGCAGGAGCGTCGTGGCACGGGCCTGTGCCTCTTCGACGAGGGCCTGTGCCTCCTGATCGATGGCTTCGGCCATGGCGTCGGAGTGGGGGCGGCGTTCCGTTGACTTCTGGCGTCCGGACGGAGCGTAGCTGAGAGGGCCGATTCGGTCGCTCATGCCGTAGTGCGCCACCATGGCGTACGCCCTCTCGGTGACGTGTTGCAGGTCATCCTGCGCTCCTGTGGTGACGCGCCCGAGGGCAACCTTCTCGGCAGCTCGCCCTCCCAGGGCCACGGCCATGCGGTCCAGGAGCGCTTCCTTGGAGTAGAGGTCGCGCTCTTCGGGCAGCGCCCGGGCGTGTCCGAGGGCGGAGGTGCCTCGGGGCACGACAGAGACCTTCACGACGGGATCGGTGTGTTCCAGAAACCAGCCCACGAGGGCGTGCCCTGCCTCGTGATGGGCAATCACCCGTCGCTCTTCCGGCGCGATGAGCCGGGTGTGCTTTTCCAGGCCGGCAATCACGCGCTCGATGGCCTGCTCGAAGTCGTCCATCTGCACCGTTGGCTTGCCGGCCCGGGCAGCCAGGAGGGCGGCCTCGTTGCAGACGTTCGCGATTTCGGCCCCGGCAAACCCAGGTGTACGCCGGGCCAGCCTCTCCGGGCTCACGCTCTCGTCCAGCCGAAGGTCCTGCACGTGGACGCCGAAGATGGCGGCGCGGTCCAGACGGTCGGGCTTGTGGATGGCAATCTGGCGATCGAACCGGCCGGGACGAAGCAGCGCCGCGTCCAGCACGTCCGGGCGGTTTGTGGCCCCCATGATAATGACCCCCTTCTCGGAGTTGAACCCGTCCATCTCCACCAGGAGCTGGTTGAGGGTGTTGTCGCGCTCACCGACCCCGCTCCCGCCCTGGCCTCCACCTCGGGTACGTCCGACAGCGTCTATCTCGTCGATAAAGATGATGCACGGCGCCTTTTCCTTCGCCGTCTCGAAGAGGTCGCGCACGCGGCGTGCGCCCACCCCAACGAACATTTCTGTGAAGTCCGACCCCGAGATTGAGAAGAAGGGCACCCCCGCCTCGCCCGCCACTGCTTTTGCCAGCAAGGTCTTTCCCGTTCCGGGCGGCCCCATCAAAAGTACGCCGGTGGGCAGGGTGCCGCCGAGCCGGGTAAAGGCGTCCGGACGCCGCAGAAACTCGACCACTTCGGCGACTTCGGCCTTCGCCGCCTCCAGCCCCGCCACGTCGTCAAAGGTCGCGCGCTCCCCGCGGGCCTCTTCGAAAAGCGTGGCCGTGGTGTCCCCCGCCGTCTGCGGCCGCCCGTTGGTCCTTCGTCGCAACAAAAAGGCCCCGAGCCCAAGAAGAAGCCCGAGGGGAAGGCCCCAGAGCAGAAGGGGCGTCCAGTCGCGCTTCTGAACAGCCGTGTACGCGATCGTCGTCCCCCCCTCCGCGGCCGCTTGGTTGTGACGGCGCAGAGTGGGAACCAGCGCGTGCCCTGCAGGCTTGGTCGTTACGAACGCTCGCCGCGCCCCGTTCGCCGCGGGGCGGAAGAGCCCCTCGCTGGGAGCCGGCGCCCGCACGGCGCCCGCCCGCACCGCCTCTGCCGTGTACGTCCCCCGGATCCGAGTGTCGTTTATGATCTCGACGCGCTCGATGTGGCCGGCACCTACGTAGTCGAGAAATGTACTGTACCCGATGGAGACCGGGGCGCGCGCGTCTTGCCATCGAAGTCCCAGGTGTACCACCAGGGCGAGGAGGACGGCCGCGCTGATCCACCGTGTGAACGGGGACCGTAGAACCGGCCAGACTACCGTCGAGACGAAGCTGCCTCGCGCAGCGGGGGTGTCGTCCGGCGATGAGAAGCTGGGCGTAGACATGGCGGCGGTGCGCGGAGGCTCGCGCTGAGTCGCGGATCGGGCGTCGACATCTGCCGCGACGCGGACGCTAGCAACGTGGCATCTGGGAAAGGAGCTTCCGAACCGGGAGAGGGGCAAACGGTTCCTTTCTTTTCTACCCTTCTCGCCCGGCCTCGGCGCTTCAGTCGCGATCGCTCGGCCCTGCGGGAGTGGTCTTCTGCGGGGCGGCGATGCTGTCTGGCTCGGAAGCGGCCGTCGAGTCTCGCCGGCGGACAGGACGCAGCGAGTCGGGCCGAGGACGGGCGGTCGAATCGGGAGGAGCGGCCTGCCGTCGAGGCGGCGCAGGCGCGGCGGAATCCGGAGGAGGCCTGGTGGGCGGCTCCGTTGCGCGACGAGGCGATTCCAGGCGGGCGGTGTCGCTCGCGGCGGTATCCGGGGCGGCCTGCTGCTGCAAGTACCCGAGGAGGGCTTCGGCGCGCTTTGCTACGGGAGAGGGGGCGTACTGCTGGGCGAGGTGCGCAAAGAGGGTTTCCACCGGAGAGGCCCACGACGCGCTTTCTTGCGCATCGGGGCTGCTCTGCCGTGTTGCATTTTTCGCCTTCGCCCCTCGGGTTGTGTCGGGGCGGGAGACGCGCACCGTATCTGCGCGGGCCGAATCGGAAGCCTGCGGGGAGCGAGCTGCCCGGGCACTGGAGTCTACCTGGCCCACGCGGGGGCCCGGTGGGGACGGCACGGCGGTTGTATCGGCCTGGCGCCGGGATGCCTCAGGGTTGGGAGACGCAGGGTTGGGGGATGCAGAGTCGGGGGCCGGCTGCCGAGACGGTGGGCGGGCCGTGGTGTCGGGGGGAGGCTGAGCGGTTTGGGCGGCCGGACTGTCGGGCGAGGACGCAGCAGGCGGCCCGCTGGGCGCGGACACCGCAGCACTCGTGTCGCCCCCCACGCCGGCCGTTTGGGCGGACTGTGCAAGCGAGTCCACAAACTGCCGAAACCGGCGGCGGCGCTCCCTGGTCGTGTCATGGCGCACCACGCGGTGGTACACCACCCCAGCCGCCAGGAGCGCGCGCGGCGCCGCCTGGGTGCGGGGATGCGCCGCGGCCACAGACAGAAACTGATTGAGGGCGGCACGGGGCGTCCCCGTCCGCCACGCCCGGTACGCCCGGGCATAGAGCGAGTCGGCCCGGCGTTCGGGACTTGCGCTTGCCCGTGCGGACGTCTCCATTCCGAGCTGCTGACGGGCTCGCTCCGCGTAGGGGGTGGCGGGGTGCTGGGTCACGAGACGGCGGTAGGCGGCCCGCGCCGCCGTCGAGTCGCCCTGCGCACGGTGAACCTGCGCCAGTCCGTACAGCGCCCGCTGCGCGACGGACGAATCGCTGTCTGCCTCCAGAACCCGACGAAACCAGGCCTCCGCCGAGTCCGGCCGCCCGGCCGCCCGATACAGCGCCTTGGCCAGTTCGTACTGCGCGACCCTCTGTTCCTCTCTCATCCGCGCCCGGCTCGCCGAGTCGCGGGGCACCGCCGACACATCCACGACGGCTTGGGCCCGGCCGGCCTCTTCACTTCGTGGCGCCGACCCGCTCGCACCGCCCGCGGTGGCGGGCGCCTGCTCGGCCCCTTGAATGGCCTGCACCCGGCGCCAGTTGTCCACGAGCGGACGGTCGCCCCACGTCTGGCGGAACTGGCGGCGCCCCTGCTGCACCAGAGTGGGATCGCGGTAGAACAAGAACCCCGCGTCGGACTGGCGCGTCTGCACGGCGTTCTGGCGGGCCTGCGTGCCTGCCGCGCCCCCCATCGCTCCGTCGCGGCGCTGCGTGGCGCGGCGAAACCGTGCCTCGCGGCGGCGCTCCGCCTCCCGCTCTTGCGCCTCCAGACGTCGCTGACGAATCTGCTCGATCGTGGCCCGAAACTCCACCGGGGGCATGCGCCCGAGGCGCAGCAGCGAGTCCATTCGGGCAACGGCCTGCGAGCGGTCGGCAACGTCGCGAAAGCGGTCTGCCTGCACAGCAGCGTCGGACGGGGCCCCTGGCAACAGGGCCGGCAGCTGGCGGGCGTCGGTGCGGGCACGCTCCCCCTGGGACGAGAGCGTGGTGGCGGCCGTGTCAAAATGAGCCGCCGCGTTCGTGAAGTCCTCGTAAGCATCCCGGTAGAGCGCGGCCAGGTCGTAGTGCAGGCGGCCCTGCACCGCACCCCGTGGGGCCTCCTCGCCGCGCAGTGCGTCTAGGAGCACCCGCCGGGCCTCCGCCGGCTGGTCTTGGACGCGATAAAGCTGCGCCCGCACCCGGGCAATCTGTCCGCGCATTGCCCTCGTGTTGTCCTCACGCTCGACGGCCCCCAGCCGGTCGAGCGCTGGACCCGGGGCGCCAGCCCTCCCCTGCATGGCGATGGCGCCCAGGCGGGCTGCAAATTCCAGTTGGTACGCCGGGCCGTAGTCCTCGGCCCGCCGGTATGCGGCACGGGCCTCCGCGTAGCGCCCTCGCGTCTCGCGCACCTGCCCCAACAGAAAAGACGCGCGCGCACCGGCCGTCTCCGGCAGTTCACCCTGGAGGCCTCGCTCTAGGGCCGTTTCCGCCTCGGGCCATCGCTGTTGCCGCACCGCCAGCTCCCCCCGGGCCAGCCACATTCGGGCGGTCCACGCCCCCGCCTCCGTCTCCGGACCCAGCCCCGCACGCAAGGCGTCCGCCGCTTCTGCGTAGCGGTCGGCCGCAATAAGGGTGCGGGCCAACCGGAACCGCGCTTCCTGTGCGCGCTCTCCCCCTATCGCGATCACCTCCCGAAATTTCTGGGCCGCCCCCACGTAGTTTTGCCTATAATAGCGCGCCCGACCGATCAGCATCAGCGCGTCGTCCACCCACTTCGAGTTTGGATGGGTGCGGAGCAGATCGGCGCTCTTCTGGATCGCCTTCTCGAACGCGCCCCCCCCCGAACCGGCCTGCGGCGTGGAAAACACCGAGATGTAGCGCGCCCGGTCCACCGCGTCTTCCTCCCGCGTCACCGACGCCAGGCCCTTTTCGAAGGCAGCCTCGGCGTTGTGGTAGGTGTTGTAGTAGGCCGTGAAGTCGTCGTACTGCCGCCCCACAAACGAGCCGCGGCCGCACCCCGCAACCAGCACCGCCGCGCACGCGGCAAGGGCCGTTCCCCAGGCCAGGCGGGCAGGAATCGATGAGGCCGACAACGCGAAACGACCCATAGAACCACAGGCGGGACCAGAAGAAGCGGATGAACGTGGGGCGGCGGTTCGCGCAAAGCGCAAATGAGGGAGGGGCGGAACGAGATCCAGCCCTTTCTGATCGCCTGTCCCTCCGGTGTGCTCCTGCGCGCAGCGTGCTCCTACGCGCTTCCCCCTGCGCCCGCGTTTCCTATTTCACCGTGCTTACGTGTACTGTGTTGGTTCGTCCACGCGCCGGGAGGGGCATTCCCACCGTCATGACCACTCGGCTGCCGGGCGCCACGAGCTCGTGTTCGCGGAGCACGCTGTGGACGCGGGCAATGCCCTGATCCGTGTCCTGTTGAAAGGGGATGTAGAAGGCGTCGGTGCCCCAGAGGTAGCCCAACTGCGCCACCACGCGCTGGTTGTCGGTGAAGGCGTAGATGGGCATGCTGGGGCGGTGGCGGGCGATGGCTCGGGCGGTGGCTCCGGAGTTGGTGAGGCAGCACACCGCCTCCGCTCCCACCTGCTCGGCGAGCCGACACGCCGTAAAACTGACGCTGTCCGTCACGTTTTCGCCCCGTTCCAGATGCTCAGGGGCCATCGTCAGTGACCGGCGCTGCTCGTACCAGTAGTCTTCGGCCTGCCGGATGATCTGGTTCATGGCCTCTACCACCCGCACCGGGTGGTTTCCGACGGCGGTTTCGGCGGACAGCATCACCGCATCGCTTCCGTCGAGCACTGCGTTGGCCACGTCGCTGGCCTCTGCGCGCGTCGGCCGGGGATCCTCCACCATGCTTTCCAGCATCTGCGTAGCGGTAATCACCGGCTTGGAGGCCTCCATGCTCCTGCGGATGAGGCGCTTTTGGGTGCCCGGCACCTCTTCCATGGGCATCTCAATCCCGAGGTCTCCGCGCGCTACCATGATGCCGTCGGCCACCTCCAGAATGCGGTCGAGGTTCCGCACCGCCTGCGGCTTTTCAATCTTGGCGACCACGCTGGTGTCCTTGCCCACCTCGTTGATGCGGTGAACGAGCGCCTCCACGTCCGAGCGCTCCTGCACGAACGACAGCGCCACCACGTCCACGTCAAGCTCCAGGCCCAGCTCCAGGTCTTTCAGGTCCTTCTTGGTCATCGGGGGGGTGGAGGTGCGAATGTCGGGCAGGTTGACGCCCTTCCGCGAGCGCAGCGGCCCGCCCTCCACCACGCGTGCCCGCAGCTTGGAGTTGTTGACGGCCGTTACCTGCAGCTCCAGCAGGCCGTCGTCGATGAGAATGCGCTCGTCCTCCCGCGCATCCTGGGCCAGCGAGTCGTAGTCGATGAAGATGTGCTCCTGGGTGCTTTCCTGCGGCGGGCCGGTCGTCACCGTTACCTCATCCCCCTCCTGCAGCATTACGCAGCCATCGCGCACCTCTCCCACCCGAATTTTCGGGCCCTGCAGGTCCTGCAGGATGGTCACGGTGGTGCCCTCCGCCTGCGCAGCGTCTCGCACCCGCTGTACTCGCTCGGCGTGTTCCTCGTGGGTGCCGTGCGAGAAGTTCATGCGGGCCACGTCCATGCCCGCCGCCACGAGGCGACGGATCGTGTCCGGATCGGTGGTGGCCGGGCCGAGGGTGCAAACGATTTTGGTTCGTCGGTCCATGCTGGGTGGGGAATAGGCGGAAAAGGTGCGCGAGCGGCCGCCGCTCAACCGCGCAGTGGCGGGGAGCAGCGCAACAGCCTACCAAACCTAGGAGCGCGTGTGCGGAAATGCGTGATGAAGAACCGATCCGCTGCCGCCCTCCACGAGTCTTCATGCGGCTCAGCGTCGCGCGCAGCCCCCCTCAGGGCACCGACGTAGGCCCCGGCGGCGCGGCCCCGTCCGCGGAGTTGCGCACCGCAGGGTCCGCCCGGCGATCGCGCTGTACGCCGAGCTGGCTCCGGGACTGCAGGGCACTTGAGACCATGATGAGCTCCCCCACGTTTTCGAGCGTGAGCAGTCCCACCAGCCGGCCCCCGTCCACCACCGGCACCGTTGAGCAGCCTCGCTCGTTCATCTGCTGAAAGACCTCGTCGAGCGGCGCTCCCGGCTCAGTCGTGAAGACGTCCTGATCGGCCACCATGCCCACGGCCGTGGTCCGGTCTTGGTCGGAAAGCGACTGGATGAGCTGCTTGCGGCGGAGGAGCCCCACGATCTCTTTGCCCTCCACCACGGGAAAGTCGTGGTCGGTGCCGGCCAGCAGCTCGTCCACGGCGTCGTTCAACGTATCGTCCGTGTTGAGGGTGGCAAAGCGCGTCACCATGGCCTGGCGCACCGGGGTGCCCTCGGTGAAGGCGCGGTACATGGCCTGCTGCGACTCCTGCTGCGCCCCTACGTAGACGAAGAGGGCAACAAACAGCAAAATGGGGTTGAACCAGAGCAGGCCGACAAGCCCGAACAAGATGGCCATGGCCTGCCCCACGTTGGCGGCCGTTTGGGTGGCCTGCGCGTAGTCCTGGCGGAGGGCCAGCAGCGCCCGCAGCACGCGCCCCCCGTCCATCGGAAACGCCGGAAGCAGGTTGAAGCCCGCCAGCACGGCGTTGATCCACATGAGCGAGGCGAGCAGGTGCTGCCCCGGCGCCTGAAGCGCGTCTGGGGCAAAGGTGCCGCCCGTGGCGAGGAGCACGAGCGCAAGCACCACGGTGATGGCAATGTTCACGGCCGGGCCGCCGATGGCAATCCAAAACTCTTTCATCGGCTCCGCCGGAATGCGCTCCAGCCGCGCAAGCCCGCCGATGGGATAGAGCGTGATGCTGCGCGTGGGCACCCCGAAGCGACGTGCCGTGAGGGCGTGCCCCAGCTCGTGCAGAACCACGCAGAGGAAGACCGCCAGGATAAGCCCCATGCCCGCAAGGGCCGCCCCCACGCTCTGGCTCTGCACGTAGTAGTACGCGAAGATTGCGGCGACGAGCAGCAGGAAGGTCCAGTGCAGGAAAATCCCAATCCCGGCAACAGACCCAATCTTAAGGGAGCGCTTCATGCGGCTGCGGGTATCGGTCGGCAGACGTGGACTGTATGAACGCCGTCCAACACACCCACGGTTCCGGCGCAGTCCTGCCAGTAGGCCCGTCGTGCCCTCGCACAGATCGATTGCCCGCAGGCCAATCGTCCACGGGGCTACGCGTCGGGCGAGCGGAGCAGCCACCAGCCAAGCAGGGTGAGCAGGCCCAGCACCACCGCTGCTGTAAGGAGCGGGCGGCGGCGAAGGGCTGCGCGCAGGGGCGGGGCCGGCTGCACCTCAATGCCGTCGAGTCGCAGCAGGCGACTAAGCGTCCCAGGACGGGCTCCCTCTCCGATGCGCGCCACCGGATCGCCCTGTAGGCGGACCTCGGCCGTGATGCCCGAGAGCTCCAGCGCTTCGTGAATCCGCCCTGTGGTGCGGGCCCGGTTGGCAGCAAAGGGACCAGAGGACATGAGACGGCGCCCGGCCCGTAGGCTCGGCAGGTCTACGACGATGTGATCCCCGGTCCCCCGAATGTCGATGTTTTCGCCGTCGACGGCGAGACGAAGGTCGGCGAGGACTTCGAGGGGAAGGGCCATGGCGCGTGCGCGTCAAAAAGCGTTAGGAAGGGATGAGCAACAAGACGTGAAAAGACGTGAGGGGCAGGACCTACGGTTCAGGAGGAAAACGGTCCAGGAGGGGAAGCCGCGCGCAGGCCCGAGAATGCCTCGAGAAACGGGGCCGTAGGGGCGCCTCGCCCATCCGGACGGGCCGCCCCCGCAGCCTCCGTTTCGCATAAAACACCAAGGGGCACGGGCGTAGAAGCTCCGCTGAAACGGCCCCATCCGCCGAAATGAATCGACTTTCGTCGCCGGCACCGTGGGGTGGGGTCTGCGGGTACACTGGCGCCACCTGTGGGGGAACGGCCCGACTGCCCGGGCACGCCTCTCCCGGGCCCCAGACCGACCTCGGTTCCGCACTGGAGCACGGTCGGCACCCGGGCCCAGGGCGGCAGTTTTGTGTTCGCCACAGATTTGCCGTGCCCGTAGAGGGCCGTCAGGACGCCCGGCATCTTTAGGAGCCACTCTCCTTGGTTCGGATCTTCAGCGTGCCGTCCATCTTCCAATGAGCGTGACCGGCATCATCGCCAACCTTGCTCGGCACGTAGAGATCAAAATCCTCAAACTCGTAGGTGATTTGAGCGCCCCGGCCCGTGAGCTTGTCGTAGAGCGCGATGGCCAGTTCCGGCCAGGTTTTTGTTTCGTCGAGTTCAGCCATGGTTGCGAGTTGGTTCGTGGTGAGAAGAGCATAGGAAGAGCGTGTGCCCAGACCGGGATTCGTCTGAGATGCGTCTTTATGGAAGCCCGCAGGAAAAGTCTAGTTTCCTCCGCTCCCTGAAACGTTCTCGTAATGGCCGCTCTCAGGCCCCTCCCTACCCCGTCCCGGCATCAAATCCATTGTCCTGCTTGTCCGTAGAGCTGCTCATTGACAAGCACTTTTTTCTACTATGCCTTCTTCCCTCTCTACTGTTCTGGTTACTGGTGCCACCGGGTACGTGGGCGGCCGTCTGGTGCCGTGCCTGCTGCGCGAAGGGTACACCGTTCGCTGCTTCGTGCGCGATGCCGACCGCCTGGAGGCGCAGCCCTGGAGCGACGAGGTGGAGGTGGCGGTGGGGGACGCCCTGGAGGCAGAGACAGTGCCTCCTGCCATGAAGGACGTAGATGCGGTGTACTATCTCATCCACTCCCTGGGCTCCGGGGAGGATGCATTTGAAGAGCGCGACCGCCGCGCCGCCACCAATGTACGCACCGCCGCGGAGGAGGCGGGCGTGGAGCGCATCGTGTACCTGGGCGGCATGCGGCCGAAGGGCGAGCGGCAGTCAAAGCACCTGCAGAGTCGCATCGAGACGGGGCACGTGCTGCGCGAGGGTCCTGTGCCGGTTACGGAGTTCCGGGCGGCGCAGATTGTGGGGTCGGGCAGCCTCTCCTTCGAGTTGGTGCGGTACCTCACCGAGCGGGTGCCCGTCATGATCTGTCCTCGCTGGGTACGCACGCCCACCCAGCCCATCGCCATTCGCGACGTGCTGCAGTACCTCGTGGCCGCCCTCAACCAGCCGAAGAGTGCCGGTGAGATTATCGAGATTGGCGGGACGGACGTGCTCACCTACGCGGAGATGTTCGAGATTTATTCGGCCGTACGAGGCCTGCGCCGCTGGGTTGTGAACGTGCCGTTCCTCACCCCCCGACTCTCGTCCCACTGGGTCGGCTTCGTCACGCCCATCTCTAACACCATTGCCCGCCCCCTCATCGAGGGGCTTGACAACGAGGTGGTGGTGGACGACCCCACGAAGGCGCGCACGCTGTTCCCCGACATCGAACCCATCGCGTTCGAGGCGGCCGTGCGGCTTGCCCTGCGCCACGCCGAATCCGGGACCATTCCCACCGTCTGGAACAGCGCCGTCTCGTCGGTGCCCGACGAGGCCCCCACCACGCGCCTCGAAATTAGCGAGGGCCTCTACCGCGAGGAGCGGAGCCTGGACGTGGAGGCGCCGCCCGCCGCCGCGTTCACCGTCATCGAGCGCCTGGGCGGACGCACCGGGTGGCTCTACGGAAATGCCCTGTGGCGGCTGCGCGGCTGGATCGACCAGCTGATGGGCGGGGTGGGCTTCCGGCAGGGCCGGCGCGACCCCGAGACGCTCCGCGTGGGCGACACGGTCGACTTCTGGCGGGTGGAGGCGCGCGAGGACAACCGCCTCGTCCGCCTGCGCGCCGAGATGCGGCTACCGGGCCGGGCCTGGCTGCAGTACGAGGTGACGCCCCGCCCCACCGATGACACGCGCCCCGCCGACGTCACGCACAGCCGCGTCACCCAGACCGTCTTTTTCGAGCCCAAGGGCCTCACCGGCACGCTGTACTGGTCGCTCGCCCGGTGGCTGCATCGTCCCCTGTTTGCCGGACAGCTCCGTGCCCTGGCCGCCCAGGCAGAGCGCCGTGGCGCCCCGCAGGACGGATCGTCCGCCGCCCCTGGCACACCGCGCCTCCACACCTCCACATAGCCGCTCGTTCCACAGGGCCGCTCGTTCTGCGAGCACCTAGCCGCGTTTGCGGGGCGCGGCGCGTTCGTTCGCGCACGTCAGTTGAGGTGCCAGATGGCCGCGTTGAGCGCCAGGGCGTACGTCACCCACGCCAGGTACGGCACCAGCAGCCACCCCGCTGCGGGGCGCACCCGGAAGAAGCGGGCCATCGTCCAGGCCAGGGCCGCCCACAAGCCCAGAATGACGACGAGCCCCAGGGACGGCGATCGGGCGCCAAAGAACGCGAACGACCACCCAGCATTGAGTGCTAGTTGCACCCCGAATGCCACGAGGGCCGTGCGCACCCGCCTACGCTGGGGACCGCGGCGCCACACCAAAAATGCCGCCAGCCCCATGAGCGCGTAGAGCAGGGTCCAGGCCGGCGCAAACACCCAGTCGGGTGGCGTAAAGCCAGGCTTGGCGAGCGTGGGGTACCACGTCGTCACCGACGTCTGTGTCGCCCAGCCCGCCAGCAGCCCCACGGCCTCGCACAGCACAATGGCCACGAGGGCCTGTCCAAAGAGAGCGAGCGTCTCGCGCCGGTCGTTTAACATGGGCGGTCCGTCGGGGAAT
>CAZFJR010000069.1:0-15464 GCA_964519235.1 uncultured Salinivenus sp. | reverse complement strand
ACGTCGCCGTCCTGCAGCCGGTCCGTAATGCCCGGCAGCGAGACGACCGCCGGGAGCCCCATCTCCCGCGCCACGATGGCGGCGTGGGAGAGCAGGTTCCCCTGCTCCACCAGCAAGCCACGGCACGTCGCAAACAGGGTGATCCACCCCGGATCCGTGCGCTTCGCCACCAGAATCTCGTCGCCCTCCAGCGAGGCCGTCCGCGGATCGTCCACGACCCGCACCGGCCCCTCCACCGTCCCCGGACAGCAGCCCAGCCCGCTCATCTGGTTCGAATCATCCTCAGGATCCTTATCGTCCTCGTCCGGCTCGATGAGGTGGTGGGCGTGCACCGCCCCTCGCGTGCGGAACCGGTCCGGCGGGGCGGGCTCCTCGCGGTAGCGTTCAAACTCGTCGCGGCGGGCCTCCACGAGGGCCTGCAGGGCGGTCGTCGACGCCGTGCCCTCCACGACGCCCAGCACCTCGTCCACCTCCAGGTAGAACACGTCACGCGGCTCGTCGAGCAAATCCTCCGCGTGCAGCCGCCGGCCCATCTCCACGAAGATGCGGCGGCACACGCCAAAGACGCGGGTGCGCTCAAACCGAAGGTTCTCACGATCCGCCACGCGCTGCCGGGCGTGCTTCAGCACCCAGCGCGTGGCCCATCGCCGCAGCGGATGGTCGCGCAGGGCTTCTCGGAGCCGTTCTTCCGCGTCCTGGCGCAACCGCTCCTCCATCGCCCCCGCCGGCGGCAGGTCCTCGTGCTGGAGCCGCTGCGCCAGCCGCCCTACCCCCCGGTACAGCGTCATCGGGTCGTCGCGGAGGGTGGGACTCTCCAGCTTGAGCTCGTCGAGGCACCGGTCACTGAATTTGTCGAGGTAAGCCTCAAATTTGTCCTGGAGCGCCGGGTGCTCCCGAAGCGACGCCCGAATCTCCGGACGCGTCCCGCTGCAGAGCGTCTCGACGAGCGCCTCGGCGTCACTTGCCTGCTCGGCCATCTCGCGCATGCGGCGGGCGGGCTCGGTGCTCACGACCTCGGCGTGGCCGGTGAGCAGGTTGTTGTGCAGGTTGACGGGATCGTCGACGTCGGTCCATGCCTCCACGATGCGCTTCGAGAGGCCGTGGAAGATCATGGCGAAGAAGTCGTTGGCGATGGGCACGTCCCACTGCGCCAGCAGCTTCTCCTCCAGGTCGCGGTAGTAGTCGGCCAGCTCGTCGAGCCGCATCTGGGCGAGGCCCGGCTCGGGCGGGGTCAGCACGCGGTCGAGGTGGCCAAAGAACCGATCGATGCGCCGCGGCAGCCGCCAGTGCTCCGCGACGAGTCGGCCCGCCGAGCGGAGCATGGTGAGGCCGTCCGTGAGCCACTCCGTCCACGAGGCGGGCTCATCCGCCGGCAACAGCTCATCCGACAGGCGCTCGCCCACCCCCATCATGTCCTCCATGAACGCGCGGTTGAACTGGAAGCCGGGCAGGAGCGAGAGCGACTCGTACCAGCTGAGCAGGTTGTAGTAGATGCGCCCGCGGACGAGGCCGATCATGGTGCGGAACGTGTCGGCGTGCTCTTCGATCGTGGACTGCGGCACGCCCATCACGCGGTAGAAGCCGCGGTAAACCTCCTCGTAGGCGTGCCGGGCGAAGGAGAACGTGAGCGGGGTCGTGACGCCGCTGTAGCTCTCGGCGATGTTGCTGTTGTCCCACACGCGGAGGGGCGCGTCGGGATCGGGGCGCCCGGCCAGCCTGGTGATGGGGCGGGACTGGAGGAGGAAGAGCGTGTCGCCCGCCCACGCCCACTCGATGTCCTGCGGGCGGTCAAAATGACGCTCGGTCCGGCGGGCAAGGTCGGCCACGGCACGGGCCTCGTCGTCGGTGAGCACCGGCTGGTCGCTCGTTTCGCCGTCCAGCACTTCCCAGCGGAGCCCGTCCGCCGCTTCGGGATCGAGACGGGCGGCCCGGGCCTGCGGACGAATCGACCGGTCGACGATCGCGCCGTCTCGGTCCACGCGGTACGTATCGCCGTCCACGTCGCCGTCCACGAGCGCGGTCCCCACGCCCCGCACGGCCGACACCACGGCCACACCCCGCCGCCCCGACGACGGATCGGCGCTGAAGGCCACGCCCGCCCGGTCGGGCCGCACCATGCGCTGGAGCAAGACGGCCGGCGGCTCCGGCACCGCCGACAGGCCCTGCGCCCGCCGGTATTCAAGCACGGAATCTCGGAACGCGGAGCGCCACACGTCGGCCACGCGGGCCGGCACCGTTTCCGGCGGCACGAAGAGATAGCTGTCGAGCTGCCCGGCAAACGAGTGCTCGGCGGCGTCTTCGTCGAGCGCCGACGACCGGACCGCCACGCGCCGTTCCTCCGGGGGCATCTCATCGCCAAACAGCGCATCGACCGCCGACGAGAGGGCCTGCCGCACGCCCGCCGACGGGTGCAAATCACTCAACGTACCGTCGAGCGGCGGTCCCGCATCGAGACAGTCCTGGTGCGCGTCACCCAAACTGTCGATGCAGGCATCAGGTGTGAGCACGACCCAGTCCGGCACCGGCAGGTCCGCCGCGTGCAGATCGGCGAGCGCCCGCGCTTTGCCGCCGATCCGGTCCGATGCGGACGCCTCCGGCGGTGTGACAAGGTAGTCGGTGTTGGTTGAGGTCCGGGACACGGAAGCGTTCATCGGCATGACACAATCGATTCTGTTCAAGAACACGGCCCACAACGTGTAGGAGGCATCCCGCTGGAGCTTCTCGAGATTAGTCTCAGGATGATACTTTCTCAGTTCTCCGGGCACGGCTGCCGGAGTTCGAAATCGAAGTCTCCGGCCTTGAAGAAAACGCCGCCCGGACAGCTGCGGAGGCCGAAGCGCTCGGAAATTCTTCACTGCCTGACTGAGCGGAGCGAAGGAGTTTGAAGAATTTCAGCGCCCTGACCGAAGGGAGGAAGTAGTCCCCGGGCTGCGCAGGCGGAGCAGATGTCAGGCGTTTTCTTCACAGCCGTGATCTTTTTGGTTCGTTTTTCGATCTAGCGAAAAATGAACACCAACCGCTGGAGGGGGCAACTTGTCTCGTTTTCTGGCAACAAGTCCTCGAAGAAGACGATGGCAAATACCCCATGACGTCACACTCATGACGCCCCCATTCCTACAAGAACACAGGCACCAGCCCCATCCCCCCGTAGAGCAGGAGCAGCCAGACGCCCGACACAAGCTCAAAGGGCTCGGCCCGGTCCGGCGTCGGCTCGCGCAGGAACCGTCCCGCAACGACAACTGCTGCGAGGAACGCCACGGCGAGGAGGCCCGCCACGATTCCTCCCGCTCCCACCTGGCCCGCCGCCCCAACAGCCATCCCACCAGCCAGGACGAAGCTTCCAATCCAGGCGCCCACGGCGCGGGACCGCCCCCAGGTCTTGCTGTAGGTTTCGACGCCCGTCCGCTCCCCCTCCGGCGCGCGAATCTTGCGGCCGACCTCGAAGACAAGCCCCCCGAAGAAGCTCGCGCCGAGGAACCAGGCGAACTCCGTAGGGAGCCCGGCGTCCGCCGCGGCCCAGTCGCACGCCGAGGCCAGTAGCGCAATGGCGGGCATGATGAGCATGTGGGAGAGCATGTAGAGCAGCGGTCGGCGGTCGAGCCAGTCAGGCACGAAAAACTCGACCGCCATGAGGCCGAAGTAGGCCCACGCCCCCAGCAGAGCAAGGAGCACCCTGGCGTCCATCCACACCGCCAGGGCAATCTGCAACACGCCGGCCCCCGCCCCCGCCATGCCGAGCTCCCGCAGGCTCACTAGCCCGCGCGGGACCGGGCGCTCCGGGCGGTACCGGCGGTCTTTTTCGAGGTCCTTGAACTCGTCGGCCACCCGCAGCAGGAAGAAGAACAGGAGCGTGAGCCCGAAGGCGGCGAGGGCGGGCCCGGCGCCCGGAAGATCGGCCCGTCCCCGCAGCAGCGCCGAGTGGTAGAGGGCCGACAGGCCGAAGACGGCCACGAGCAGGCCGTTTTCGAGCGGCGGGAATCGCTCCCGAAGATACATCCACCCGCGCTGCACGAGCCGTGTGTCTGTGGCGTCGATGGAATCGCTCATCGTGGGGTGAGGCTATTTGTGCCTTGTGTTCTTCGAGCGCTTCGAACGAGGGGCAACGACTGCCGAGTCCGCCGTGGGGGGAGGAGCCTCAACGAAATAGGTCGTCCGGTGTCCACGAATCGCTCCGATGCCCCCTCCGATGAGCGCACCTGGGACACTCAGGGCGAGCCCTGCCACCGTCGCCAAGTCCGTTCCTAGCCCGTCCCCCTGGAGCTGCACGAACAAAGCCCCTCCGAGAGGCCCCGCTGCCCCGGCACCCGCCCCCCGCAGAAATCCTACGCCTCGATTCACGAGCTCTACCTTCCAGAGGGTCGAGGTCGAAAACACCCGTTCCGTCCCGTGCGGCCCGATCCCCGTTGTCGAGTCGGCGTCGACGTAGAGCTCCTCCAGTCTCATCGTTCGGCCGTCCCGAAAGTGGACCCGTGCCGTTTTCCCGTACGCCGCCTCGGTGACCCGGCTGTATCCGTCGGACTGCGTGTGTGCCACCTGGTGGGTGGAACTGCATCCACACGCCAGGAAAAGCAGCACGCCCAAAAGCGGGACCGGTTGGAGAGATCCTACGCGTGACGTAGAGGAGCTCACGAGCCGGAGTGGGTGTATGCGTCGCATGGCTTTGAGCAGTAATGTGTCTGGTCAGAGCGAGCATTGCGGCCCGCCGGAATCGCCCCCGCAAACCGCACCCTCAAACCCCCGATTCTCGCTCGGAAAAACCGGACGTCTCCCCGGAGACGCCGGCCATGTCCGGTCTTTCTTCATTGATGGCCAGTCGTTCAGGGGGACCTACTGCTACGTCAACCGTGACTGTGCAGGGAAGAGCGATCTCAAAATCCAATCACCGGCACGTCATCTTGAGCGAGGCCCCACCCTCAGGACGATCCGTGGCCAGGACACGTTAAAACTGCACCTTCAGGGAGAGTCCTAATTGCTCCCCCTGCGGCCCGACAGCGGGACCAGCGTGCGCTTTCAGTCCATGGGCCTCGTTGTAGTCGCGGGCGGCGTCGTCAGCCGTAAAAATGTCGTAGCCCCCGCTTATGAGAATTGTAAGCCCGCCAGCAAGGAAGAGAGCCGCCCCTCCTTCTCCACTGCTGTCTCCCCCCAGAGCTGCATCCAGCACGGCTGCGCCCCCAAGCACGCCGAGAGCTCCACCCCCCAGTCGAAGCCCCATACCGGTTAGGGCCTGACTGATGTTTTCCGCGTAGAAGTGCCCCACGGACGGGCCGACGAGAGTCCCGGCGATCCAGAGGGGGACGCGGACATCGTCCCTCTCTTTGTCCATGGCTGCCCCAAACACCACTGGCACTAGCGTCCCTCCAAGCGAATACAGCTGGGCTCGGGTCGGGGACTTTCCGGGCTTCGTCTCAACCTGAATCGTTGCGTCTGTCTCCGCTACGTCCGCCTGCTGCGCCTGGGCGGGGCGCACACCCCCGTCCCCTGCGAGAAGACCCGCGAGCAGGAAAAGGAAGATGAGGGGACGACGTCGGGTCGATCGGTTGAGAAGGCGAACAGACATGGCGACGTGAGGGGGGCCGATGAACGGAGCGCGATAGTGGATGGCGGAGGCGTTCCTGCGGCGCTGCGTCTACACGAATACGTCGCGTGCACCCTCACAAACCAGCCATAGACCCGTAGAAACCGGCCGTGTCCGGTCTTTCAAGCCGGCGTGTCCGGTGTGTCGGGGGACGCGCTTTCCTGCTCGGCGTACTCGGTGGGGGAGCAGCCAAAGGTCTCGCGGAAGAGGCGCGAGAAGTAGCTCGGATCCCGGTACCCCACAGCGTCGGCCACGCCCGAGACGGTGTCGGCGCCCTGTTGAAGCAGCGCGGCGGCGTGTTGGAGGCGCCGTGTGCGGATGAAGCCCGAGGCCGAAAGCCCGGTGGTGTCTTTGATGCGGCGGCGGAGGTGCCGGGCGCTCAGGTCCATCTCGTCGGCCAGCCAGTCGACGCCGAAGTTGCTGTTGTCGATGTGGGCGTCCACGGCATCGTTGAGGGCCTCCACAAACTCTGCCTCTTCGGGCGACACAGTTGCCTCGTCCGGATCCATCCAGTCGGGGAGGCGGATGCGCTCCTGCACGATGCGCCGGATCTCGATTAGGTTTTCGACGCGGGCCGTCAACTCTCCGGGGTCGAACGGCTTGGACACGTACGCGTCGGCCCCAGTCCCAACAGCCGTCGGCACAGCCCGCTGTGCCCGGTGTTCGGGCTGGGCCGTGAGCAGGATCACCGGCAGGTGGCGGAGCTGCTCGTCCTCGCGGATGGCTCGGCACAGCGCCCCCCCGTCCGCGCCGGGCGGGGCTGCATCACTGAGGACAAGGTCGACCGACCGGTCCCGAAGATGGGCGAGGGCCTCCTCTGTGGTGGCCACCGTCTCGGTCCGGTAATGAGTGCCCAACAGACCATCGAGGTACGCCCGCATGTCTGCCTCCCCAACCAAGACGAGCACATCGGCCGCGTCCGGGGGGGCGTCTTCCCCCGTTTCCGTAGGCGTCGTGCGCTTCTCCGCTCGCCGATCCAGATCCGAGACCGCACCCGACCCAATCGTGTCCCCTCCTCCCGGAGCGGCCACGTCTGTCTCCACCACATGCTCGCGCCCCAGCGGGAGACGCACAGTCAGTTCCGTCCCGAACCCCGGCTCGCTCTCAACCTCAATGGTGCCCCCGTGCCGCTGGGCCAGAGCATGGGCGTGCGCCAGCCCAATGCCCACCCCGATCCGCTGCTCGGTTGAGGAGGCGTCGCCCTCCGAGTGCTCGACGCTGCCGACTGGGATGTAGCTCTCGGAGCGACCGAAAATCCGGTCCTGGAGCGCCTCGGGAAGGCCCGGACCCGTGTCGCGAACGGCGATCTCCGCGGAGCCGTCGGCGCACCCCACCCGGACGCGGACGGTCCCCCCGTCCGGAGTGTACCGGATGGCGTTCGAGAGTAGGGTCGTCAGGATCTGCTCGAGCCGGTCCGCGTCCACCCACGCCTCCACTCCATCGGCCTCTCCGTCGACCTGAACGGTGAGTCCTTCTTCCTCGGCCCACTGGCGAAGGGGCGGCACGAGCCTGCGCACCAGTGCCCCTAGATCGTGCTTCTGCATCGCAAGGGCCATCTCTCCCTCGTCGAGCGTGGCCAGCTCGAACAGCTGATCCACCAGCCGCTTCATCCGGCGGGCCTGTGCCTCGACCCCCTCCAGCCGGTTGTAGAGCACCTCCGGCACGGTCTCCTCCCGATTCTCCAGCACCTCCCGCAGGGGCGCGAGGATGAGGGTGAGCGGCGTCCGAAACTCGTGGGACAGGTCGGCAAAAAAGCGGCTCTTGGCCCGCTCCAGCTGGGCCACCTGCTCGTGGAGCTTCTCGGCCTCCTGCCGCGCCCGGTGTTGGCGATAGCGAACCGTATAGAGCAACGTAGCCACCCCGGTAAGCACCACCGTGACGAAGCTCATGCTCACCAGATGCGCGGACGTCACAAGACCGGGACGCGCCGCGGCCGTCCCTGGCACCCCAAAGTGCCCCACCCCGAAAAAGACCGCGTTCAGTCCTCCCCCGAGCAGCAGGGCCTGCCAGGGGCGGTACGGGAGGGCAACGATGGCCAGGAGGTGCGCAAGAATGACGTACTCGATGCTCAGCACCCCGCGGTATGCATCGGCTACCAGCGACACCGCCACGACGGCAGCCGTGAGCAGTCCCCCGAGACCACGCGTCACCGAGAGCCGCCCCGACGTCCGCCCGATCCCGACGGCCACGGCGCACAGGATGGCCGCGATGCCCTCATCCCACACCACAAAGACCTCCGGAGGCAGTGCCCCGGTGGGCCAGAGCATCACGGGGCGGCCCAGCAGACCCACGTTCACCAGCACCAGAATGACGATGCCGGTCATCCCGAGCAGTCCTCCCCAGACAAGCCCGGTTTGGGCCAGCGTGCGCAGCGCTGAGGCGAATGAGGAATCTTCTTCGAGCCTTTCGGGCCGGCGCACCACCCGACGGACCTGGCTGATGGAGTCGCGGCGGTTCATGAGGATCTGCGTACAATCTGTGTGTGATGAGCATCTCCAGCCGTCCCTCCTACAGATCCGGCACGTGGCTGTGGGCGAGTGCAAGATGCGCCGTCCTGTTCAGTTCCTATCTTCTCTCGCCTGGACGCTTCTTTTCCGTGTAGGCCGTCTTCGGCCCCGCCCTCCGCCCTCAGTCCCCCAATGAGGGTCCAATGAGGGGACGTTCTTCCCCTTCCCTCTCCAGAAGTCCTGCCCGCAAAGAGCGACTTCTTCAAGCCAGGACGGGGCTCTTCTCAGCGTTTTTCCGTGCTCTCCCCGAACATTGAGCCCTCTGGATCTGTGACATGTGCGGTAAAATCGAGGCCCCGGCGCTCCTGGCTCGGTGCCCCCCGCCGGGCCCCTCCGGCACGTTGTTCTTCCTCACGTTTTCCATTCCGCCATGAATGCCTCCCTCCGCTGGATCTTTGCTGCTCTCCTCGTGGCTGGTCTCTGTGCTGCTCCCCTTTCCGCACAGGCGCAGCGCACACCCGGGGCTGCGGGTCTTGGCGTACAGGCGGGCGAGCCGTCGGGCGTCACACTCAAGGTGTATCACCCCAGTCGCCCCTCCTACGACGTCCTGGCGGCCTGGAGCTTCGACGACTTTTTCTTCCTGAACGGCCGTGTTCTTTTTGAGCAGCCCCTCGAAATCGAAAACGTGGAGCCGCCGGTGCAGTGGTTTATCGGCCCCGGCGCCTACGTGGGCATCTACGACAATGAAGAGTCGGAGGCAGGACTCGGCGTAAGTGGCACCGTCGGGCTCGACATTCTGCTGGCGGAGCACTTCGAGCTCTACATTCAGGCCACGCCCCGGTTTGAGTTGGTTCGCGAGACGGAGCCAGACATCGGCGGCGGCCTGGGGCTGCGCTATTACTTCTGAGGTGTGGGCGGGTGAGGTGTGGGCGGGTGAGGTGTGGGCGGGTGAGGTGTGGGCGCATTTCGTCATCGTGCCCCGTAATTTGCAGCCCACCTCCCATCCGCACGCTCCCTGCCCGTGCGCCTCCTACTCGGGCCGCCAGCGGAACATCTCCAGGCGCGGCTCCGGCGAGCGAAGCGTGATCGCAAACCGGTAGCCCTCCGTGGTGCGGCGGACATCGAGGTCGAGCGGGTAGAAGTTGGGACGCGTGCTCTCCCGAGGTTCCACGAGGCGGCGCTGCAACCGCCCGCGACGGTCGTACGCGTCGACCTGGACCCACCCCGGCCGCAAGTTGAGCACGAACAGCGTATCGCCGACGGGGGCGGCCGCGGGAGTGAGGAGCGGGGCCTCCGTCACGTCGCCCTGTCCAAAGGCGTAGCTGCGCTCCAGCATGGGCGAGTCGAACCCGACCAGCGCGAGGCTGTCCGGTGCGGTGCCGTCACGAAAGGCCGGGGGCAGAACGTCCACCACGGGCCGAAAGCCCGACAGGCTGACGAGCGTATCGCCCCATGCCCGCAGGAAGCCGGCGTAGCGCCAGTATGGCCCCCGAAGCGGTGCCCGCGCCGTCGGCGTTCCGCCTTCGTCCAGCCGCGCAATGAACGACTCCGTGTCTTGCCCCAGCACCTTCGCGTAGAGCGACGTGTCCGTGGCCAGCATGTAGACGAGGGTTTCGGCGGCGGGGCGCTCGTAGGGGACGGACCGGGCGGCCACGCGCGCTCCGTCCACGACAAAGTCGACGCGGTTGGAGCCGGCGTTGAACACAACGAGCGTGTCGCCCCGCGTTCCGATGAGGTAGGGCGTCTGGAATCCCTGCCCCGCCGCTTCCCCGCGCAGGCGCCCCTGCGGCCCGAAGCGGAACAGGCTGTTGCGCTCCACATCGCTCACGGCCAGGCCGCCCTTGGGCCCGAAGCGGACGGTGCGCGGGTGCTCAAGGGGGTGCGCCTGCGTGCCTGTGGTGGCCCAGAGGGAGTCGAGGGTGTCGGCCGGGGTCCGTTGCGCCACGCGCCGGGAGAGCGAATCGCTGGGGTACAGGGCCTCGTTGGCCTGCGGCTGGCAGCTGTAGGGCAGGCACCCGGTGAGCCCGAGCAGCGCTAGAAACAAAAACGCGCGACCGTGACGAGCGCCCAGGGAGGCTACCACTGTGTCTAGGGAGCGTGCGGAGGAGACACCGAATTTCGGGCCGGATTGAACGCACACGCCGCCGAACGTTTCGGGATGGGATCCTTCGCGGACCGGCCGCGGGGCCCAACTCGTGGCGCCGTGGTGCAACTCGTGCGTGTGCCCTCCGGCCCGGGTGCGAGCCGCGGCGCACAGGTGCACTTCGTAGAACGAGCCGAATCTCCCCCTCCCGCTCCGCATCCGAAAGGGTGTGCTGTTCTGCGCATGCCCTGGACAAAACGAAACCGTGTCATGGATGTGGTGCTGTGTCGGTCGTACTTTTCCTTGCACGCGCGCTGCGGCCCCAGCGCGTTGGGCGTGGCCCCGTGGAACGTGCGTCGGTTGGTGGGGGGCTTGCTTGTGGCCTGCCTGGGCGTCTGCGCAGCCGTTCCTTCAGAGGCACGGGCCCAGGCCACTCGCACCGGCGCGCTCTCTGGGCGCGTCGTCGAGGCCGCCTCCGACACGCCGCTCCCCAACGCCACTGTTGCGCTTTGGACGGAGACCGACACCGATTCGACCCTCGTCACCGGCACCACCACCGACGCCGAGGGCCGGTTTTCGCTCACCGGTGTGCCCACACAGCCTTATGTCCTTCGCGTCAGCTACGTCGGGTACACGGCGCGCCGCCGCCCCGGCACACGGCCCACGGAAGGCGGGCGCGACCTCGGCACAATTCGCCTGTCCCGAACAACCGCTGTGCAGGAGGAGGTACAGGTCACCGCGGATCGCCCGGCGGCCCGGCTGGAAACCGACCGCACCGTCTACAACACAGCCGACCGCGCCCTCAGCGCCGGCGGCTCGGCCCGGGGCGTGCTCGAAGACCTTCCCTCCATTCGCATCGACCTGGACGGGAGCATCAGCTACCGGGGCAACGAGAGCGTCTCCCTCTACATCAACGGCGAGCCCGCCTCCTTACAGGGACAGAGCCTCGTGAGCTACCTGGAGAGCCTCTCGGCCAGCGCCGTAAAACAGGTGGAGGTCATTCCCAACCCGTCGGCCAAGTACGAACCGGAGGGCATGTCCGGCATCATCAACATCGTGCTGCGGCGCGACCTGGAGGCGAGGTGGAACGGCGGGCTCACGCTGGGGGGCGAGCGCTCCGCAAACGACCGCTACGGCGGCAACGTCTCGGCCAACGCCGGCATTCAGGCTGGCGGGTGGCGCGTTGTAAGCAGCTACGCCTACCGCCAGGAGGGCGAGGAGGATTCGGACGCGCGCCTGGTCGAACAGGTTGCCGACGACGGTGGGCCCAGCTCGTGGGTGGAGCAGTCCGGCTTTGAGAAGGAGCGAGAGCGCTCCCACTCCATTCGGTCCGACGTGGATTACACCTTCGACCAGGGCACCGCGCTGGGGCTGGAGGCGAGCGTCAGTCTCCGTCGCGACGCCGAAGACGGCACCAGCGACTACTGGGAATACACCGGCGATGCGCAGCCCCGTCCCTCCTTCGCCCGGGACGCCCTCACCCTGCAGGACCGCTACGTGCGCTTCCTGGACAACTCGTCGGCCGCCGAAACCTTCGATGGGCGCCTCGACGCCAGCCACGAGTTTTCCGAGAACCACTCCTTAAGCGCACAGCTTCGCTACGACCGCGACCTGGAGGGCGAGGACGGGACCTACAGCATCTACAGCGTGCAGGACGGAACGCGCAGCCCCACCCCCCGCGACCAGGAGATCGACGAGGTGAACGAGGACGAACAGGACGGCTCGCTGGAACTCGACTACACACGGCCGCTGGGGGCCTTTTCGCTGGAAACCGGCTACAAGGGCACCCTCCGCCGCCTCGACAGCGATCAGACGTACGGGACGCAGGGCCGTGTTCGCGAGACGGTCTTTACGTTCGACGAGTACATCCACGCGGCCTACGGCATTCTGAGCCGGGGCGTTGGCCCTTTCCAGGCCGAGGTGGGCCTCCGCGCCGAGACCGTCCGCACCACCTTCAATCTCTCCAGCCAGAATGAGGTGACAAACAGCTCGTACGTGAGCCTTTACCCCAGCGCCTTCCTCACCTACAAGCCGAACCAGCGGCAACAGGCCCGCCTTTCCTACAGCAAGCGCGTGGACCGGCCCGGCCTGTGGGACATCAACCCCATCGAGGACAACGAAAACCCGACGTTTCGGGAGCGCGGGAATCCGGGGCTCGATCCGGAATACATTCATTCCTTCGAGCTGAGCCTCACCCAGCGGTGGGCCATAGCGTCCGTGTCGGTCACCCCGTACCTGCGCCACACCGTCAACGAGATTGAGGAGGTGCGGTCTGAGGAGGTGATCGACGGTGAGACCGTGATTGTGCGGCAGGCCCAGAACCTGTCCACCAGCACCTCCTACGGCACCGAACTGGTCGCGACCCTCAACGTCGGCGATCGGCTGGAGGGCACGATGAGCGGCAACGTCTACCGCGCGGTCACCGACGGCTCGAACCTCACGACCGACCTCAGCCAAGACGCCCTTCTGTTCTCCGGCCGGGCCAACCTGCGGGCCAAACTGCGGGACGGCCTGCAGCTGGAGCTGAGCCAGTACTACCGGCCCGCCCGCGACATTCCGCCGCAGGGCCGGATTGACCGCTTTACGAGCACGGAACTCGGGCTCCAGAAACAACTGTTCGGGGGCGACGGCAGCCTCACGCTCCGCGTGGAGGACCTGTTCAACGCCACGCAGATGGACATGTGGTACCGGGACCAAGATCTCTACCAGGAGTCCACGTTCCAGTGGGGCACGCGCGAATTTGCCCTCACCTTCCAGTACAACTTTGGCGCGGGCCCCAGTCCTGCCGCGCGCGAGGGCCAGGACTACCGGTAGCCCGTCCAGCGGAACCATTCCACCGCCCCTTGTCGTGTTTGCCCGTATGCTTGTTTGGGTGCGCCCCCTCACGCATGCACCTGCGTGCCTGCTGCGAGAATTCCGCCCGGCACGCCTCCACACATGCTTTCGCCTGATCTCGTCGTGAAATGAGCGATCGTTCGGTCTTTACGTCCCCGAGTCGGCTCGAATGGGGGCTCATTGCGGCGTTTTGGGCGGTCGTGGTGCTGCTTTCGGTGGGGCAGAGCGTCCTGGGCGATGCCTCCGCGGAGGTGCACTGGGGGCGCACGGCGGCCGAGCTGGTGGAGTACAGCCTGTGGGCGCTGTGCACGCCGCTGGTGTTCTGGTTCGCCGAAACGTGCCCGGTGGTGGCCCCCACCGATACGGAGCGCACAACGATGGTGCGCAACGGGGCCCTGCACACGGCAATGGCGCTGACGGCCGCCATCGCCGTGGACCTGAGCGAGGACGCTGTGGCGGCGGGGCTGGGCGAACGCTCGGCCGGCCTGCTGCAGGCGCTGAGCCGCTTTTGGTTTACCGATGAGCTGGCGGTTTATCTCGTCATCCTCATGGCCGGCTTTGCGCGCAGTTATTATTTTCAGCAAAAGGCGCAGCAGGAAGAAGCGGCCCGGCTGGAGGAGCGGGCCGAGGCGCTTGAAGCGCAGCTCACGGAGGCCCGCCTGGAGGCCCTCCGCATGCAACTCAATCCGCATTTCTTGTTTAACACCCTGCACGCGGTGAGCACGCTCGTGGACCGCGATCCAGGCGGGGTGCGCCGCATGATTGCGCGCCTTAGCGAGCTGCTGCGCCACGTGCTCGACGAGGAGGCCCCCCAGGAGGTGCCGCTCTCGGAGGAGCTCGACTTTCTGGACGACTACTTTGAGATTCAGTCGATCCGGTTTCAGGGGCGGCTCGATACGGCGGTGGACGTGCCCTCGTCTCTGGGCGACGCGCAGGTGCCCAACCTCATCCTGCAGCCGCTTGCCGAGAACGCCATCAAGCATGGGGCCAGCCAGGTGCGCGGCGTCGGGCGCATTGAGGTGCAGGCGTACCGGGACGACGACGCACTGGTCCTATCGGTGCGCGACAATGGACCCGGCCTGCCGGAGGCGCAGAAGGAAGGGCTGGGGCTGCGCAACGTGCGCGCCCGCCTGGAGGGGCTCTACGGAGACGCCCAGGCCCTTCATCTCCGGTCGCTGGAGGAAGGTGGCACAGAGGCGGTCCTGCACGTTCCCTACCACACGAGCACGGCCCTCTACACGGCGTCTGGCACGCCGTCTCCCTCCCTCTCGGCCCCGGCCGCTTCGTCCAACTGACTGCACGAACCGCTTTTCGTTTCTCGCACCGCCATGCCCCCTGCCCCACCCTCCATTCGCGCCCTTATCGTGGACGATGAGCCCCTGGCTCGCGAACGGCTGCAGGAGCTGCTCGCCGAGGCTCCGGGCGTTTCCGTGGTGGGCACCGCGGCGGACGGCCCCGCGGCCGTGGACGCCATCCGAAAGCACGCGCCCGACCTCGTGTTTCTCGACGTGCAGATGCCCGGCATGAGCGGCATCGACGTGATCGAGGAACTGGGGCAGGCCGAGATGCCGGTCACCGTTTTCGTGACCGCCTACGACCAGTACGCCATCAAGGCGTTCGATCTCGCCGCGGTGGACTATTTGCTGAAGCCGTTCGACGACGAGCGCTTCGAGCAGGCCCTACGGCGGGCCCGTGAGCAGATCGCCAACCGCGAGGACGAGGCCATCTCGGAGCGGCTCCTGCACCTCCTGCAGGAGCGGGATCCCTCCCTCCTCGAAGAGGAAAGCGCCCGCGACGAGCCGTACCTGGAGCGGATTGCCGTGCAGGGACGGGGCAAGGCCCGCATCGTCCCCGTCGACGATCTCACCCACGTCACCGCCGACGGCTCCTACGCGGAGCTGCACACCGACGAGGACACCTACGTCATCCGTGAGCGCATGAAGACGCTCGCCGCCCGCCTCGACCCCGACGCGTTCGTGCGGGTGCACCGCTCGGCCATCGTGCGGCTCGACGAGATCGAGCTCATCCTGCGCGGGGGCGGCGGCAACTACGCCGTGCGCCTCAAGGACGGCACGCGCCTCAGCGTGAGCCGCAGCCGCATTGACGAGCTGCAGGCCCGCCTCGGCGTGGACGTGCTCCAGCGCGACAATGCGGGGGACGCGTAGTACCAAACCCCAAGGTTCAGGATACATGTCGCGATGGGAACTTCGGAAAGAAATGTCGTGAGGCACGCCTCGCGACGACCCTTCCCTTTCCCAGAGAGGGCGATCAGATGTACAACGACCCTTGGCAGCCGATGTGCTTCAAAATCCGGCCGAACATGTCACTGTGTCGGGACCGCTCCATTTTTTAGGACGAGGGCTCACTCAGAACCCTCCAACGTTCAACGGGCACTGTTCGCCGGTTGAAGGCGGGACAGACCCCTCTTATCAAGGGCATAAACCTCCAGCAGACGCCAACATTTTGATCCGGAAACGCTACCCCCGCACCGGCGTCGATTTGAGCCGCGGGATCACCTCGCGCC
>CAZFJR010000068.1:13919-15606 GCA_964519235.1 uncultured Salinivenus sp. | reverse complement strand
GGCCGAAGGGGCGCGGGGAAGCGGGGGCTGGGCGCAAAAGCCCTGCGGGAGCAAGCGCTCCGGACGCGGAGGCCAGACGGGCGCTACCGCTGGTTGAGCCAGGCGCGCAGCATCCACCGGTCGGACTCAATCTGCTCCCGAAGGTCGCCGAGCACGGCCTCGGTGCCCGAGTCGCCGGCGGCGTCGGCCTGTTCCTGCAGGCGTCCGGCCTGCTCGTCGAGGGCCCCGAGATCCTCGGTCACGACCCGGACCATCTCGGGGGCCTCCGGGGTGCGGGCGTCCTCCTCGATCGACGCAAGGTCAATCATGCCGCCGAGCGTGTGAACCGGCCGGTCGCCCCGGCTCCGCACGCGCTCGGCCAGCTCGTCGATGGCGTCGCCCCAAAACTCGTAGAGCTCCTCGAACTCCTCGTGGAGCGTGAAAAAGTGCGGGCCCGTCACATTCCAGTGGTAGTGCCGAGCCTTCTGGTAAAACACCGTGGCGCTGGCCAGCAAACGATTTAGGCCCGCCGTGACATCGGGGTCGCCAGTCGGGTCCGTGTCCTCTGCGGTCGCCGGCGCTGCTGTTTGCGAAGGAGAAGCCATGGGGAAAAGGAAAGGGTGTGGAAAAGAGAGTGCAGAGGCCTGCTCGCCCACCGAGACTCCCGGCCCTCAGTGGGCGAACAATGCGTCGTCTTGTATTTACATGTACCTACGTTTGTTCCGCCCTGCGGCCCTCCGAAGGGCATAAGCAGACGGTTGCAAAGGGGGGTGTGAGGGGCCGTCGGCGGCGCCGCGCCGCTGCCTTCTCGGTTGCATTTTTGGACGGCGTTTTTGCCGCACGGGCCCCGAACGGGAGCCGCTGCTGCGCGCCCATGCTGGGGCCGCAGTACGCTGGGACTTCAACCTGTGGCACCGGCGTTCGGAAAGCCCCATCGTTTGAAGAACGCGTGGCTCCGAAAACCTGCCGCGGACAGAAATGTACCGCTTCACAGAACCCAAAACGCCGCCTTGCCTGTGATGCATATCCGTCTGCCTCAAAACTCGGGAGTGTTGCTGTCCCGGATTCTGACGGGCCTGCTGGTGATGCTCGTCGCAGTTGGGGCGTCGGTTCCCGCGTCTTCCGTGCCGTGCCCCGAGCGCGAGCCGGGGCGCTCGACCGGTGGGGCGCAGCCGAGCGTCCTGCAGCCCAGCGCCCTGCAGCCGAGCAGGGTGCAGTCCGACGCGGGATCGCCTACGGGCGTGCATTCTGACGGAGCGCAGTCTGCTGGCGTGCAGTTTGGAGGCGTGACGCCGGCCGTCGCGCCGTCTGGGGGAGAATCGGTCGCTGCGTCTTCGCACGCCGGGCCGCCGGCCCCGCAGTGCGGACCGGTGTCGGGGCACCTCTGGGGCGCAACGAGCGCAACGGTCCGGTCCGACCGGTCTCTGAGCGAGCATCTTCGCCCTCGCGGCGGGTCCGCCTCGCAGGACGCGGCCCTCCCGCACGCCCTCCCGCACGCCCGCTGGGGCGCCGCCGCGCCGGCACGCCCGCCCCGCGGCCTCCCCTCCGAATCCCCGCCTGCCCAAGAGTCGATGGGCACCCTGCGCAGCGTCGTGCTGCGGCTCTAATCCCTTCTCCGCTGGGTGTCCGGGTCTGCCGGTTGTTCACGCCCCTCCTGCAGACCCACAGGCCCCTCTCCTGAGGCCCTGTCGCGGGGCCCTGTCGCGGG
>CAZFJR010000068.1:12372-13819 GCA_964519235.1 uncultured Salinivenus sp. | reverse complement strand
CCCTGCATCGGCCGCGAACGAGTGCCGATCTGGCAGTTGCCGATCTGCGGGGCACGCACCCGTCGCGTGCAACGAGCTCCCCCACGACCGCTCCGTGCGTACCCTCACTCCCCAAGCGGAAAAGGCATATGCGTAGTCCCCGGTGGCTCAGTCCCAAGTGGAAGACCCGTCTGTATGGCATCGGCGCGCTCACCTTTACGATTCTCGGCGCCGGACTGCTCTACGTGACGATCGTGAACCCGGCCCCGCAGTCCCCATCCCCCGGATCTGCGCAGCCGACGGAGCGCCCGTCGGCCCGGAGCGGCCCCCCGCAGCACCCGCTGCAGGGAGAGCCGGCCCCCGAGTTTTCGCGGGAGCAGATGAACGGCGAGACGTTTCGGCTTGCCGACCACCGCGGCGAAATCGTGGTCGTGAACTTCTGGGCGACGTGGTGTCCCCCGTGCCGCCGAGAAATTCCCGGCTTCATCCAGCTGCAAAACGAGCTGGGGGCGCAGGGCGTCACGTTCGTGGGCGTCTCCCTCGACGAGACAGGCTTTGAGGCCGTGCGCCCGTACGCCCAAAAAATGGACATCAACTACCCGCTCGTGGTGGGCAGCGATCGTCTTGCGCGCATGTACGGCGGCGTCCGCGCCCTCCCCACCTCCTTCGTGGTCGGGCCGGCGGGCACCGTTCAGTACGCCCGCCCCGGGTTCTTGCCGGAAGCGGAGCTGCGACGCCAGCTGGAGCCCCTGCTGAAGCGTGTGGAGACGCGTCCCTGAGACCGGCCCTTGGACGGATCGCTTTTCATTCCCTCTCGCTCATCCCTTCCTGTTCAACCCCTTCCGCTCACCCCCCAACCCCGTCCCGCAACCACAGCCGTATGCGCTCTTTCTTCCGTGCGTCTTTCTTCTCGCTTGCTCTGCTCATCGCGGGCCTTGCTCCGGCGGCCGGCGCTCCCGCGGCGGAGGCCCCCACGACCGGCCTGGAGACAGACGCCGCGCCCACCCCCAACCCGGCGACTGCGGAGGCGGACCCGCCCGGCATCGTCATGCTGGTGCGGCGCTCGCAGCACGTCCGCGCCGCCCTCCAAACCGTCCGGGACCTGTCGTCGTCCGACTCGCTGGCCACCACGCCGGTCGAGATTGTGGTGTGCGGCACGGCCGCGGGCAAATTGCGCCGAGGCACTCCGCTTGCGCGCCGGATCGAGGAGGGCGCTCCGGACCGGGCGTCCGTGCTGGCCTGTGGCATGTCCCTGGAAAACCGCGGCATCGACCCGGGACGCCTAACCGCGGCCGTGGAAGTGGTCCCGAACGGCCTGGCCCACGCCCTGAAGCGCGAGGCCAATGGGTATCTGTCGGTGGATCTCTGAGCGCGCCGTTCCAGAGGATCGTTTTTTCCTCGTCCCCCGCTTTTTTCCTCGTCCCCTGCCTTCTTCCTTTACGCTGCCGTGCCTTCCATGACGTCTCCC
>CAZFJR010000068.1:3077-12272 GCA_964519235.1 uncultured Salinivenus sp. | reverse complement strand
GGCCGGGCGCCACCGCCCTGTTTCGGGGCATGCTCAGTCTTATCTTTCTAGTGGCCGGCACCGGCCACGTCCTCAACACGGGGCACATCGTCGGGCGCCTCCTGGAGGCCCAGTACGGATTTTTGGCGACGGCGATTGCTCCGGCGCGTCCCCTCGTGCTGCTGGCCGGGGCGGCCCTGCTGGCTGGGGGGCTCGGGCTCCTGCTCGGCTATCGGACGCGCGGGGCGGCCGGGCTTCTCATCCTGGTGATCATCCCCATCACGATCACGATTCAAATCGGGCGCCCCACCCTAGGGCCACTCTTTAAAAATGTGGCCATCATGGGCGCCCTGCTCTTTTTTGCGACGCACGGCGCGGGGCCCTACAGCGTAGATGCCTTCGTTCAGCGCCGTCCCGACTCCCCGTGATCGCGCCCCTCGCGCCCCGCGCCACATTGCGTTCGTTCTCGCTCCCTGCCCCCCAACGGCCCGGCACACCATGACGTCCTCCGCTTCGTCCCCGCCCCCCTCGGGCACCGGTCCCGACACCCCTCCCGAGGAGCAGCCCGAAGGCCCGCCCCCCGACGGCACACCTGCGGGAGCGCGTTCCGTAGGCACCGCGATGCAGGAGGGCCTGGCGCGCACCGGGCGCTTTCTGCGCCGGTACTGGGGCTGGGGCGTCCTGGCGCTTGCGGGGGCGCTCCTGTGGCAGGACCTGCAGCCGGAGGTGACGGTGGAGGAAACCGGCCCCGTAGCGCCGGACTTTGCCCTCGAGCAAATGAACGGGGAGACCTTCCGGCTCTCCGACCACCGGGGCGAGGTGGTGGTCCTTAATATCTGGGCGACGTGGTGCGACCCGTGCCACACCGAGGTGCCGGGGTTTGTGGAGCTGCAGAACGAGTTTGCGGGCGAGGTCACGTTCGTCGGGCTGTCGATCGACGACGGCGGCTTTGCGGCCGTGCGCCCCTTCGCCCGCAAGTACGACCTGAACTACCCCCAGCTCGCGAGTCAGACGGTTGCGTGGCAAAAGTACGGGCGGTCGCAGGCGGTGCCGCGCACCTTCGTCCTCGACCGGCAGGGGCGCATCCGCTACCGCCATACCGGGCTCCTCTTGAAGGGCCGGCTGAAAATGGTGCTCGACAAGCTGACCGCCGAGCCGGCCGAGACCTCAGCGGCCGCGCCAACGGCCAGATCGGCCCCCGCCCCGGCGGCCCGCGCCACCGACACGCGCTGACGAGAAGAGGCGCACGGAACGAGGCACCCCGGAAGAGACACGCACCCGCGGCTGCGCTGCACGCGGGCGCTCCCCTGCGGGCGCTTTTGATAGGGCGCTTTTACAGGACGCTTTTGTGACAGCGCCGCTCCCAAAGCGCCATCGCGGCACAAACGCAAAAGCTGGCCCCTCGGCTCTCGCCGGGTGGGCCAGCTTTTTTGTGAGGGACGAGGCCGCTCCGGGACGCAACGGCTCGGGACGCGAGGCCCCGAACGCCCCCTCGGCGCCCCCTCCGTGTTGGTGCGTTCAAGTATTGGTGCGTTTAAAATGTAAAATACTAAAACGTAAAGTACCGGACGCCCGGCTTCATCATGTGATCGGCGACCGGCCCGGGCTTGGCCACCCCAACCCCATCCAGGAGATCCGAGGATTCGTACTCGGTATTCGGGAGAAAAATGGCGCAGACCTCGACGGTAGCGCCTTTCTGCATCAGCCCCCGGAGCAGGTCCTGAGGGGTCCGGCCGGCGGGCTGAAACGTCGGAAACGATTCGCCCTGCACGGCCAGCGTGGCGGCCGCGTCGCACAGAAGAACCCGAACCGAGGCGCCCTTGGCCGCCACCTGATTGCCAAGCACCATCGCCATCATCTGGGTCTGGGCCTCTCCGGAAGAGACCACCACAAAAATGTCGTCCGCCGCCGCGCCGCTGTCCCCCTGGGCGTGCGCCGCGGACAGGGGCCCGAGCCCCAGCCCGAGAACTGCGAGGAAGAGGGCAAGAAAGAGAGAGTTGTGACGGGTCATGGCTAATGTATTTACATGTTGCAACATAACGGACGGGATGCAACGGGGAGAGTGGCCACAGGTTGCGCGCCGTTCCTGTGCGCCGCCCTGCGCCCCCCGGCCAGTCGGAGGTTTCTCCTGGGCTTCAGAACCGGCGTGGGGGACAGGCACCAGGCCGACGCGGGCGCAACGATGGACGAGTCTCCAGAGCTCGAGAGACGTGGGCGTGGGGCGCGTCTCGGTTGCGCAAGGCGTCTCGGCAGCGCGGCCAATCGACGGTGCGATCAATCAACAGTGCGGCTGGCTCGGGCGGTCGTGGAAGGAGGCTTCGGAGAGGTCCTGGCTAGATCTCGTAAACTTTTGGCGATAGCTACCGGGTCAGCAAATCTTTAGGAACAAAAAAAGCTACTTTGGTTGCCTAAAAGCGAAACGCATAAAAGCAATCGCCACAAAGGATCGGGAAATTTCAAGAGACAAAAATTGAGCGCCCCCCTCGTCCGTCGGTGTCTGCTCTGAAGGCCGCACACGGCATCCCGACCGGGGAGGGGGCAAGGCGGAAACGCTTCCCCGAGCGTACCGGAAACGAGGGAAACACCTCTTCCTGGCCATCATCCAAAAGATGGTAAAAGTTTACCTATATGCTCCAAAACGTAACAGGCCTCCGGGGGCCCGGCGGCCTTCGGGGATGGGGCGGTTTCCTTTGTCGCGCTCTGCGTCTGTGTGCGGGCCCCGGCGCGGCTGCGTTCTTCCGGTCAAATGCGGAACGGTATTTGACGGTCTAAAACGCGGAAATATTTGCCGGATTCGTTCGGCGCTCATTTTTCGCGTGCTGTTTGTTGCCCCGATTCGAAGGCTCATCGCTCTGTTCCAGTTGAAGCTTCTTCTCCGCCAGGTAGAGGGCTCTTCCGCCACCCCGCCCGCGCCTGCCGATTCGCCCGCGCCTGATGGCCCGCCCGGCTCGTCTGCTTATCGGGAGAAGTTCTACATCGTAGAGACAGCGCCCCGCTCCACCCGTGGACGGTGCGTGCTCCCGGATGGACGCGTGGTGCTCGGCGTCTCCACAAGCGAGAAGGCCCGCAAGGCCGCCGCGGACGTGGAGGGACTGACCGTTGTGCCGCAGTCTGAGTTGAGCGAACCGGAACGCGCAACAGTACGCGCCTGCACTCCTCCTCATTAGTTCTTACGAGACTCACGCCCCCACCGGAAACCGTTCTCCCACCCGCGACGTCCCCCTGACAGTCCGTCCCGCGGAAGACACACTCGCATGACGGCGCGTTCTCTTGAAAGAAACGCACGCTGCAACGTGGAATGCCGTCGAGGCCCATCCTGAACGCGGGCCCCAACGTGGACGCAGATCGTGCTCGGACGCGCCCGCCATGTGCGAACCCCGCCGTGTGCGAACACTGTGTGCGAATAGCGTCTGGATGATCACGCCGCTCGGGGCACGGTCGCCTCGCGTGGTGGGGGGGGGGCTCTTACAGCATCACAACCCCCAGCCCACCATGTCCGACACCGATGCGCCCTCGAACGGCGCTTCTTCCCACGTCGCCTCTTCCCCACTAAAAGACCCAGCACGGCTCCAGGCCCTTGCCCGCTACGACATCCTGGACAGCGCTCCCGAGGAGACGTTCGACCGCATTTCCGACCTTGCGGCGGCGGTGTTCGAGGCCCCCATCGGGCTCGTCACGTTTCTGGACGACGAGCGGCAGTGGCACAAGGCCTGTGTGGGCCTGGAGGTCCCAGAGCTCGACCTGGACACCTCCTTCTGCGTCCACACGCTCGACGATGCGCGCCGGCTGGTGGTGGAAGATGCCACCGAAGACGAACGGTTTGAGGGAAACCCCCTCGTGACCGGCGAGCAGCACGTTCGCTTCTACGCGGGCGCCCCCCTTGTCACGCCGGACGGCCACATGCTGGGAACCGTCTGCGTGCTGGACACAGAGCCCCGCTCGCCCACCGAGCAGCAGCTGGCGGCGCTCGACGACCTGGCCCAGATGACGGTCGACGCGCTGGAGCGCCGCCGCCGACAGAAAATTCAGGCCCCGACGGCCCGCGAGGCCGAGGCCGACGGAGACGCCCCCCGTACAGGCGTGAGCGATGCGCGACTGAACGAACTCCTCGCGGCCCTGGACGAGGCGGTGTGGGAGGTGCGGGTGGCCCCGGAGCACCCGAGCGCCGCGCACTCGATTCGCACCGAACTGCTGTACACCAACGGGGCGGAGGAGGCTGTCTTTGGGCGGCCCACGGAGGCGCTCGTGGAAGACCCGATGCTCTGGCGATCGGTCGCCCATCCGGAGGACCAGGGCGCCCTGCCCGCCACCGACGAGGTGCTTTCCGGCGGCACCTGGCGCGGAGAGTACCGCCTGCTCTGGCCCAACGGCACCGTTCGGTGGGTCGAAACCACCCTCCAGGCGGTGGGGGGCGCTCCGGGCACGCCTGCAACGCACGACCCGAAGGAAGAAGGCGGAGGGGGCGCGCCGGAGGCCCCCGTAAAGCTGGTTGGGGTGACGCGAGACATCCACCGCCGCAAGCAGGCCGAGGCGACCGCCGAGGTCAAAAGTGAGGCGCTCGCAAGCGAAAAGTCCCGTCTGCAAATGGCGCTCGATGCGGCCGACGCGGGCGTTTTTGAGTGGCACATTCCCACCGACACGCGCAGGTGGGACGACCGCGTCCGGGCGCTGTTTGGCGTTGACACCCCGCCCTCCACCACCGGGGCACTGCTCGAGCATGTCCACCCCGACGACCGCAGCCGCCTGCAGTCGACGATTGGACAGGCGCTGGGCGATGCCGAAAAGCGCGACCACGAAGCGTCTTTCCGCATCTCTCGTCGTGATGCGCCCGACCGCTACGTGGAGGTGCGCGGACTCATTGAGCGCGGCCCAGAGGGGGAGGCCGTCCGCATGACGGGCGTGTACCGGGACACCACCGACCGGGAAGAGCGCCGCCGCGAGCTGCACCGCCGCAAGCGGCAGTTCGACGCGGTGGTGGAGGACCCGAACATGCTCGTGGGTGTGCTTGCGCCCGACGGCCGGCTGCTGAACGTGAACGACACGGCCCTTTCGTACGTCGAGGAGAAGCGGGCCGACGTCCTGGGAGAGCCGTTCTGGGAAACGCCCTGGTGGCACCACGACGCACAGCTGCAGGCCGACCTGCAAGACTGGATTGAGCGGGCGGCGGCCGGGGAGTACGTCTCCTACGAGGCCGAGCAAATGGGAGGAGACCGAGCCGCTTTCGTGGTTCGCGGCAGCATCCGCCCGGTGACCAACGACGACGGAGAGGTGACCTCGCTGGTCATCTCGGGCCGGGACGTGACCGCCGAGAGAGACCGGCAGCGCGAGCTGGAGATTCTGCACCAGGCCGTCGAGGACGCGGCCGATGGGGTGGCGGTCCTCGTGGGGGACGAGTTCGTGTACGTGGACCAGACCCATGCCGACATGTATGGGTTCGACGACCGCGAGCAGCTTCTGGGCAATACCTGGCGAATGCTCTACGCGGACGGCGAGGTGGAGCGGATAGAACAAGCGGTCTTCCCCGTCCTCGAAGAGAAGGGGCACTGGCAGGGATTTGTGACCGGGCAGCGCCCGGACGGCAGCAGCTTCCCGGCCGAGCTGTCGCTTACCCTCACCGACGCGGGACGGCTCGTGTGCACCGTGCGGGACGTGACGGACCGGCGCCGACGCGACCGACGGCGGCAGTTGCTGCTTACCGCCAGCGAGACCGGCATTGCCGAGTGGGACACGTCCTCCGGCCGCGTAGAGTGGGACGGCATGCTGCGCGAGGCCTTTGGGCAGGCCCCTGAGACGCTCGAGGAATTTCTCGGCCTCGTCGACGCGGCCGACCGAATGCGGGTGGTGGAGAATCTGGAGTCCGTGGTCGAGAACGGCGCCTCCTGGAGCGGCGAGTTCCGGATTCAGGACGGGGAAGGCCGCACCCGCTGGCTCGGCACCCTGGTGATTCCGGTTTTCAACGGGGGAGACGTGGCCCGCGTCCTGGCCACCGGCACCGACATTACGGAGCGCAAGCGGCGGGAGCGCTCCCTCGAAGCGAGCCGCGAGCGCTACCAGACGCTCCTGGAGGCCGCCCCCGATCCGGTATTTGTGGCCGATGCCCAGACCGGAAAAATTCTTGAGGCGAATGCGGCCGCCGAGTCACTGCTCGGCCAGGACCGGGACACCATCGTGGGGCTTCATCAGACCGACCTCCACCCCCGGGGCCGCGCAGACGCCTACGAAGCCCTCTTCCAGCGCAGCCTGGAGGAAGAAGAAATCCTGCAGGCACTGCCCGACGGAACGCAAATCGAGATCGTGACGGGCGAGGGCGAGCGGGTGCCCGTCGAGATTAACGCCACGACCGTAGAGCTGCCGGGCGGGCCCGTGGTGTACGGCATCTTCCGCGACGTGTCCGAGCGGAAAGCGATGCAGAAGGAGATTGTCCGGCGGGAGCGCCGCTTCCAGATGATGTTTGAGCACCACAGCGCCCCGATGCTGCTGATCGACGAGGCCACCGGGGCCATCGAAAACGCCAACACGGCGGCGGTCGAGTTTTACGGGTACGGCCGCGACGCCCTCACCGACATGGCCATCCAAGAGATTAACCAGCTTCCCGACGATGCGGTGGCCCAGAAGCGCGGCGCCGCGGCCGAAGCCGAAAGCGACGAGTTTGTGTTCGAGCACGAACTGGCCTCGGGGGAGGTGCGAACGGTGAATGTGCTCTCGGCCCCAATTCCAGGGCTGGACCAGCAGGGCACGCTTCTGTTCTCCGTCGTTCACGATATCACCGAGCAAAAAGAGCAGAAGGAAAAGCTCCGGCAGCAGAGCACGATGCTGGAGCAGGTGCTCAACTCGATCGGGGACATTTTCTACATGGTGGACGAGGAGGGCGCGCTCCTGCTCTGGAACGACCGCCTGAGTGAAGTGACTGGCTACGCGGACGCGCAGATCGAGTCGATGCGTGCCCTGGACTTCTTCGGGGACGACGCGAAGGCCCATGTGCAGCGCGCCATTGAGGAAGCCATGGAAACCGGGCACAGCCGGGTGGAAGCGCACCTCCAGACCCAGGGCGCACAGGCGGTGCCGTACGAGTTTTCCGGGAGGGCCTTCGAGGCGCCGGGGCACGGGCGGGTGCTGTGCGGCATTGCCCGAGACGTAAGCGACCGGAAGCGGAGAGAGCGACTTCTGCGGCGTGCCAACCGGCGCTTCGAACGATTCTCAGACGCGGCCCCGAACGCCTTCTTTATCCTGGAGCCCGACTACTCGGAGATGTTCTTCCTGAATAGTGCCGTCGAAACGCTCTACGGCGTGCCAGAAGAAGAGCTCCGCGAGGACCCGAGCATGTGGACCCGCCACGTGCACCCGGCGGACCTGCCTGCGTTGCAGGCGGACATGGATGCGCAGGCTGCGGGCGAGGCAGACTGGCCGCACCGCCAGGAATTTCGGGTGCTGCACCCCACCCGCGGCCGCCGGTGGATCGCGGCGGAGATGTACCGCATCGATGAGTCCGTGGATGCGCCGCGCATCGCCGGGGTGGCCACGGACATTACGGAGCGCAAGGTGCGGGAGCAGCGCCTTCGAGTTCTTCACCGCACCACGCGCGATCTCCTGGACGTGGACAGTGAGGCGGGGGCGGCATCTGTGGTAATGGAGGCCCTCGGGACGTTGCTCGACTTCGCGGAGGCGGCCGTGTATCTCCGGGACAAGGGCGCGATGGTCCGCGTCGGCACCCAGGGCGGCGACACGGTGCCCGCAATGCCGCGGGTGGAGGCGGGCCATACTCCACTCTGGACCGCCCTGCAGACCGGCGAGCGGCAGGTGTTTGAGGACCCCAGTGCCATCGACGACAGCGTGGACCGGTCCGGACTGGAGCGGTGCGCCTACTTCCCGCTCGGGGACCACGGCGCACTTGTCGTGGGGGCCAGTGCGCCCAACCGGCTCGACGAGGCGGAGCTCCGCTTTGTGAGCGTGGTGGCGCGAAGCCTCCGAAAGGCGCTCGACACGCTGTCACAAAAGCGTGACCTAGTGGTCAGCGAGCGGCGGTACCGGGTCCTGGCGGAGAACATTCCGAACGGCGCAGTCCTCCTGTTCGACAAAACCCTCGAGTACACGCTTGCCGCCGGACGGCTGCTCGAAGACTACGGGGTGGGCGAGTCGGACTTCCTGGGCGAGCGGGTGGGGACCGTCCTCGGAGACGCCGCAGACACGGCCCCGCCCGCCCTGGTGGGGCACTGCAAAAAGGCCCTAAGCGGAGAGCACGTCGACCGACGAATCGAGCTCGGCGGGCGCGTGCTCCGCATTCACGCCGTTGCGCTGCGGGAGCAGAACCGACCCGGCGGCCTGCTCTTGGCCCAGGACGTCACGGCCGATGCTGAGCGAGAAGACAAGCTGCGCGAGGCCAAAGAGGCCGCCGAACGGGCGAACCACATGAAAACGGCCCTCCTGGCCAACATGAGCCACGAATTCCGGACCCCTCTCACGGGGGTCCTGGGGTTTTCGGAACTGATCCGCGAGGAAACGGACGGATCCAACGAGGTCATCAGCCACTTTGCCGAGCAAATCGAGCAAAGTGGCGCCCGCCTCCTTGGCACGCTCGACGACGTGCTTGCCCTCGCACAACTGGAGGGCGGAGAAAAAGACATGGGGCATGGAACCGCCGACCTAACCAGGGCGGTGGCCGACGTCCTTGACGCAGTGGAGCAGAAGGCCCAAGAAAAAGACATCGACCTGCACGTGGAGACCGAAGAGGAGTCTCTCTGGGCCGATGCGGGCAGCGAGGGGCTCAAAATGATCTCCCGCCACCTGATCGAGAACGCCATCAAGTACACCGAGGACGGCGGCACGGTGCAGGTGCGAGAATACCGCGAGGACGGGTGGGCGACCATCGAAGTTGAAGACTCCGGGGTGGGCATCGACCCCGAAAAAGTCGACGAGTTGTTTCGGCCGTTCCGGCAGGAGTCGGAGGGATTCAACCGGGAGTACGAAGGCGCTGGGCTTGGGCTAACGATTGTGAAAGAGGCGCTCGACCAGATGGACGGAGCCATCGAGGTAGAGACCGAGAAGGGCGTTGGGAGCCGGTTCACCGTGTGGGTGCCGCAGGCGAAGGGCGAGGCCGGAGAACAAAGCGAGGCCGGAGAACAGTAGCCCGCGTTGAACGAGAGGCCCCCGGACGAGAGGCCCCCGGACGAGAGGCCCTCCAAACGAGAAGAGACACAGGATCCCGCCACCCCCACGCCC
>CAZFJR010000068.1:0-2977 GCA_964519235.1 uncultured Salinivenus sp. | reverse complement strand
GGACGAGAGGCCCTCCAAACGAGAAGAGACACAGGATCCCGCCACCCCCACGCCCAAAGTCAAACAGGCGTTAGGCGAAGAAAAAGATAAGATTTGGGGGGAGGAGCCGCATTCGGGACGGCGCGGAGCGGGGGCAGCGGCGCGGGGCCCATCCGCCACACACGGCGAATGTTCGTGGACAGGGCCCCTCAAACCCTCTGAGCAGCCCTTGGAGGAGTCGCGGTGGAGCCGAGAGAAGGAGCAGAGCAAGTCATCCTGCGGAAAATATTTCCTACTCCTGCGGATGAACTTTCTTGACTTTTTGTGGGAGTGCGGTTACAATCATTGCGACTTGAGAAAACGCACTGTGAAGACACAGCGAGGCCCAGACGGACAGTGTGCGAAGAAGGGCCCTGCCATCCGCGCATTCGCGTGTGGCTGAACCGTCGACGAAGAAAAAAGAACGTTCGTACGAAAAAGGACCCCACATACGAAAGCCCCGCGCCGGATCGATCTGTGGCAGGAGCGGCCGACGCGGGGTGCTCACAGTCGTTCTGTAAGCATACTCCATACAAATGGCCCGTCGAATTCGTTCTGCGTTGCGCCCATTTTCCATTGCGGGCGCACTTTCCGCACTTCTGCTCTTCGCGCTTGCATCTCCGGAGGCTGCCCGAGGCCAGGACAAGGCGGCGCACGACCACCGCATTCAGGTGAAGCTCACCCCCACCGGCAAGGCTCAGTTTGTTGGGGCCGAGGGGGCGCTCCCCCTCACCGTCTCGGACGCCCGCACGGGCATCGAGGCTCTCGACCGGGCCGCGCAGGCCTACGGGGCAACGAAGATGGAGCGCGTCTTCCGTCCAGCCGGCACGCATGAGCCGCGCCACGTAAAGTGGGGCCTCGATCGCTGGTACACCGTCCAGTACCAGGCCGACGCCGCCCCGGAAACAGTTGCAAGGGACTACCTTGACGTGCCGCAGGTGGCGGCCGCCTCGCCGGTTTACAAGAAGAAGATGACCGAGATTCGGACATCGCCGCCGGACGAGGAGCCGTCGTACGTGCCGGACGACCCGGAGTACGACCAGCAGTGGCACTACAACAACACGGGGCAGACGGGAGGCACGCCGGACGCCGACATCGACCTGCCGGAGGCCCACAACATCACGACGGGCACCCCGAACGTGGTGATCTCGATTGTGGACAGCGGGCTGGACCTCGACCACCCGGACTTCCAGGGCATGCTCTGGATCAACGAGGCCGAAGACATCAACAACAACGGCCAGTTTGACCCAACACCGGCCAGTGAGGGCGGCGACCTCGACGGGGTCGACAACGACAACAACGGCTTTGTCGACGATGTTGTCGGCTACAACCACGCCGACGGCGACCCGGTCCCCAGTGCTTCGGGGGATCACGGCACGCACGTGACCGGCACGGTTGCGGCCAAGAACGACAACGGAGAGTTTGTGGCGGGCGTGGCCGGGGGCGGCCCGAATGGCGCGGGCGTGCGGCTGATGATCAACCAGACGTTCGGCGCGTCGAACGGTGGGTTTGCGGAAGCCATCACGTACGCCGCGGACAACGGCGCGGTTGTGAGCCAGAACAGCTGGGGATACCAGAGCCAGGGCACCTTCGAGCAGGCCGTCCTGGACGCCATCGACTACTTCCGCGCCAATGCGGGCGGCCCCAGCGCGCCGATGGACGGCGGGCTGTTCGTCAATGCAGCGGGCAACGACAACAGCGACGGGGAGTGGTACCCGGGCTACTACGGCCCGAGCACTGCGGTCACCTCCACGAACGACACCGACACCAAGTCTTCGTTTTCCAACTACGGCTCGTGGGTGGACATTGCCGCCCCGGGCAGCAACGTGCTGAGCACGGTCGTCGGCGGAAGCGGCACGCTTTCGGGGACGTCGATGGCGGCCCCGCACGTCTCGGGCGTAATCGGTCTGGTGGCCTCGGCCAACCCGGGCCTCACGGACGATCAGATGGAGGCGCTCCTGATCAACACCGGCGACGACATTAGCGACAACCAGCCGGAGATCATGGGGCCGCGGGTGAACGCCTTCAGCGCCCTTTCGTCCGGCGGGGTCGACGAGACGCCGCCCGGCGCGATTGCCGACCTGTCCGTGCTCTCCGTCAGCCAGAACGCCCCGGGCGCCAGCGCCACGCTGGAGTGGACCGCCCCGGGCGACGACGGCGACACGACGGGCACGGCCTCCACGTACGATCTTCGCTACAGCACGGACGGCCCGATTGACGACAGTACGAGCTGGGCCGACGCCACGCCGGTGGAGGGCCTCCCGCTGCCGGACACCGTCGGCACGGTTCAGAGCGTTGCCATCTCCAACGGGTTGCCCTTCGGCGAAACGGTGCACTTTGGCCTGCGCGCCAGCGATGAGTTTGGCAACACGAGCGCCCTCGGCAACTCGCCCAGTGCCGACACGCCCCCGGCGCCGGTGCTGGCGTACAGCCCAGACAGCCTGGCCGCCGAGCTCGAAACGGGCAACGACACCAGCCTGACGCTTTCCCTCTCCAACGAGGGTCCGGCCGAAACTAGCCTGCAGTACAGTTTTCCGGACTTTGCGGCCCAGGCGCTGCTGGATCAGGCGGGCGTGGAGCGCAATGCCACATCCAGCGTGATCGGCGACGCCGGCTACGAGAAGGGCAGCGACCCGCACGCCGGCATTGGGCACCCGGTGCGTACCGGCGCAGGCGGGCCCGACGACTTCGGCTACAGCTGGATCGACAGCAACGAGCCGGGCGGCCCTGCCTTCCAGTTCAACGACATTAGCGACGTAGGGACCGCCACCGGCATCAGCGACTTTGAATCCATCGAAGTCCCGCTGCCCTTTACGTTTGAGTACTATGGGCAGCAGCGCGACTCGGTGAAGATCAACAACAACGGGTTCGTCTTCTTCGAAGGGGCGCTGGACGGATACTTCAGCAACGCCGAGATTCCGACGGCCGAGGCGCCGAACGGCGTGCTCGCGGCCTTCTG